>CAXMMZ010000069.1:0-4747 GCA_964194565.1 Arenicellales bacterium
GGGATAAATCGGCAAAAATAGCCCGCAATGAACATCCACGCCGCGGCGCTGGAAAACACCACGGGTAGCGCGAAAAAGGCCAGCAACACGGAGTACAAACCGGGTGTTGCGAGCTGACCAAAATCGCGGTAGGTGACGAACACCGCGGTCATTTCCGAGCGTTCCCGGGTGCGAACAGCCCGGTAAAACAACACATTCCCCATGCCGTCGAGCATCGTCGCGCCTAATGCGCTCACGACCAGTAGTACGGAGGCAACGACGGGCGATTCCGCATAGAGGTATGCCAGCGTACTTAGTGCGCCGGTTATGAAGAAACCAGACTGCAGTAAATACCGAACACCGTATCGTCGGCCAACCCATCCCCAAAACGGCACCGACAGCGTCCAGGCTGTACCAATGGAAACGACGGCCGCCCCCATCAGCTCACCCATACCGGAGCGTTGAGCATAGATCGGCGTATAGATCACAAACATGGTCCACCAGCAGGACCGCGCGAGCACGAGGGCGTAGGCAAGATTGAGCCGCGGCTGATGGAAGTATCTCGCAAGGTAGCGCAATGGATTGACAATTTGCGATCCCGATCTGGGAATCGTCACCTCGTGCAACCCCAGCGAGCGGAAGTAGACGATGGACAGAAAAACAAAAACAGCGCAAACGAAGAATGGCAATTGATGAAAGAAGGTTTTTTGAAAGTAGACACCCAGAAATGGGCCAATGCATAACGCGAGTACGGTACAAAGAACCCTCCACGGCTCAAACTGGGTTAGCTTCCGGCGTGGAATCTTGGCAAGTACATAGAGTGTTAAGGTGACTTCAGATGCAGCAATTGAAAAGACATGGCAAAACAGACCTGCCGAGAAATAAACAAGATCGTGGGAGGCCAATAGCATGGCAGAAATAAACATCATCGCACACCCAAATAAAAACATGGGATACGGACCTATCCTTTGAATAAGCACGGGCGTCACTAACGCTGCCAGAATGCCACCGGCACTCACTGCGAAAAGCAGGGTACTGGTGCGCTGGACATCGCCTGTCAGCGCAAGTGTCTGCAGCGGGATGATCGACAATAAAATGCCGCGGGAGAAAGACTGGACGAAAAATAGCCCGGCTAGAGAAAGGTAATTATTATTCGACAACCCCAGTGTGCTCGAATATTACTGATCCATAATGGATTGAACGCCGATTGGGATTGATTGACGATCGGCTAGGCGGGTTTCGCTGTTGGCGGGGGGTTCCGACTCGTGCCGGGCTCATGAATTGGAAACGACACCCTAAATTCGGCACCCGGATCAGTGTTCACAACGTCGATCCGGGCCTGCATGGCGACGGTTAACTGATGTACGAGCGCGAGTCCGATGCCCGTGCCAACGGTTTCGCGCGTAAGCTCGTTTTCGGAACGATAGAACAGCTTGAATATTTTTTTCATCTGATCGCGCGCCACACCCGGGCCATAGTCCCGTACAGTCCACAGTATCGTGTTGTCGCGCTGCCGCGTGCAATTGATGTCGATCGATTTGGGCGTGGAATTGTTAGAGAATTTGATCGCATTATCGACCAGATTAATGATGATCTGTGCAAACAGGTCAGAATCGACCCGAATTACGGTGCCGGAAGCGTCATCGGTGCAATTGATCCGCAATCCGAATCCCGCGTGCTCAACTTGCGAAGAGATCTTCGAACGAATTCCGTCCATGAGTTCCGATACGGTGGCTGGCTTTAGTGCAACCGGCAGATCGTTTCGAGTCATGCGCGCGAGTTGTAGCACGTTGGCTATTAGCCGCGATAAGCGTTCGCTCTCGGCGAATATGTACTCGTAATACGATTGCTTTTTATCTTCGCTCGCCCAGCCTTCGCGCAGCATTTCGCCATACATTCGAATCGATGTAAGCGGCGTGTTGAGTTCGTGGCTCACGGCCGAGACAAAGTCCTGTTGTTGCCGGGCCAACGCAATTTGTCCTTTACCCAATCGGTACATTAGATAAAACCCACCACATAGAACCAGCGCCAATACCGCTGCGAGCCAACCCACTACCAAAGCGCCTGGGCCGGCTGGCAGTTTGGTAACGCTAAATATTAGCTCAAGTTCGCTTAGCGGCGCCGAGAGTCGGGTTCGGTACAACAGTGAACCGGTTAACTCGTCGGCGTTCGAGAGATAACCGCCGACGGCTTTGCCGGTAATAGCCGACAACACATTTCCTCTGAATGCGACAATTAGATTACTCATACGGGCTAAACGAGTATTTCGGAACGCCGTCTCGGCGACATCCTGTACAAACGCTTCGGGGTCAATCAAAGCGCCCTGCACATAGCGTTGGGAATCGCGCCAAACATTACGAAACAACACAAAATGTCCACTGTCCAGAAGACTGAACTCGAATGCGTCCAATTCGCTTTCGAACGTCCGGATCGGCACGTCGGATGGTACAGGACTGGATCGGCTTATCGCATCTGCCAGGAATTCGGTAGTGGATTGCGGTACCAGGCTGCGTTCCTTCCGAGAACGCCGCTTTTCAGTCTGCGATGCGCTTAAAGCCGGTGATTCGGCCACGGCGCGTGTATCGGTGTCCTTACGTTGCTGTACGTCGTAGGCATCGTCCAGCTTCAAGTCCTCGACCCGGCCGAGCTTGTTCAACGCTTGTTGATCTTCGCTAAACCGGCTTCCTGTTCCCCTACTGGCCGGTACGGCTGTATTGAGCTTGTCGAACTCCAATTGCGCCACGACTTCCACTTCGTCCAACTCAGCCGGTGCGTCCCCCGCGACTTCGGCAAGAACTTCAACGGGGGTGGAGGACACGGCACGTGCGGCGGTCTGTTCGCGGCTTTGAATAAGCTCGGGCTCAGGGCTTTGGGGCAGATCCTGTGATTTGGCTTTTTTGGCTTCACCTAGTGTGTCGTCAATGCGTTCATTGCTCGGTACCTCATGGCGCACGAGCCGATTTTCGCTCAGAATTTCCCGAATACGGCGCGCCAAATCGTCTCGCCGTTCCCGATCGATCGCGGAAAGAGCGTAGGCCCCGGGCGTCGCGCCCGCCTCGGGCAATAACGGAGTCGTAAATGCGCCGTGCGTATCGACCTGAAAATAACCCAGCACACCAGGGATGCGCGATGCCACCGGATAATCCGAGAGCGGAGAGCGTTGCAAATAACCTCCTTCAGAATCACCCGCAACGACGAGAAACCCATAATCTGTAAACGAACGTGCGCTTTCGATATCGATCACGTCCTGCAGCGTATCGTTAACGCGGCCTGATAGCTCTTCGGCCAATAGCCGGTACTGGTGGAAGGTTTCCCATTTGAGCCGGCTGTAGGCCTGGACGACGAGGGCGGTGGCGGGAACTAAGAGTGCGCAGAAAAACACCAGCAACCAAACGCGCAAGCGTTTAACCGTCAACCCGCCGAGTATCATCAGTCGCGAACCAGGCGGTAGCCGATGCCACGAACCGTAATCAGGTGCCGTGGTACGGCCGGCTCCGGTTCAATCTTACGACGCAATTTGGCGATATGTATGTCCACTGTGCGTGTCGCGATATCTAAATCCTTGCCATATCCCCAGACTTTTGCCAGCAGTTCGTCGCGCGGAACCGGCCGTGTCGAATTCGCATCGAGATACTGCAAGATCTCAATTTCACGTCGCGTAAAAACCAATTCATCGGAGCCTCTTCGTCCGCGTAAATTGGCAAGATCGATCGATATATCGCCACCCAACTCCATGTGAACGTTGGTCGCAAAGCCGGCGCGCGTGCGCCGCAAGACCGCCTGTACCCGCAACACCAACTGCGCGACCGAAAACGGTTTGGCCACGTAGTCGTCGGCGCCGAGGGCCAATCCCTGCACGATGTCCTCATCGCTGGTCTTCGCCGTCAGCATAATGATGGCTTGTTCGCGATCTCGATTCCGCACTTGATTACAAATTTCAAAACCGTCGACACCAGGCAGCATCACGTCCAACAGAATCAGATCGAACGTCCCGCCGAGTGCCATCTTCAAGCCTTGCGGGCCGGTCTCGGCCGCGCTGACGCTATAGCCATGGAACACCAACACATCGATAAGGCCGTTGCGAATAGAGGCCTCATCTTCTACCACGAGGATGCGAAGTTTGCGTTGTGTCATAACCGACAGCTTATCAGCTCTCCCGTATACCGGCATGTAAAACTTTTGTAAATCAACGCCCGATTTGTTTACCAAATGGGGTCTACAAACCGTGTGCAACCTTTACTAGATTCATGGCATCGCTTTCAAGCACAACAGACCCAGGAGAATTCGTAATGGCACTAATTACACGAGTATCGAGATTGTTTCGCGCTGACCTGCACGCGGTGCTGGATCGGATCGAGGAGCCTGAAGCACTTCTAAAACAAGCACTCCGCGAAATGGAAGAGGAACTGAACCGAGACGAGCAACGATCCAAGTTCTTACGCCACGAGCGCGGACAGCTTATGGCCCGCCATGCCGAGCTGGAGCAGAAATTGGCTGACCTTGAGCACGAGCTGGACATCTGCTTCGCTAATGGCAAAGACGACCTTGCGCGTGCACTCATTAAACGGCAGCTCGAAGCCCAACGATTTTGTAAGGCACTAACCACCAAGTGCGACTCAGTGCAACACGCACTGGCGGACGTTACGCAGCGCGTCGAGGACCAGCGTGCACAGTTGGAGATTATGCGCCAGAAAGCCGAGTTGTTTGGCGACGATAGCGATGGCAGTACCGCGGACACTTCCTGGCCCCCGGTGGATATCAGCGTGCG
>CAXMMZ010000070.1:0-7831 GCA_964194565.1 Arenicellales bacterium
CTGGAGCGTATCGTCGAGACGATGCGCGAACCGTCCATCGACCCCGAGAAGTTCGAACTCTATCGACAGGAGTTGATCCGAAACCTCAGGAATCACAGCCAAGACACGCCTTATTCGCAAACACTTTCCGAAGTGCGGCGATTGCTGATGATTCCGGATTGGACGTCGGAAGAGAGAATTGCCGCGGCGCTGACTGTATCCAAAGCCGAGCTTGAGCAGTTTATCGGTCAGTTTTTTACGCGGGTTGACGTGGTAGGGTTGTCACACGGCAACGTCGAGCGCGACGAGGCGGTGTCGATGGCGTCGGCAGTACGCACGGGGTTATTAGCGAAGGCACAGCCGCAACCGGTGCCGAGGGCCCGCATTGTGCGCCTGCCACTTCGCAAGACTTACCTGCGCACTCTTGATGTTGATCACGACGACGCCGCGATCAGTATATATGTGCAGGGTGAAGACATTAACGTAGCGACCCGAGCCCGATTCGCGCTGCTTGCGCAAATTGTGTCATCGGCCTTCTACAACGATCTGCGCACGCAAAATCAGCTCGGTTATGTCGTATTCGCATCGCCATATACGTTGTCTGAAGTCCCGGGATTGGTATTCGTCGTACAATCTCCGACCGCCTCACCGTCGGCCATCGAATCTCACATTAATCGCTTTATTCGCGAGTTTTCTGATCGCTTAACCGATATGACGGATGACGAATATCATGCTCAGCAACAGGGGTTGTTAAGCCGGATTCTGGAGCGGGAGCATGACCTCAACGCTCGTAGCGGTCGGTACTGGAACGAACTGGATAACGAGGAATTTGAATTTGATTCGCAAGACCGGTTGGCGTCCGCCGTGCGAGCGATCGGACGCGACGAGTTCGTGGCGTTTTATCGTGCCGCGTTGCTGCAGCGTAATCGATTTTTGATCGTACAGACTCCAGGGCAAAACGGCGGCGCTTCGCCATCCGAGCAACCGGCCAATACCGCATATCGCAGAAGTATCGAGCATCCGCACCGATTCAAGCTCGATAAAGCGCTGTTGCCGGCCGGCTGACCACGCGCAGGTCGCAATCAGAGCGCTCCTGGTATGGCAGAACCGACTTGGTACTCGCTGGCGACAGAGATCGGCACCTTATTACGTGATAGCCGGCACGTGCTCACGACGGTCGAGTCCTGTACCGGGGGCGGGGTGGCCGCCGCCGTGACCACGATCGCGGGCAGTTCGGAATGGTTTGATCGTGGATTCGTCACCTATAGTAACGATGCTAAGTGTGAAATGGTTGGGGTTTCTACTGAAACGATGTCGCGCTTCGGCGCCGTGAGCGAGCAGACTGCGCTGGCTATGGCGACCGGCGGCCTGCACCACAGCAATGCGACAATCTCGATTGCGGTGACCGGAATTGCCGGCCCGGATGGCGGCAGCCAAGAAAAACCCGTCGGCACCGTATGTTTTGCCTGGGCGTTGCGTACCGGGCCGAGCCACTGCGAAACCCGCCACTTCCACGGCAACCGATCCGCCGTTCGCGACCAATCAATTAGTCACGCGTTGGCCGGAGTGCGCAACCTTCCAAGTTTAGTGTCCGCGTCAATTGAGCGCGGTTAGCGCCAAGATCGGGTAAACTTCGGGGTGTCCCCGACGCACTGGGTGACCGCATTTGTGACATATCGCACAGCGCTCGATAGGCCACTGGATGTAATTTACACATGAGTGATGTGGATACCCGGCGTATTGATGATCGATTAATGGTAGACGGAGAACATGATGGACGAAAATAAAGAAAAGGCACTGAAGGCTGCGCTAGGGCAGATCGAGCGGCAGTTCGGCAAGGGCGCCGTAATGCGTTTGGGCGACGCCGAAGTGCAACGCAACATCGATGTCGTGCCGACTGGATCGTTGGGGCTGGATATCGCGCTGGGGGTTGGCGGGTTGCCACGCGGGCGGGTCGTCGAGATCTATGGTCCGGAATCCTCCGGAAAGACGACGCTGTCGCTGACGGCGATCGCCGAGGCGCAGAAACTCGGTGGTACCGCTGCCTTCGTCGATGCGGAGCACGCGCTCGATCCGGGATACGCGTCCCGGCTCGGGGTGAAGGTTGACGACTTGCTGGTGTCACAACCAGACACTGGTGAACAAGCGCTCGAAATTACCGATATGTTAGTGCGTTCGGCGGCCGTCGACGTGGTGGTGATTGACTCGGTTGCGGCGTTGACGCCGAAAGCCGAGATCGAAGGCGAAATGGGTGATTCCCACATGGGCTTGCAGGCCCGCCTCATGTCCCAAGCACTGCGGAAGTTGACGGCTAACATAAAGCGCTCCAATACGTTGGTAGTTTTTATCAACCAGATTCGCATGAAAATCGGCGTCATGTTCGGCAATCCGGAAACGACGTCGGGCGGAAATGCACTGAAGTTCTATTCATCGGTGCGCCTCGATATTCGACGCATTGGTGCCATCAAGAAAGGCGACGAAATCCTCGGTAACCAAACCCGTGTGAAGGTCGTTAAGAATAAGGTGGCGCCGCCGTTCAAAAAATGCGAATTCGACATTTTGTATGATGAGGGGATTTCCAAACACGGGGAGTTAATCGATCTAGGGGTGGAGGTCGGTGTAGTGGAGAAATCGGGCGCGTGGTATAGCTACAAGGGCGATCGGATCGGTCAAGGTCGAGACAATGTGCGTGAATTTCTCAAACAGCACGCCGATATTGCGGCGTCGATCGAGGCCGAAGTGCGTGCAGGGAGGGGTCTTGGCGGCGATGTCAGCAAGGCCGGCACCAGCGTAGAGCCTTTGGAGGAAGCGGCAGAGGTGTGAAACAGGAAGTGGCTGGCGATGTCACGGCGCGAGCCGTGGCGATGCGGTTGTTGTCGCGGCGGGAACACTCACAGCTCGAACTGCGCCGGAAGCTGCGCCGTAGAGGGTATGATGAAGGAATTATCGAATCTGTAATTGACCAGCTGATTACCGACAATCTGCTGTCCGACGAACGTTTTGCGCAAGCACTGGTTTATACCCGAACCGAACGCGGTTACGGTCCACTACGGATCGCTTATGATCTGCGCGAATCGGGCGTGGGAGCCGAGCTGATCGAATCGGTAGTCGATGCGGATTCGGAGACCTGGCGCTCGCGCTTGTGCGAAATTCTCCTCAAAAAATTCGGGGCTGAGCCACCGACCGACTATAAAGAATGGGCACGACGGGCGAACTACCTGCAACGTCGCGGGTTTAGTACGTCGTTGGTGCGCGCGGCCCTGAAGATTGATGACTCAGAATAGTAGATTGATATGGAAACGGCTGCGATACGGCGGGCTTTTTTAGAGTACTTCCAAAGCCATCGGCATGAGATTGTGCCGAGTAGTTCACTGGTACCCGCCAACGACTCGACGTTGCTATTTACGAACGCAGGTATGGTGCAGTTTAAAGATGTTTTTCTCGGCGTTGAACAGCGCCCATACCGGCGCGCCGTGACGGCGCAACGCTGCGTCAGGGCCGGCGGCAAGCATAACGATCTCGAAAACGTGGGTTATACCGCTCGCCATCATACGTTCTTCGAGATGTTGGGAAATTTCAGTTTCGGCGATTATTTCAAGCGCGAAGCCATCGACTATGCCTGGCAATTACTGACTGAAGGTTTTCGATTACCGCCCGACCGGCTGTGGATAACCGTATTCGAAGACGATGACGAGGCAGCGGATAGCTGGCTCAATGGTGTCGGCGTGGATCCGCAGCGATTTTCCAGAATCGGTGCGCACGATAATTTCTGGGCCATGGGCGATACCGGTCCGTGTGGACCGTGCAGCGAGATATTTTACGATCACGGTGCCGATGTCCCCGGAGGCCCGCCGGGCAGCGCCGACGCCGACGCCGATCGCTATGTGGAAATTTGGAATTTGGTGTTCATGCAGTTCAATCGCAATGCCGATGGCGAATTGATACCGCTGCCTAAGCCTTCGGTGGATACCGGCATGGGTCTCGAGCGCTTAGCCACGGTGCTACAAGGCGTACACAGCAACTACGAAACCGATCAATTTCAGCGGCTAATCGCGGCTGCCGCTATCGCGCTATCGATGCCGAGCACGGCCAATCAGTCCCTGCAAGTCATTGCCGATCATATTCGCTCCACGTCGTTTCTGATTGCGGATGGCGTGATGCCCTCAAACGAGGGCCGCGGCTACGTGTTGCGCCGCATCATCCGCCGCGCAATTCGACACGGCTACGGACTCGGTGCGACGCGACCGTTTTTTCATCGCCTCGTGGCGCCGTTAGTGGAGGAAATGGGCGACGCCTATCCGGAGTTGCGCGACGCGCAACAAGCAATCGAGCGGACTCTCAAAATCGAAGGCGAGAAGTTTGCGGAAACCCTCGAGATCGGCATCAAGCTGTTGGAGCGCGAAATTGCCCAGCTATCCGGCACCCAGATTCCAGGCGACGTGGCGTTTAAGTTGTACGACACCTACGGTTTTCCAGTTGATCTGACTGCCGATGTGGCGCGCGAGCACGATCTGAGCGTCGATGTCGATGGGTTTGAGCAGGCGATGCAACAACAGCGCGCGCGCGCGCGCGCCGCGAGCCAATTCGGTGCCACCGAAAAAACCCGCATTGAGATTGATGGAGTGACGGAATTTACCGGATATTCCGGTACCCAAAACGCAGCGAAGATCGTCGCGTTGCACAAAGACAACGGACTAGTGACTACGGTCGATGCCGGTGAGCAGGTGCTGATCGTGCTCGATACCACACCGTTCTATCCGCAAGGCGGTGGCCAAGTCGGTGACCGTGGTCGTATCGTTGGTCTGCACGGCGAATTTGAGGTGACCGATACGCAACGTTTCGGCAGCGACGTGATCGGTCATATCGGTGTTGTTCGCAGTGGGCGCATGGGCGCGACCGAATCGGTTAATGCCGAGGTCGATACGCTAGCGCGGGCGACCACGGCCATTAACCACTCCGCGACACATCTCGTACACGCCGCGTTAAAACAGGTGCTCGGAGCGCATGTCGAGCAGAAGGGTTCGCTGGTGGCGCCGGACCGGCTACGTTTCGATTTTTCACACCACGCGCCCGTCGATCGAGAACAGTTGCTTGCCGTGGAGGCTTTAGTGAATGCGCAGATCCGAACCAACCACGCAGTGGAGACGACGATTATGGAGATCGAGGCCGCCAAAGCCGCGGGGGCAGAGGCGTTGTTCGGAGAAAAGTACGATTCGGAAGTTCGGGTCGTGAGCATGGGGGATTATTCGCTTGAGTTGTGCGGAGGAACCCATGTTGCGCGGACCGGCGATATCGGTTTATTCCGTATCGCGAGCGAAACCGGCATTGCGGCCGGCGTGCGCCGTATCGAAGCACTGACCGGAGCCGCGGCACTGCGATCCGTGGTCGCACAGAGCGAATTATTGGACCAGTTGGGTGGCTTATTGAAAGCGGGTAGTGACGAATTGCTGGGCAAGGCCAAGCAGCTGGTCGATCGTAACCGCGAACTGCAAAAGGAATTGCAAGCCGCCCAAGTCGAACTTGCCAGCGGCGGCGCACAAAACGTCGACGACCAAGTGCAAGCGGTCGATGATGTCAAAGTGCTGGTGACGCGGCGCGATGGCGTCGAAACCAAGTCGCTGCGGGCGATGTTGGACCGGATGCGGCAGCAACTGGGTAGCGGCGTCGTGGTGGTCGGGTCGGCCCGCGATGGCAAAGTGTCGATTATTGCCGGCGTGTCGGCGGATCTGACTGATCGCCTGCATGCCGGTCGACTCGTGCAGTCGCTGGCAGCTCAGGTCGGCGGAAAGGGCGGCGGCAAGGCCGAAATGGGGCAGGGCGGTGGGGCCGACAGCGAGGCGCTGGGCGGTGCGCTCGACGCCGTCTATGCCCTCGTGGCTAGCCAACTTGCGGGCGATTAACCGATTTCGGTGTCGGTTAGAATGTTGACTTTCGAACACTCTATGGCCGATACGATTTACTGCAATGAGAAATACTTGCTAAAGTCCTCCGGGAATGTCTTGTCGTTGCGGTATCGAGGCGCGGCACCTGGAATGCAGAGGCAGTGAATTGGAGTCGGTATGGCGCTGATTGTTGAGAAATACGGGGGCACGTCGGTGGCAGACGTGGACCGGATCAATGCCGTCGCCGATAAGGTTTCCGCGGCACAGCGCGGCGGCGATGATTTAGTCGTTGTGGTGTCCGCAATGAGCGGCGAAACCAATCGATTGCTTACGCTGGCCGATCAGATCCACCCACAGGCAGCGGCCCGCGAAGTGGATGTGTTATTGTCGACCGGCGAACAGGTCACGATCGCGTTGCTGGCGATGGCGTTAAACGCGCGCGGTTGCGCGGCGCGTTCCTACACCGGCGGCCAAGTACGGATCCGTACCGACGGAGTGCACGGCCGCGCGCGCATCCTGGATATCGATGCCGCGCGGGTGCGGCGCGACCTGGATAAAGGTCGGGTAGTGGTGATAGCCGGTTTTCAGGGGGTCGACGACGACGGCAACATCACGACTTTGGGACGGGGCGGCTCCGATACGACCGCCGTAGCGATGGCGGCAGCCCTGAAGGCCACTGAATGCCGGATTTATACCGATGTGGAAGGGGTATTTACCGCCGACCCGAGAATTGTGCCGGAGGCGCGGCGATTAGACCGAGTTACAGTGGAAGAGATGTTAGAGTTGGCAAGTTTAGGGGCAAAGGTGCTGCAAACGCGATCGGTGGAATTCGCCGGGAAATTTCGGGTACCACTGCGCGTGTTGTCATCCTTCAAAGAAGGCCCCGGAACACTGATCTCGTATGAGGAAGAGCCGATGGAACAACCGCTAATCTCCGGTATTGCCTTCAACCGGGATGAAGCCAAATTGACGATCTGTGGTGTGCCCGATGAGCCGGGCATCGCCTATCGTATCCTCGGGCCGGTATCAGACGCGCATATCAACGTCGACATGATTATTCAAAACGTCAGCGCCGACAATCTGACTGACGTAACCTTTACCGTGCACCGCGACGACTACGCGCAAAGCGAAGAGATTCTGCGTGATGTGGCCGCCGAAGTGGGCGCCCGTGGTGTCGTTGGCGCCGATAACATCGCTAAAATATCGGTGGTCGGGGTCGGAATGCGCTCCCACGCGGGCATTGCCACGACCATGTTCAAAACGTTGGCCGAGGACAGCATCAATATCCAACTCATCTCAACGTCGGAGATCAAGATTTCAGTCGTAATCGAGGACAAATATCTGGAGCTTGCGGTGCGGGCTCTGCATAGCGCATTCGGTTTGCAAAAGGACGACGCTAAACAATCGTCTGAATCGTCGACGGCGCGACAGCCCGATGCGGTCGATGGCGGGATCTAGGCAAAGAGATGTTCTTCTTAGACTATTACAACGAGGAAACGCCCATGAGGGCTCGCACGCGGCAATTCGGAGGAGTACCGGGCCGAAACACCTGCAACACACTATGGAACGGAGTACAACCCAATGCTAATTTTAACGCGACGAATCGGTGAAACCCTTAACATTGGCGATGATGTTCAGGTCACCGTACTCGGTATTAAAGGCAACCAGGTCCGAATAGGAATCAATGCCCCGAAGGAAATTCCGGTGCACCGTGAAGAAATCTACGAACGGATCAAAAACGAGCAGCGAGCCGAGCAGAATCAATCCGATGGTTGATTGTGGCTGGCGATTGCCCCGCACTGGGTAATCGGACTTTACCGGGCGGACTTTACCAGGCAATCCCGGATCGTTATGCTTCGGCCTGACTCTACGGAGAGATGGCCGAGCGGCTGAAGGCGCTCCCCTGCTAAGGGAGTATGGGGTTTGTAGCCCCATCGAGGGTTCGAATCCCTCTCTCTCCGCCAATTAAC
>CAXMMZ010000071.1:0-3452 GCA_964194565.1 Arenicellales bacterium
GGGAGACGGCGTCGAGTGACGACCAAGCACTGCGCGAGCTGCCCGACGCTCCGTCTACGATCGTTTTTAACGAAGTGTCGGGCTTGTCATAGCGCGCCCCATCGGGAAGGTAGACATCCCATCGCGTATGCGTGACTACCATGTCCGGGGACGGCAGACTTCCCGAAATCGTGCCTACAAAACCCATCGCGTGGGCACGAGTTGCGTACACCAGCTCGACCGGAAATCCGTCTGATGCGTTGATCATCTTAATCAATACCGAGAAGTGCCCCTCGGGCTCGGTATCGCGATGCCGCGCTGGCTTCTCCGGTTTGCCGTCGACGAACACCGACCATACCTCCGTATCAGGCGGTAGTATCAGGCGCATAAATTGTTGGCGGCTGTTCCGCACAATGAGTTTAGCCGTCGTTACCGCCAACCCGTCGCGCGTGAACAAGGTGCGGTAAGCCGCGTGTTCGATCATTGCGGCCTGCACATCGATCTGTTTGTGACGGGTTACGTCGAGATCGAGCCTAAAAGGGGGTTCGGCGTGCACATATTTGTACGCCAGCAGAATTGGGTTGGTCGTCTTGAGCACCAGCTGCCGCGGCAACTCGCTCACATCCAACGACGCGAGTTGTTCTGCGGTTGTAGCTTTTATTTCGACCGCAGCGAGCGCTTCGACCGCAATCCGCCCGTGCTCAACGTCGGCATCGGCGACCGAGATTGTGGGAACTGTCGTGTGGGTATCGCCGTCGACCATGATATGTTCGTAAATCACTTCGATCCGAAATACGCCCTGCATATCTTGGGTGAAGGCGAGAGTGGCGATCTGCCCAACCGAATCATTGTGAATATCGTGCGAACGCAACGACGGCGCGGAAATATTTAACACACTAATGCCAGATGGAAGTCGCAACGCGAGGTCGGTCAGCGCGCCCGACTTGACCACAACCTCAATCGTTGCCGAACCCTTCAGCGCCACATCGCCGATCGAGATCAACGTATCTACCTGCGCGTCAAATTTGCCCTGCACCGGCTCCGGTGCAACGGGGATTACTCGGAGCGACGGTGTCGCAGTATATTTGTAAGTGTGCCCAACCGCGAGATCGAACTGCTCGCGAACGAAGCCCGGCAGTTGATTCTCGCCGACGCGCGTCACGCCGTCCTCGAAGACCGGATGTAATGACAACTCGGGACCCACCAGTAGCGCCACCATCCCACGCTGCCGGTGCACCGAAAGCACTTCGATCAACGGCACCGCGATGCCTTGCTGTGCATCGGCCGCTTCGCCCGCCACCAATCGCTCGTAGTGAAGTTCGAGCCGGTATTCACCGCGCACCGGGCGATCCAAAAAGACCTGAACTTTTTGCTCGGCACTGGCAGCGAGCGGCGACATGACCCAGTCCGAAATCCCGCCGTCAGCCGCAGCGACACGGTTTACCTGCACATCGGCAGGGACGCTTAACTCTAAGAGATTTGTCTCGCCGTGGGTCACTTCTAAAACGATGTCAGCGCGACCGTGCAACACCCCCTCTTCCGCGTACACAGTATGGAATAACGATGCGTTGGCACGCACGGCGCCGCGCAGCGCGTCGGGTACTGCCTCGACCCACTTGAACTCAACGCTGTCCGCTAAGGGGACAAACAGCTCGGCCTGAGTATGCTCGGAATCACGCGATAGCATCACGTTGGCGCGTGGCGATACGCTCACGTCTTTGTTGCCGGGCAGCGTCAGCGTGAAGTGCGAAACCGGAATGCGCGGAATACGTAAGCTGACCGATGGCGGACCCGCCGCGTGAACAACCGGCGTATTAAAACGGAGTTCCACATGGTGGGCACCCCGCCCATGTAGGCGAGTCGCGAACTTCTGGTCGTGTTCGACGACGGTGGACCGTTCACCGTCAACCAACAGATCAGTCAAAGTCACCGTACTCGGCAACAGCGGGAGCGTCACCGATTCGTCGATATTAAGCGCAACATCGAAGGCAACGTGCCATTGAATTGCATCCCCGACGAGGTCACCTTGATACTGCGCGCGACTGATAATATACGGCGACGCCTCCGGTGTTCGCCACGAAAACAGAACCGCAGACGTGGTCGGAATAGTCGCGGTTACCCGAGTGCCACCGTCACTCTCAACGCTGCGAAGCCCCGTGGACGGAATGGCCGCGATGTCCAAGTCATTGCCTGGCAGTTGTACGCTCAGCTGGGTCGCGGCCGCCTTGGGCATCACCACGGGCAACACGAAACCAGGCCCGGAGCGTGTCGGGTCGGCGCCATATCGCAGCCGCATCGTCACCACCGCGGCCCGATTAGTGCTCCACGAGAGCCCGTCGGGCCCGTTGACCAATTGTATCGGTTGGCCATCGACGGTCACTGCGTTCAACGGCGTACCCAACGGCAGCACCGGGATGAGCGTCCACACGTCTTCGAAAATTTTGATGGAGAGTTCGGCATGAATATCTGCGCTTGGCCGTTCCTCATCGGAAATCGACACCGAGACCGACGATATGCCGATCGCAAACCCGGCTGGAGCCGGCGGAAGCTCGTGTTGCGACAAGGTCAGTAAGTGTTGATAAACCGACAACGGCACGCGCACCTCGCCGCCGCCTGCGTCGATTGGTTTGCCCATTGCGCTGACCGACAAACAAAACAGTGCGCCCAGTAATAATCCACGCAGTGCCATCATATTAATGCTCCTGAATTGGTTTAAGCTTACGAACCGATGCGACCTGTAACGATTCGGCTAGATACAAGTGCGCTACCTCGGTGACTGGCGGCGTTCTCAACACCGTCACGTACTCGGTAAGCATCGTTTCATCCGCGAGCAATTCCGAATCGTCTCCCCATGCTTCGATTTCATGCCGCAGCCCGCGCAATAATTGTTTCGTTTCGGCCAGCACATAGAGCGCTTGACCGAGGTCGTGACGGGACAGAAAGTAACTTGCTTGCCACGCAGCCCTCGATACCTTCCAAGCCAATAGATTCTTGAGCACGTTACGCTGCAACGGCCCCGCGGCTCGTTCGCCCGACGCAACGCTCAACATTGCGCGCGCGACGTTGTTGCGCAAATGGATGAGATCTTTATAGCGTACGCTGACGTCGACCAGCGGACCGGCATGCTCTGCCAGCACGTCCAACAGAATCACGTGCGTGTCACCAGCATAAAACGTAGGGATCACGATCTGGATGCCGTCATCGTCGTCGCCACGATCGGCCTTAATGCCCAGCTGTTGCGCCAGGCGACGGTCAATACTGCGTTCGGCAACGCGCACACGTTGTGTCGCTTCGCTGTCGAGTCGGCGCGATCCAATTACTTCGACCAGCTTCACACCGGGCGCGAAGCGGATCCGGAAACGCAGCGCCTGGGCGACGACTTTCGCGGCCATCGCGAGTTCATCATCGATTGCCGCGGCGGCATCGATATTCGAGCGTAGCACGCGGCGCCGACCCTGACCGGCCTGCGCCAA
>CAXMMZ010000072.1:0-2588 GCA_964194565.1 Arenicellales bacterium
GGCGCCGTTGTCCGTGTACTCAAAGCGATAGGTACGTTGCAGCATCAGTTTGCCCCGTAGCTGAGTCGGTGAGATCGCGGTTATTGATGCTGTGCCGTCAAGAAACTGCAGATCGCGGTCGCGGCAGTAGTCGCGCGCGTAACGGGTGACGAGTTCACGCACGCGTAGATTTCTGAATGCGAAAAACGCCATCGCAAAGACCGCGGCGATACCAAGCGTGCCGTAAAAACTCATTCTATTGATCGGGCCAGTACTCTACAGACCCCGGTCGCGGTCAGGCCGGCGAACTGCGGATTCGGTTCAGCATATCGGTCGTCGACCGGGGAAATTCGACGGCAATCGCGTGAACATGACCCCCCCATGACCGTACTTCATCAGCGCCAACAATGGCGTCGGTGGCCCAGTCACCGCCCTTGATCAAGTAATCGGGCCGTATCAGGCATATCAGTTCAAGCGGTGTGTTTTCGTCGAACGCGATGACCCAATCGACGCATTGCAGTGCGGCTATGATCGCCATGCGATCGTCAAGCGAATTGATCGGGCGGTCCACGCTTTTGTCGAGACGGCGCACCGATGCATCGGTATTGAGCGCAACCACTAACGATGCGCCCAATATGGCCGCCGCTTCCAGGTACGCAACGTGGCCGCGGTGCAATATGTCAAAGCAACCGTTGGTGAATACCAGCGGTCTGGCAATCGTTGCGATACGCGATTCGACGCAATCCGCCGTGGTAATAATTTTGTTTCCGCTATCGCATCGGTGGTGGCGACTAACCTTTGTATTCAAAGACCTTGACCACCCGCGTCACACCTTTTACTGTGCGCGCCGCGTTTGCCGCGGCGTCGCCTTCGGTGCGGCTCACGATCCCCATCAGGTATACGTTCCCTTGCTCGGTAACCACTTTAACTCTATTGGCGTCCAATTTTGTTTCGTTATACAGCCGAGTCTTCACTTTGGTCGTGAGCCACGAATCGTTAACGCGGCTCGGCCAACTGGTTTTACCGGAAATTCGAATCTCGTTAACGATTTGCCGAATCTCCGGAAACTTCTTCGTATGTTGTACGATGCGATCCCGCATAGCCGGGGTCGGGGTCTCACCACTAAGCAATACGATGCCGTTCATGCTGGTGACACTGATATTCGATTGTTGACGTATTTCTGGTGTACTGTAGATCGCCTGGCGAACTTTGAACTCAACGGCATTGTCGTCGACGTAGGTGCCGAAGGTTCTGCGGTCGGTGCCGATATCGATCGCCGTTACCGTTGCGACAATGGAGGCGACACAACCGAATTGAGTGACTACAATGATGGCAAGCGCCACCGTACGAAACGAATGTTTTCGAAGCTCGAACGTCAAATTGCGCATGATGGTCATGGGGTTCCAAGTAGATGATTGTCGATAGCATCACATAAGCAGTGAATGATGATGCCGTGAACTTCTTGGGTGCGCGCAGTAGATGCGGACGGCACGCGAATTTCAATATCTCGATCTGTCAGGACATTTGCCAATAATCCACCGTCGCGCCCACTAAGGGCGATACAACGCATTTCACGGTCGTGGGCGGCAGCCACGGCCCGCAGGATATTCTCCGAGTTGCCGGACGTGGTAATGGCCAACAAAACGTCGCCAGGGCGGCCTAATCCGGTTATTTGTTTGGCGAACACTTGGTGATAGTCGTAGTCATTGGCGATTGCGGTGATTGTAGAGGTGTCGGTAGTAAGGGCCACGGCCGGTAGCGGCGGTCGCTCTTGAACATATCGATTCAGCATTTCTGATGAGAAGTGCGTGGCATCGCTGGCCGAACCACCGTTGCCGCAAACGAGGATCTTTTTGTCGTTGATGATAGCCTGCACTATCGCTTGCGCACCACTCGCCACCGCGTCCGCCACGGCCTCCATGGATTGGGTGGTGATCCGGATGCTTTCCGAGAAATTTTCAATGACGCGGGATCGGATTTCCATTGCGCTGGGTTGGGTGGGGTCTGTCAGTCGATAATCGGTATCGTTGCAGCGGCGTTACGCAATTTCGAACGCGTCTTTGATCCACTCGATATGAATCTCATTGGCGCTTCCGGAAATTGCGAACACATCGAACCGGCATTGAGCATCGGGAGGTCCGTAGTCGCGCAGATAACACGCCGCAGTGGTTTTCAATTTGGATTGTTTGCGGCGGTCGACGGTCTCGGCAGGATGGCCAAATTCGGTCGAGCGCCGATACCGAACTTCAACGAACGTCAGGCATTCGCCATCGGTCATTATCAAATCAATTTCACCATAGCGACAGCGGAAATTGCGTTGTCGTAATCGCAACCCGTGGCTTTGTAGATAATCACAGGCTTGCTGTTCCGCCCACTTGCCCCGGCGTAGGTGCTTGGCCGGTTGGATTGGTGACGTCAATCTGGTTTATTTCCTGCAATCGGGTTGGCGTAGGAGCACTGAGGTCGAACTGGTTTGTGTCCGGCAATTCCGTTGGTGATGTTATGGGCTCCATGATCTCCGGTTCGCCGTCGTTAAAGCGGGCCCACTGTAATTCACGTTTCAGGCGACCCGCCGGGGTGCTTCGCAGTATTGCAGTAAGCCCCTGATA
>CAXMMZ010000073.1:0-4072 GCA_964194565.1 Arenicellales bacterium
CCACCAGACGATACGGCACCAATGCATTTGCCATTTGTGAACACCGCCTCGGATCCATGACAATCGGCGTCCTCGGACTCGACACGCAGGTAAGCACAAACCCAGGGTATCATGCCCTTCGAGCTCGCTATGGTGGGCTCCCTGCCTATAAATTCCGATTTGCCGGTTTTGGCGAATCGCATCACATCGGCTTCGGGCAAGGTGACTTCGCTGGTGAGTTCGCTCGCACCTTTGAACATTTTTTCCAGACGCATCGAATTCATCGCAAACGAGCCATAGTTATCAATGCCGTGCGGTTCGCCGACCGACCACAGTTTATCGTAGACCGTTGTCAGCTGTGGCATCGGCATATGCAACTCCCAGCCCAACTCGCCTGAATACGATAGTCGCAGGGCCCGGGTCGAGACGCCCGCGACCTCGATGGATTGTGCGCGGAGCCAGGGGAATGCCGCGTTGTCGAGCGGTGCTGCGGTGGCCTCGGACAAAATGTCCCGTGCCCGCGGGCCCTGTAGGGCGAGCACCCCCAATTGTGCAGAAATGTTGTCGATACTGACACGCTCGCCATCACGCCGATGCCGGTTCAGCCACTCGAAAACGCGGAGTTCATGAAATGCCGCGAACACGAAATAGAAACACTGCTCATCGATACGCGCTACCGTTGCTTCCGACTCAATCGTGCCACGCTCGTTGAGCATATGCGCGAGTACTATGCGCCCGGGCATTTTGGGTGCGGTGTTGGCAATCACTCGATTCACGAAATCCTCGGCATCGGTGCCGTAGACATCGATTTTCGCAAACGAGGATAAGTCCATGAGTCCCGCCCGGTGTTGCACCGCATCGACTTCAGCGGCGACTGCGTTGTGCCATGCGGCGCGGCGGAACGAGTAGTCATCCTGCTGCAGAATATTGCCGCGCGCAAACCAGCGCGGCCGTTCCCAACCGAAAATCTCTTCGAACACTGCGCCCGACTGTTTCAGCTGCTGATAGATCGGGCTCGATTTTACTGGGCGTCCGTCAGTGCGGTTTAATCCAGGAAACGGAATCTCGTGACGCAGCAAATAATCTTCTTTAGCCTTGGTAATCGCATAATCGGAATCGGCAAACGCGCCATAGCGGCGTGGGTCGAATTCACGCATATTGATGTCGGCCGCACCGTGCACCATCCACTGTGCGAGGTACTTGCCGGCGCCCGGTCCCCACGCGATGCCGATCTGCGATCCGCAACAACACCAGAAGTTCGGCAGCCCGGGTGCTGGCCCCAATAACATGTTGCCATCCGGTGGGTGGGTGATGGCGCCGTGGACTTCGCGTTTGATACCGAGTTCGGCGAGCACTGGCATGCGCTGCATGGCGTTCTCGAGCCACGGCATAATGCGTTCGTAATCGGCTTCGAACAATTCGTTTTCGGCATCCCAGGGTGTGCCATCGAGCCATACTGTATTGGGATTGGCTTTTTCGTAAATACCGATCAATCCGGAGCGCTGTTCCATGCGCACGTATCCCGACACCATGCGGTCGTCACGCACCACCGGCAATTCACGTTCGAGATCTTCGAATTCGGGCACGGTGTCGGTCACCAGATAATGATGGGTCATGCAAGTGATCGGTAGATTCAGTCCGACCCATTGCCCGATTTGCCGGGCGTAGGTGCCGCCGGCGTTGACGACGACATCGCAATCGATATCTCCGTGTTCAGTATGTACACGCCATGCACCGTTCGCACGGGGAGTAATATTGGTGGCGCGGCAACGGCGTACAGTGGTGGCCCCCAGTTGCCTTGCCCCTTTCGCGAGTGCCAGCGTCGCGCCGGCCGGGTCGACGTGGCCGTCGTCCGGCGTATGCAGCGCGGCCTGCACCCCGTCCAGATTGTAAAAGGGGTGGAGTCGGTGGATTTCATCGACCCCGATAATGCGCATCGGGTGCCCCAGTGCGGCGCCGACACTCATCGTGTACTGCAACCAGTCGAGTTCGTCCGCCGTGTAGGCGAGGCGCAGCGAACCGCAATCATGAAAACTCACCGACTGCCCGGTTTCGGCTTCCAATTGACGGTACAGTGAGATGCCGTATCCCGCTATTTTCCCGAGCGTGTAGCCGGAGGTGGAATGGGTAATTTGGCCAGCCGCATGCCAGGTTGAGCCCGAGGTGAGTTCGGCCTTCTCCAGCAGCAAACAATCGCCCCAGCCTTCCTTCGCGAGGTGATAAAGTAGGCTTACGCCCATGATGCCGCCGCCGATAATGACGACCCGCACTTGATTCGGAACCATGGAACGTTGGACGTCGCCTTAGTCTATAAGGCTGGACATCGTAATGGTACGTTTGTACTATTGTCAATGTGAATTTGTACGAATGTACCATTAATGGTCGATGACCGCCTAGTCCATCGGTTGCGGGGGCAGCTTTCTGCGTTGAGCCCCGAGCTGAAAAAAGCCGCGCGTTACGTGCTGGACCATAGCGATGACGTGGGTTTTCAGTCGGTGCGCCAGATCGCCTCGGCGGCCGGAGTGAAACCCAATTCGTTGGTGCGCATGGCGCGTGCGTTCGGATATGAAGGGTTCGATGATTTTCGTGAACCGTTTCGCGAGCGGTTGAAAGCCGGTTCGCTGGCGTTTCCGGATCGCGCCCGATGGTTGCAGTCGCTGGCCCGCGGCGGACGTCATGCGGGGCTGTTCAAAGACATGGCGGAAAGTACGATCCACAACGTCGAGGTATTGTTTTCCGGTACGACTGCCGACGAGCTGAAAAATGCCGCCGATCGAATCGTCGCGGCGCGGCAAACATTTGTTTTGGGCATGGGAATTTCTTACGCGCTCGCGCACAACTTTGCGTATCTTGCCCGTATGGCGTTGAATACAATTGTCGCGGTTCCTCGCGATGGCAGTTTGCCGATCGATGACATCGCCCGCGCCGGGCCCGAGGATGTGTTGTTAGCAATGACGTTTTCACCGTGCCGCACCGAGGTGATCGACGCTGTCGAGTCGGCCAAACAACAAGATGCCTTCGTTATCGGCATTACCGACAGCAACGCCTCGCCATTGGCACTGCGGGCCGATCAGGTGTTTGTGATCCCTACCGAAACCCCTCAGTTTTTCACTTCCGCTGTGGCGGCTGCGGCATTGTTGGAAACGTTAATGGCATTTGTAATCGCTGATGCCGACGACCACGTTGTTGAAAATATCGAACGGTTTCACCGGCGGCGGCATCAGCTGGGTGTGTATTACAAAGATGACGGGTATTGGCAATGACTAAATCGAATCCAGTAGCTTCGGATCGTGGCGAGCCCGTTGTCGGCCTGGCTGCGCATTACTACACCGACCCGAGTGTATACGAACAAGAAAAGCAGCGAATTTTTTTTCGAACCTGGCAGTACGTTTGCCACCAATCGCAAGTCGCTAACGCCGGTGACTATTTTGTATTCGAGATCGCCGGTCAGAGTCTGTTTATGGTGCGGGATCGTGGCCACCAGCTGCGGTGCTTCTACAACGTATGCCGACACCGTGGTCACGAGCTGTTGCAAGGTGCCGGCAATAAAAACAACATCGTTTGTCCGTATCATGCGTGGCGCTATGGATTGAATGGGCAGCTTGAATTCGCCCGCAACAGCGATAATTCTCCGGGGTTCGATAGCGGGAAGATTTGTCTGAGAGGAGTACTGGTCGAAGTGTTTTGCGGGTTCGTGTTCGTCAACCTGGATGTCAACGCACAGCCGATGGAGTCCTGGTTTGGCGATGCCGCCGAGGGTTTGCGTTCGGCGGTGCCGGACATCGATAATTATGCGCCGCTCTGGGAGCACTCATTGGACGAGCGGTGCAATTGGAAAGTGGCGCTGGAAAACTACAACGAATGCTACCATTGCCGCCACGTACACCGTGCATTGACGCAAGGCGTGATTGCCCCCGAAAGTATTGATATCCAACCCCGAGCCTATACGTTACGCCACACCGGTCGCGGGGTGGCGCCGGACAATGCGTGTTACGGGTTCGACGAGTCCGCAGACCAGTATCGTGTGTTCTTCCTATGGCCGAATTTTTCGATTCAGGTGTATCCTGGCCGCATCGTGAATACCTATTGGTGG
>CAXMMZ010000074.1:0-18560 GCA_964194565.1 Arenicellales bacterium
GCCAGACCCGCGTCGGCGGCGATGGCTGCCAAACGAGCGGTCAACAGCGGTTCGGTGTCGGTGTCTAGCATACAACTCGCGAAGATCGTCGCGGCGCGCGCGCCGTGCTTGACACAACGCGACAGCGCCGCTTCCAAGTGCGCATTGGCGACAGCAATCACGACATGGTCCACCGTTTCTGGCAGCTCCTCCAAAGACGGGTAACAACGCTCTCCGGCGACTTGATCGTAGCGAGGATTAACCGGATAAATTCGGCCTGAATACCGCCCCCCCAGTGCCAGACGTAACATATCGTTACCCGGCGAATCGGGGCGTTGCGACGCGCCCACCAATGCGATGCTGGCTGGATTCAGCAGCGGATCCAACGCGCGGGAATCGGGCGCACCAGTGCGTGCGGGTTCCGAAATGGGATTACTCATTCGCTATTATGTATACAACGGAACCCGAATCAGTCGCTCGCACCAGGCTCGGCCACTAAGAATCTTCCAAAAACCGTTTAAGGTTCGCGAGCCCGGTTTCGTAATCCGGGCCGATCATTCGATCGAAAAACAGTCCGAGATAGCGACCAATCAGATCATAGCCGAACGCCGAATCGAGCTGCCACGTCACGTGGCTGCCATCCACCACCGGCGCGATGACGAATACCGAGGTCGCGGTACCTTGTCCGCCAAAGTCCAAATGTATGGTTATCGAGCGACCGGGTTCCGTGGCGATTATTTCCTGACTCCCGGAACCCACCTCGGGCACTTCACTGCTCCAGATAAACTTCGCGCCGACACCCGCCGCCGGCCCCTGCAACCGATATTCGCCGTCGGGATCCTTGCCATACCACGGTGACCAGCGATTAAAGTCTTTATAACTATTAAGTACCGTGAACACCTTATCGGGCGGCGCGGCCACCGTGATGGATCGTTCGATATGGACGCGCGACGGCAGCAATACGCCCACTGCGACCACCGCAATGATCAGGACAAATAATACCAGGAAGGATTTTTTAACGAAGCCCATCGGCCGCAATCCACCACAGAAGCCTCTACATTAGCAGCTTAACCGGTGACGTTCGAGTGCAGTGGCGATAACTAATGTCAACTTAGCCAGACCGTGAGTGCGGCTGCCAGTGCGATCAAAACAAGTATCGCAGCAAACGAGTAAGGTAAGACAAGATTGGATTTACTCAGGATCATTTTGATGACGCCCGCATCGGTGAGAAAACGGACAACGCATGCCGGCCACTAACACGGCTATGCGCAGCGGCGCACGCAATTAATCGCGGCTACGGCCGGGCGGCGATATCGGCATTGGAAACGGCGTTACCGTGCCGCTTTTATCACCGGTCGCTGGGAGGATTTTATTGGCACCTTCCTTATCGACCTCATCGATGCGCACCACTGCGTGTAACGGAATATAGGTACGTTTGACTCCCGCGAATTCCGTCTTCAGTTGTTCCTCGGCTGGATCGACCACGAGTTTGGACCGTTCACCAAAAATGAGATCGCTGATTTCGACGAAGGCATACATCCCGTCCTGGGTCACTTTGCGAGCGTACAGTTCATAAACCTTGCCTTGGTTATGAAAGACTATTCGATAAATACGTTTTTGAGCCATATCTGAGCTTTTTCTCTCCGTAACCGATCAGTGGCGTTTCCGGGCCAGCTGGGGATTATAAGTGTGTTTCACTCCTATACGGAATGGGGTCGTTGACGTATTTTCCAAACCGGTTTGCCGCCGGGTCCGCCCGCGTCGGCGCGAATAGCGGCTCGGATTCACCAAATCGAGCGCACCCAGTACAATGGCCCCCACAACAAATTACACTCTTGGATATATCGATCGACCCAATGAACCTTTCGTCCCGGCAATACTGGATATTTGACTTGGACGGCACTTTGACCCACCCGATCCACAATTTTGAGGCGATTCGCGCGGAAATCGGCGTTCCCAAGGGGCTTCCCATCCTCGAATATTTGGACGAAATGCCGATGGGCACTTCCGAACTGCTGCACGCGGAACTACATGCAATTGAGCACGATCTTGCGAGTCGTGCGACTCGACCCGATGGAGTACTCGAATTGCTAGTGCACTTGCGCGAGCGCGGCGCACAACTCGGCATTGTAACCCGCAACAGCCGGGACATTGCCTATCAAACGTTGGAGGCCTGTGGGCTGGATGGGATTTTTGCGGCCGACGCCGTGATCGGTCGCGAGCAGGCGGAGCCGAAACCCGAGCCCGACGGCATTCACCTACTGCTGAGCGGCTGGGGTGCTGCCCCAAACGAAGCGGTTATGGTGGGAGACTTCCTCTACGACTTGCAGGCCGGACGGGCCGCTGGCACTGCGACGGTCTACGTGGATTCGAGCGGTGAGTTTCCATGGGCGAGCTATGCCGATCGCAGCGTTGAACAGCTGGATTGGTTGATCACGGATTTGATCTAAGAAAAATCCGCGCTAACGGCGAAACATTGATACTGCATTGCCCGCAACATAGTGTGTGGCTACTAGTCGCGGTCTTACTGTGGCCGGGTTACGCGCTTGCCGGCGGCGACCCACAAACCGAACTACTGGAAATTCTGCAGCGTTTCAACGTCGATCGGCAAGCCGTGGGTTTGTATATCGAACCACTCGACGCCAGTAACCCAATTGAGTTCGACGCTGACCGGGCCCGGCACCCCGCTTCGGTCATCAAGTTACTGACTACCCTGGCCGCGCTTGAAATTCTTGGGCCGACTTACACATGGCGCACCGATATTTATGGCTCCACACCGACAACAGACGGAACCATCGACGGCGATCTCGTATTAAAAGGCGGTGGCGATCCATTTTTGGTGACCGAGCAGTTTTGGACAATGTTAAAAGGGTTGCGGGATCGGGGCGTACGTCATATCGGCGGCGATCTGGTCATAGACGATACGTTTTTTGCCAACACCGATACCGACCGCAGTGCGTTCGACGAGAAACCCTATCGCGCTTATAACGTACCGCCCTACGCGTTATTGGTAAATTTCGGAGTCACCCGATTCGTCATTCGACCACAACTCGCAGCAAACGCTATTCGAGTATTCGCCGATCCGCCAGCGACAAATCTCATCCTCGATAACCAAATAACTCCCCGAGCGAGCGGCTGCCCGCGCCCGTCGCTGCGGGTCCGGCACAAATCCAATACCACTACCGTTACGTTGACCGGCTCGTACGCGTTGACGTGCCGGGAACTTAGTCTTTATCGATCGGTCATGACGCACCCGCAATATGTGGCCGGAGTATTCAAGGCACTATGGCGCGATCTGGGCGGCACGCTTCGTGGCGGCTTACGCGTCGAACCGAACACTCCAGAGCAACGCTTGCTACATAGCCACGAATCACAAACACTGGGCGAATCGATTCGCCACGTTAACAAATTCAGTAACAACGTGATGGCGCGGCAGGTGTTGTCGACGATCGCCGCACACCGTTTCGGGGCACCCGGCACAACCGCCAACGGTATCGCGGCAATAAACGAATGGCTGGCAGCGAACCAATTGCACATACCCGAATTGATACTGGACAATGGCGCGGGCTTGTCCCGGGTCACCCGCATCTCGCCGCGCAACCTGGGCCGCATACTGGCGGCCGCAATGCGCAGCACCTATCAACCCGAATTCGTCGCGTCGCTGCCGTTGTTAGCGGCCGACGGCGCGCTGACCAAGCGACTACGGGACGCCGCGGTGAACGGTCGAATCCGGCTCAAAACCGGACTCGTGGATCATGTCCGCTCACTCGCGGGGTATGTAACCGCGCGCAGCGGCCGCCGGTTCATCATTGTAATGATGCTGAGCCAACACAATATTCACCGCGCTCGTGGCGCGCAGGCGCAGGATGCGGTACTGCGGTGGTTGTTGAGACAGTAGAAAATGCAGGTGTTATTGAAAAACAGTAAAAAAAGAGAAAAAGAATGGGGGCAGATTTATTTTTGCTATACGATATGACAACGATAATCCCGCAAAAATAAATCTGCCCCTTATCCCTGTTAGAAATGGTGGTTATTCCTCCGTTTTCGTTAATCGGACTCCATCTACCACCATTTGCCATTTTCCATCAACTTGATTGGGTGCTTCTAAAACTTCGAAAGTGGTAGTCATAAACCAAAAACCCACAACAAAATTATCACCAACAAACTCTTTTAAGGGGCCATTAACCGAAGTCGAACCTCCGCCTTTTAGCCTCTTATACGCAACGGTGCCGTCTTGCAGTATCAGCAAACCCATTTCCTTGCTTTGCCATTCTCCCACATAACTTAATTTATCCTCCGGCAAAGGCTTGCTACAGGCAGCAAGCAGTAACAAAGAAAAAATAATCACCACCAATCTAATTTTCATTTTCCATCCTCTACGATAAGGAAAATTCGGCAAAAATAGATCACCCCCCCATTACCTCGTCCCGTTCTCCTCCCCGCGCAGCTATCCAAGCTTAGATTCTTAATATGTTTCCACTACACTCATTAAATTAAGCTAACAAGTCTGTAGAAAAAACCCCGCAGAGCGCTCCATTAACCGTTACTTCATCCGAGATCGTCGCTTACAGAGCAACTGGCGAGGTCAAAATTCTCACACATTTCCGCTAACAGGTCTTCCTACAGCCTTAACATTGCAAATAACCGGGCGGAGTAAGTTGTGATATTCATCAAAATGGGATGCCTTCATTTTCATCATCATATGGTGCTATATCGCTCAACAAATCCAGAAACACCCCGAGTGCTTGGCATAAGTTTTTAACAGTTTCACTGCATATCAATTTCTCTTCTGGCGTTTTTGCTTTTGCCATTGCGTTTAGTGCGGTAGAAATTTCTTTCGAAATATCACTCATTATTTTCTCAGGGTCCATTATCTCTCCATGCTACTTTTCATCGAACCGAAGTTTGCTGTTTGCGTATTCCCTTAATTGAAATTATCTATAAAATAGATTTCCGGCGTTTTAGGTCATATATTATGCCCATAAGGTCAATGGCTCGATCAGTTATAATTTGAGTACCATCATAATACTCGCCAGTAACAAGGAACACGAAGAACGCTTTCATTTTAAACATAACCATTAAATGAGCCTTATAGAAGTACAGAATAATAACACTGGATCAACGCGTTAGCTTTTTGCTGTCAAGTTGTTGGAATTGTTAAACGCGCCGGTCTGACGTGTTTAACAGTTGGATAACGCGCATATTTGCTCGATTATTAGAAGTGACTCGTTTGACATTGATTCGAAGATGTCACACTAACATGCCGAATCGATTGCAAATATGCCTTGGCGACTGTGCGTTATCGAACTTAATCGAGGGGATGTTGGCAAACGCATCTGCACCCCGTCACGATGTCTTTGATCGCTGAACGTTTCTACGAGAACGTCCAAGCCGGTGCTTAAACAATCTACATTATCGGGAAAAAAACGCGTTCACGGCCGCAGCCACCGATTCCGGATTATCGAGATGCAGATGATGTCCGCCGGGTAGATCGACGATTTCAATTCCGGTTACCGCGGTGCATCGATTCGAGAATTTTTCCTGGTCGAAAATTGTGCTGCGATCGCCGCGCACTAGAAGCGTCGGAACGGCGATGCGTTGCAGGAACGCTCTGACTTGCGCCTCGGTCAAATACAACAGCGATCCCAGCCGCAGTTGTGGGTCGGTGCGCCAGGTATAACCGCCCTCTATCTCACGCAGGTTACGCTCCACCAATATTTGCACCGACTCCGGTTGCATATCGCTGACCGCGTGCCGGGCCTGCACGGCGGCGTCGATAGTGGGATAACACGGCGGGGACTTGAGGCGGGTGGCGCGGCGTTTACTCAGTGCCTGCAACAAACGCTCGGGCGCTTCGTCGTCGGGCACGACCAGCGGGCCAAGACCTTCGATCAACGCCAGTTTCTCGATGCGGCCGGCGAGCATCGGTGCGGCGATGCTCGCGATGCCGGCACCCAGCGAATGCCCGAGGAATGAAAATCGGTCCCATCCGAGCGCATCTGCGGCCTCGACGACAACCGCAACGTAGTCCACGAAGTAATACCCGTCGCCGCGGGGCCGGTGATCGGAATGGCCGTGGCCGGGCAGGTCCAGGGCGACAATCTCGACGTCGCGAAGTAGCGGCGCGAGATTCTGGAAGCTTGCCGCATTGTCGAGCCAACCGTGCAGCGCAAGCACACGTTGGGGGCCCGTGCCAAACTGTAGACTGTGCAACGTGAGGTGGCGTGTGGCAATTTCGACCTCTCGAGCTTCGTAATCAATGTTCACAGGCTCTCCTTAGAAAATTGTGAGTTGCTCATCAACGATTTCGTCGAAGTTCGCACCGACAAATTGCAATATGCTGTCGGCAACCGGTTTCAATTGACGTTCACGGTAGTGATCATAGTCAATAACCGATGCGCGATTATCGATCGGCTCGGGGCCTTGCTGGGTAATCACGTAGCGCACCGCGCGACCGGGATTTTTCTGCTTGCGTGCAGCTTGTACATGCGGCGGGACGTTGCGTTTATAGGCATCCAACGGCCGGCGAATACGTTTACGGTATACAAGCTTGTTATCCAGCGCGCCGGACATCAACTCGGTGACGGTCTGTTTCACGAATTCGTGAAACGGTTCGGAGAAAAATACGCGGCGGTACAGCTCACGTTGAAACTCCCTCGCCAATGGCGTCCAGTCGGTGCGCACCGACTCAAGCCCCTTAAACACCAACTCGAACTCATTCGGGCTGGTACGGATATACCCGGCGTAGCGCTTTTTGCTGCCTTTGTCGGTGCCGCGTATCGTCGGCATTAGAAACCGAATAAACAGCGTTTCGAATTCTATTTCGAGATAACTCTGAATGCCGAAGTGTCGCGCCAATTCCTGCGTCCACCAATCGTTCAGCAATCCGGCCAAACGCCGCCCGGTATCCCGGGCGGACGGTTCCGAGCATTGCGCCCCAATGAGCACAAACAGCGAGTCGGTGTCGCCGTAGATAACTTCAAGTCCCTCGTGTTCGATCTGTTCGCGGCTCTGCAAAATAATTTCGTGCCCACGCCGAGTGATGCTGCTCGCGAGTCGAGAATCGTAAAATCGGCAACCGTTCGTGCCCAGCACACCGTAGAACGAATTCATGATGATTTTGATGGCCTGCGACAATGGGGCATCGTGCTGCGCTTTGGCCTCGTCGCGGGACTGCCATAACGACTCGATGAGTTCCGGCAGGATCGCCGACCCACGTGCGAATTCGGCGCCGTCATAGCCCGGCAGCGGGTCACTACCGGGCTGTGAGAGCCCGAGCGGGTCGATATTAAAGGTACGGATAATACTGGGATAGAGGCTTTTGAAATCCAGCACCAACACGTTGTCGTAAAGTCCCGGCCGCGAATCCATGACATACCCACCAGGACTCCCGGCGCCAGACTCGGTGCTGCCCACATCGGGCGCCACAAAGCCTTTGCGGTGCAACCGCGGCAAATACAGATTGTCGAACGCCGCCACCGATCCGCCATGTCGGTCCAGCGCCAAACCCGTCAAGCGCGCGCGCTGCATCGCGAAGTCGACGAGGCCGGCCTTGGCGAAGATCTCTTGGACCAACCGACAATCTTCGATGTTATAGGCCGCGAGCTCGACCTTATCGGTTTCATACAATCGAATCACCTCATCGATGCGATTGTGATCCGGGCCGATCAGTTTGCCGCGCCCCAGCAATTCGCGCGCGACGGCCTCCAGGCCAAAGCTTTCGAACGACCAAAACGCGGCCCGCAGCGTGTCGATGCCATCCAGCACCACTCGACCAGGAATGCGTGCGATCGTCATCTGGCCTTCCGACTGTGGTGCCAATAGGGTCGCTTGCGCACCGCCGCGGCCCAACTGCAATGGCACCCGCAAAGCGCTCGCGCGGCGTGCGAGGAACGCCAAGTCGAAATTAACGACATTCCAACCGGTGATAATGTCGGGATCATGACGTTGTATCCAGGCGCACAAAGCTCGCAGTAAAGCGGCCTCGTCGTCGAGATAATCGATTAGTTTATCGGCAAACCCTGAATCCGCATGCGGGGCTGCCTGCGTGGTGGGTGGCCCCAACACAAACACGCGTTCGTCATTGCCACCGGACACCGCGATCGACAACAATGTATCGGTATGTGCATCAATTTCGATATCCAGCGCGGCGCTGCGCAACGCTATCCCATAGTCGCACGCCACGATGGCAGGATTGACGAACTCCTGCCATCCCCTGTGCTGAATCGATTCGCCGCGTACTTCGAACGTAGCGCCGATGAATCGCTCCATCAAATACCGATCGGCCGGCTTTAGGTCGGATTCGTATACCCGAATTCCGTTTTGCCGCAGGCTCTGGCGTAGCCGCGGCATCTCATATTGCGAGGTAACGTACAACGCGTCTACCGCGTCGCCTTGCAACGTCGCGAGACCAGTCGATTTACGGCGCCACGAAATCGGCGCTAGCCATTTGTTATCGATGACTGCGGCGCTTGGCACAAAACACACCGCGTCTTGGCGCGTTATGCGCAAACATATTGGCCCGGCGTCGGTCGCGGCCCATAGCTCGATACCGATTCCCTGCGGCGTGTCGCGCCAATCCCGGGTTAATAAGAATCCTTTCACCCCATCACTCACGATTGAGTATCGCCAAGCGCTGTCGTCGGATCACCTTTCGCTCCGGCTTGTTTAGACCGCATGTAAAATCGACACGCTAATAACGATGCGGCTACAACCGCCGCGGCGGCGACCGCTCCCATCAGCGCTTCGGCGCCACCGTTTCTGACCACACCGAACCAATACGCAAGCGGAACCATCACTAACCAAAACGATACCAGCAAAATGCCCGTCGCGGGCCAGACATCTGCCATGCCCCTTAGCCCACCTACCAATACGGCCTGCATGCCGTCCGGTATGAGCGCCAACCCCGCTACCGCAATCGTCGGGGCCGCCACAGCGATGACCAGCGGGTCAACCGAAAATAGTCGCGCCAGAAATCCGGAAAATGTCACAAACGCTACTGCGAAAATCGACAGCGCCGCCAGCGCCAACATCGCGGCCACCCATCCGGCCGCCGCGACTTGCTGGCTATCATCGCGCGCCGCAGCATTAGCGACACGCACGCTGGCAGCGGTTCCAAAACCGAGCGCCACCATAAATATCATTGCCACCAAGTTCAACGCGATGGTAAATGCCGACACCGCCGCCGAACCCAACAATCCGGCGAACAGTACCACTGTCGAAAACGCACCCGATTCCAAGCCATGGCCCAGCGCCATGGGATAGCCGAGTCGACGCAGCCGTTTTCCCAACGCCCAGCCGCCATTAAAGGTCAGATTTATGCCGTAGTGGTGGCGATCGATCCGCGCGAGCACGTACACCAACACGGCAACGAACAAAAACCATCGCACTATCGCCGTGGCCAACGCCGCGCCGTCCGCACCCATTGCTACAAATCCACCGTGACCGTAGATGAACACCCAATTGAGGCCGACGTTCAACAGGTTTGCCACAATCATCGCCACCATTCCGGGCAATGGTCGATGCAGACCTTCGAGAAAACCGATCGTGGCGATATACAACAACATTCCCGGCAATCCCCAGCCCAGCATAATCAGTACACTTCCAGCGCCTGCGGCAAGATCGCTCGATTGGCCCGTGGACAATAAGAACCATTCTCCGAGTTGGCAGATGCCAGCCAATACCACGCCGTAAAATAGCGCATGCACCAACCCGACACACCAAACCGCACCACAATTATCCGCCTCGCCGCGTCCGTCGGCTTGGGCGGTGAGGATTACGATCCCCAACAATAAACCGATGCCGACCAGCAGCAGCGGCACTTGCGGCGCGCCGGCCAACCCGTAATAGGCCAACTCCGAGCCACCGACCTGCCCCACCATGGCAGAATCGACGACCACCAACAGCAATGCGCCCAATCGCGCTAACATCACCGGTACCGCCAATCGCAACGTCGGTCGAATGTGCGGTTTCCAGCCCATCAATTTCACGCTCCAGATCATCGTGATTTGCTAAAAAAGCAGAGAGAAAACAGAGAGATGTAGCGGAACGTTACGCCAACGACGCTGCGGCTAGCCGACATCACCAACAATTGTCAAGTTTGACAGAGCAATACCACGCTGCGCTACTATAAATGACGGTTGCGATCTCGCTACCGGTTTTTTGCCGCCTACGGTGGTGATATCTCGGGTTACACGTACTGACGGGACGACCAAATAATGATCGGCGATGATCGCCGCCAGTGTTTTCGAAACACACGAACAACCGTGCGATTCGCGCGGCGGAACCGACCACAAGGCGAATTTTTGTACGCCGATTTCAGGCGACAACCGATGCAATTGATGTTGAGGCGAGCACAATGACAGACGATCAGGACAACGCGCAAGAGCAAGAAGAACAGCAACACTATGTCACGTTGCACGACAATATGACCGGTCAATCCTACGAGCTTCCGGTGATGACTGGTAGCGACGGGCCTCGCGCGATCGATGTGCGTCGTCTGTATGCCGAAACTGGGATGTTCACCTATGATCCGGGTTTTACCTCGACCGCCGCTTGCGAATCCGATATCACCTTCATCGACGGCAATGAAGGAATACTGCGACATCGTGGTTATTCCATTGTTGAGCTCGCCGAACACAGTGACTATATGGACGTATGCTTCCTGCTGCTACACGGCGAGTTACCGTCCCCCGAGGAGAGTGTCGAATTTGTGCGATCCATCAAGTATCACACGATGTTGCACGATCAACTCAGTATGTTCTACCGCGGATTCACTCGCAGTGCCCACCCGATGGCCATCATGGTAGGCGTGGTGGGCGCACTGTCGGCGTTTTATCACGACAGCACCGACATCAACGACCCGATGCAGCGCATGGTCGCGGCGCACCGGTTGATCGGTAAGATGCCGACCATCGGCGCGTATGCCTATAAATACTCACTCGGCCAACCGTTTATCTTTCCCAGCAACGAGTTATCGTATTCTGAAAATCTGCTGAAGATGATGTTTGCGACGCCGACCGAGGAGTACGTCGTGAACCCGGTGCTGGCCAAAGCCATGGATAAAGTTTTAATTCTGCATGCGGACCACGAACAGAATGCGTCGACATCGACGGTTCGGCTGGCAGGCTCCTCGGGTGCTAATCCGTTCGCGTGTATCGCTGCGGGTATTGCGTCGTTATGGGGCCCCGCCCACGGCGGCGCCAACGAAGCAGTGCTCAATATGCTCGCGGAGATCGGCAGCAAGGACCGCATTCCTGACTTTATCGAGAGAGCCAAGGACAAAAACGATGCGTTCCGGCTGATGGGGTTTGGCCATCGGGTCTATAAAAACTACGACCCCCGTGCAAAAGTTATGCGTGATGCCTGCCACGAAGTCCTCGACGAATTGGGAATTGAAGACGACCCACAGCTTGAGATCGCCCGGGAACTCGAAAAGATCGCTTTGGAGGACGAATATTTTGTTGCGAAAAAGTTATATCCGAACGTCGATTTTTATTCGGGAATCATTTTGCGCGCGATGGGTTTCCCGACCAATATGTTTACCGTGCTATTCGCGATTGGGCGCACCGTGGGCTGGATCGCACACTGGAAAGAAATGCTGACCGACCCGACGAAAAAAATCGGCCGGCCACGACAACTGTATACGGGGCAGACGCATCGCGAGTTCGCACCAGTGGACGATCGCAGCCACACCAAGAAACCCAACTGGTGGTCGCTGTGGAGTCGCTCTAACAACGACTAATTGGTCGTTCGCATTGGACCCGGCCTACCGCGACGCCTGTGTTATCGCCCCGAATAGACTTCGGAGTCGGGGTTAAACGCCAACCACGCGAACGCAAAATGCACGCCGTCGTCCATCGCGTCTAACGACTCTCCTTTCAGCTCACCATCCACAGCGCGGCCGAACATATCCCACTCCGAGCCGGTTTCGAGATCAAACACCCGGCCATCTTCGGCGTCGAATGTTAATACGTCGTCGCCGTGGCGACGGTCGTAGGCGGCGGCGGATGGAATCGATCGCGAATCCGCAATGGTGCCGTCATCCAGCACCGACAATGTGCCATCGCGGCTGAATACCACCATTGGCACGGTATTAATCGTGTCGTTAATAACAGGTTCCGTCTTAAACACGCTGAACGGATAGAGGCGGTGTACGCCATCCACCGACACATTAATCACACGCTCCATGGCCGGCAAACGCGAGTCGACCGGGTCTTGGAACAGAAACGGTTGTTGGCCGATTCGGTCGTATCCGCGATATGGGTTATTGCCGTAGGGACGATGGAAGCCGGTATCGCGAGACAGCACGTCGCTGGCCGGATAAGCACTGCGAAAATCTTCATAGGCCACGATACGGGCCGACACCATCTGCAAAACCGTTCCGGCGTAATCCCCGATAATGCCGCGACCGGTAAATTGCTGCCACCACGTTTCGGTTTGCCGGTCGTACATGACCAAATCGCTCTTCCGCAACCGCCCGGTCGTACCGAAATCGAGAACCTCGCCGTCGACGCGCCGGTCAAACACTATGGAGGCATTGCAGAGCGGACAGAAGGTCACCGAAATCGGTACGCCGCCGAGTGTGTCGTTCACAATCTCGTGGTACATCAAAATCTGCAGCGGATAGGCTCGCGCCTGTTTGCCAATCTGCACGACGATAACCGGCTCACGGTCATCGAGCCAACCACTCGCGTCGCCATGGCGCACGAATTTCGGGTCATCGACCGCTGGTATGCCGTCCTTCGGTGGCCCCCCTGACATGATTTCGCTGAATTCCACGATTTTGTTGTCGAAGTTCGTCTTCGGCCACTCCGCGGAATTGCCCGGCGCAAGCTGTCCAAATACCGTCGGACGTAGCACCCACCACAGTACGATCGCGAGGATACTCGACCATAACAAGCACCGTGGCCAGAGATTTGAGATGAACGCGGCATTCATCGTTAATGATCCTTAAATTTTGAGCCGTTACGCGTGTTGGACAGTCATCGCGTGCTAATTACTGCATGAAATTCGTGCGTTCCGGAAATTGTCGGATGCTGGTGGCTACCGCGCCCGAGTGCGGCACAATGCGAGCAGTGCCACCGGACCCAGCAGCACCGTCAATGCCATCGCCGTAAATGCCATGCCCCAGGCCGACGATACTTTTTCGCCACCGGCCAGATCCAATACCACACCAAACACTACGGGCCCGATAAACGATCCCACGAACCCGAGCATGGAGTGCACGGCCATCGTCGCGCCAAGGTAACTCGGTTCGGCTGCGTCGACCAATCCCGCCGTCAGCGTCGCCGAGTCAGCAGTAATCGTGAATCCGTACATCACGAGTAGCAGCAACACCCACCAAAACGGCGCGGTCGCGGAAAATCCCAGGACTACCGCCAACCCCGCCGATGCCGACATCGCCACAACCAATGTAGCCACACGGCCGCATCGGCCCGCGATTTCGTTGGTTATAATACTGGCCGGCAAACCAGCGAGATTGATTATCGCGGCGATCGTGGCCGCGCTGTACAACAGCCCTATCGCCCCTTCGCTTTGCACCGATTGACTAAACACGAGAAACGCCACGACCCAGGTGCGAAAACCGAATAATTCGGCATTATGGGCCGCATAACCCAATGTAAATCCAAGCGCGGGGCGGTTCGAGAAAACCGGTCGAAAATTTAACCACCGCGAGGTGCTCCCCGCCCCAGTGGCCTTGGCGGGGAGCACGACCCAAACCAATAAAAACGCGAGCGCAGGTCCGGCCGCGCAGAAGATAAATACGTTGCGCCAACCGATAGATGGCTCCAGCCATCCCGCCAGGAAGATCGACAGGCTGGCGCCGATGCCGAAGCTCGCTGTGTAAAAGCTCACAAACCGGCTGCGCAATCGAGCCGGCGCGATATCGGTAAGCGCTTTCAATCCCGGCATATAGGTACCCGCAAGGCCGATTCCCTGCAGGCACCGCCATAAGCTCGCCGAGATAAAACCATCGGCGGCGAGCCCGTAACCCAGCGCTGCTCCTATGCTGACGGCCATCGAAGTCAGATATACGCGCTTTGGATCGACGCGGTCGGTTATCGCTGTAAGTATGCCGACGGCGATGACATAACCCCCGAAGTACACACCTCCGATCCAACCGGCTTCGGTATTGCTTAACGTCCACTCGGTTTGGAATCGGGGTATCAGGGTCGGGAAAGTCGCGAATGCCGTCATCCCCAACACCTCGCTCACACACATGACGACAAGGAGGAGGACGGGGCGGTGCAGCATAGGTCGATTATGCTCGACTTGGCGCGCAATATCAGAACCGGCGTAACGCAGTCGTAATTAACGCCGGGGGGCCGGTAATCCACTGAGGTTTCTTTCGATCTATGGATATGTCACCATTTTCGCTGACTGCCAGCGGCGCTGGCGCGGGCGGTGTAATCCGAGCTGCGCCAATGTTGACTCGGTGCTATTGCTCGGCGAAATTGCCGCGAGTGCGCGGCTAACAACACATGAGTCAGAACATGCCCTCATCACATAGCGAACCACCCGAAACACTAGACACCCCACTCGAGATCGACCCCGGCGAATGGCAGGCGCGCCAAATTTATTTTTTGATGACGGGCATGGTGATTCCACGTCCGATCGGCTGGATATCGACCGTATCGGCGGACGGCGTAAATAATCTCGCGCCGCATTCATACTTCAATGCGGTGGCCCACGACCCACCCCATGTCATGTTTAGCTCGTCGGGCATCAAAGATACGCTGCGAAACATCAAAGCCGTACCGGAATTCGTCGTCAATATCGTAACGCTCGATTTAGTGGAGCGCATGAATTTTACATCGACGGATTTCCCCGAAACCGAGGACGAATTTTCGTGGGCAGATCTAACACCGACACCTTCGCGCCGCGTCCGTCCGCTTCGCGTGGGGGTTGCGAAGTCCCACCTTGAATGCCGTTGCAGCGATATCGTGCAAGCCGGTAATGGCCATATTGTGATCGGTGAAGTCGTGCACATTCATGTCGAACCGTCGGTTTGGAAAAACGGCCGTATCGACCCTGCTTTGCTCAATCCAGTCTGCCGGCTGGCCGGTTCCGGATACGCAGAACTGGGTAATATATTTGACATCCCAAGACCCGCGTGGCGTGACGTACAACATACTACGGCGCTCGACGGTATGCCGGGCCGCCGGAATTAAGATGAAATGTTCGGTGTATAAAGGCGAACGACGCCAAGACAGCTATCTATTCGTCCCGGCTGAACAGGAACTATCGCAAGTCCCGAGGAGGTTGTTGGATATGTTAGGCAGCTTGGGTTTTGTGTTGACAATAGACTTAACACCGACCACTAAACTGGCCCAATCTGACCCCGTAGCGGTTATCGATAATCTAAAGACACAAGGCTATTTCTTGCAACTGCCCCCCGGCGATCCGGTTCGCTAGTCTTCGATGATTATTTGTAACCGGTATCAACGATTGTGATTACGAAGATTTTGTTTACCGTAGCCGTCACCGTGGCGGTGTATCTGTTTTACCGCGGCCGCGGACGCCCGGCCGTGGCGCCACTGCGGCAGCGCCAAACTCCGTCTGAGGCGAGAATATCCCCACACCTCATCGCCTACTCTTTTCTCGGCGTATTGGCCGCGGTCTCAGCGGCGTTGTTCTACCTGGATTGGAGCGACGACCATAGCATCATCGAAATTCGAGTCACCAATTCCCGTACTGGCGATGAGATCTCATACCAAGCGCAAAAAATGACAATCCAAGGGCGTTCATTTGAAACATTGGACGGGCGCGCTGTGACGTTGGGCGCCGACGACCGCATCGAGATGCTCGAGCCGGAGTGATACTATATGTCGTAGTATCGCAGGAATCGCGCCTATGATCGGGCCGCGGAACAATCGCGACACAGATTGTGTCAGTGTTTATAGACGGGTCGCTCGCCATCGATTCAACACTAACGGAATGACTACCATCTTGGAGGAATTATGCAACGGAACTCAGCCATGCTAATGCGGGTCTGGACAACGATGTGGTTGTTGTGGACCACGACGGCCTACGCCGGGGCGGAACTCATTGATCCATTTGTCGGTGAATACACCGGACAGGCGACCGTAGAACTCGATGGAGTCGAACACAATCGGGATCTAAAGGTTAGCATCGCTCATACCAAGGGTGGATTCAATGTGAACTGGGATACGACGAAGATTAGCGCGTCCGGCAAAACCAAGACCAAATCCTACTCAATCAACTTTGTTTCGAGCCCGCGGCCCAACGTGTTTGCGTCCGCGATGAAAGTCAACGTGTTCGGCGGCAGTGTCGCGCTTGACCCGATGCAGGGCGATCCCTACGTATGGGCGCGCATCGACGGTCCCACCCTTACGATCTACGCGTTGCTGATTCTGGATGATGGTGGTTACGAAATGCAGGTCTACGATCGAACCATTGCCGATGGCGGACTTGATTTGCGCTTTTCCCGCACTCGCAATGGCAACTCGTTGCGTGACATCCGTGCATTGCTACGCAGAATAGGGAGCGACGGTTAATCGCGATTGTGATCGCAAGCTTGTGTTTCCCCGATTTCGGCAAGCAGGTTTACGATTTCCCGATCACTCATAACTTTCCCGCCACTGCCTCCGTCGCGGGTCAATCCCAATTCATGATCACTTTACCGGATTGTCCGGAGTCCATAACCTTAAACGCAGAATCGAACTGATCGATCGCATAGCGATGCGTGATGATTGGCGCGATGGCCAAACCACTTTGCAACATACTGGCCATCTTGTACCAGGTTTCGTACATCTCACGGCCATATATACCCTTAACGATCAAGCCTTTGAAAATTATCTGATTCCAATCGACCGCGAACGGTTCTGGCGGAATGCCCAGCGCGGCAATGCGGCCACCGTGATGCATGGCCTGCAACAGATCACGAAACGCGGTGGCATTGCCAGACATCTCCATACCGACATCGAAGCCTTCCGTCATTCCGAGTTCGCTCATTACGTCGTCCAACGGCTCGTGTCGTACATTCACGGTTCGCGTCGCTCCCATCGCCGCAGCCAGAGACAAGCGGTAATCGTTGACATCGGTAATAACAACAAACCGCGCCCCGACGTGCCGAGCCACGGCCGCCGCCATGACGCCGATCGGCCCCGCGCCGGTAATCAATACATCCTCGCCCACCAGATCGAAGGAAAGTGCCGTATGTACGGCATTGCCGAGGGGATCGAGTATGGAGGCGACATCGTCGTCAATAACATCAGGCAACTTAAACGCATTCACGGCAGGGATCGCAAGATACTCCGCAAAGCATCCGGGTCGATTTACGCCGACTCCAACCGTATTGCGGCATAAATGCCGTTTTCCGGCTCGGCAGTTGCGACAGTGGCCACAGGTAATGTGGCCTTCACCGGAAACTCGCTCGCCGCGATGATACCCACGAACCTCGCCGCCCAGCTCCACGATCTCGCCCATGAACTCGTGGCCGATCGCCATCGGAACCGGGATCGTTTTCTGCGCCCAATCGTCCCAGTGGTAAATATGGATATCGGTTCCACAGATCGCCGTATTTCTGATCTTGATGAGCACGTCGTTGTGGCCGACCGTGGGTTCGGCAATATCGTCGAGCCAGATTCCCGCCTCGGCTTTACTCTTTACCAATGCTTTCATTTGCCCGCCCGAATCTCCACTAATTAACCGATGATCCCAAGTTCGCGACCGACGTTCACGAACGCCTCAATCGCCGTATCGAGTTGCTGGCGGTCATGGGCCGCTGACATCTGTGTGCGAATTCGAGCTTTTCCTTCCGGTACCACCGGATACGAAAATCCGACTACGTAGACACCGCGCTGCAACAACCGCTGCGCCACGTCGCCAGCCAGTTTCGCATCGCCCAACATCACCGGGATAATCGGATGGTGACCCGCAATCAATTCAAACCCCGCGGCCCCAAGCTCCGCCCGAAAATAGTCGGTGTTGTTCCAGAGCCGATCCCGCAATTGCGGTGACAATCGCATCATTTCCAGGACTTTTATCGATGTCGCAACGATAACCGGCGCCAGCGAGTTGGAAAACAGATAGGGGCGCGAACGCTGCCGCAACCAATCGACGATTTCCTGTCGCGCCGCGGTATACCCGCCTGAAGCGCCACCCAGCGCTTTGCCGAACGTACCGGTAACGATATCGACGCGATCTATTACGTCGCAATATTCATGGGTACCCCGGCCTTCGTTACCGACGAACCCCACGGCGTGCGAGTCGTCCACCATTACCAATGCGTCGTACTCATCCGCGAGATCGCATACAGCCTTTAGATCCGCGAATGTCCCATCCATTGAAAACACACCGTCGGTGGCAATTAAGCGCACACGGCAGGCCCGGGTCGCCTCGAGCTTCGCGCGCAAGTCCTGCATATCGTTATTGCGATAGCGTTCGCGACGCGCCTTACACAGGCGAATGCCATCGATAATGCTGGCATGATTGAGTGCGTCGCTAATAACCGCGTCGTCTTCGCCCAGCAACGTCTCGAACAATCCGCCGTTCGCGTCGAAACACGACGAGTACAATATTGCGTCGTCGGTGCCAAGAAATTCAGACAACTCGGC
>CAXMMZ010000075.1:0-8952 GCA_964194565.1 Arenicellales bacterium
GGTGAGTCGCCGCCGACGTAGTTGCGAAGCTCCGGCCGGACCGCCGCACAAACCGCCCGAAAGTCCTGCGGCGAGGCGATCGCAAAGCCCCGGATTAATACGACGCCTGCGGCGTGGGTCCAGTCGTCGATGGCTTGCCGATGGGTCTGTAACCAAGCCGTCAAATCGTCCACCCCCGTGTTGTACTCCGCCTTGAGCATCAAGGGTAGTGTGTGATCTTCGAAAAGGGGATACGCGTTCACTCTCTGTACTCGGGTTCCTCGCGCTCGAGGATGCGGCGGATCGCGGCAAAGTGGCCGTCGGTTTGGGCGTCGATGGCTTGGAAGTCCGGTGCGAGTCGATCGGCCTGGTCGTCGTCGATGACCTTAAGCGGGGCGCCGGTCGATTGCGCGAGGACCTGAAAACGCGCAGCTTGTTCGAGGTAATAGAAATCGTCGATCGCTCGCGCGACGTTAGGCCCGGTCACTGTGATACCGTGATGCGCCATCAACATAATCGGATGGTTGCCGAGTGCGTGCGCAATACGCCACCCCTCGTTGTCGTCCGCTGCTATGCCGCCGCACTCGTCGTCATAGGCGATGCGTCGATGGAAGCGCAGGCTGTCTTGATGGCAGTTGCGCAGTCGTCCGCCCTCGGTGCACATGATCGCCGTCGAATACGGTGGATGCGCATGCAGAACGCAACGTGCGGTAGGTACTTGCCGATGAATCGCGAGGTGAATATAAAATGCTGTGTTTTCAACGCTGCCCTCAGCTTCGATGACGGCGCCGGATTCGTCCACCAGTAATAGTGATGACGCAGTGACCTCAGACCAATGATAGCCTTGCGGATTGATGAGGACGCCCGCCGGGCCTGCACCGTCGGCGTCCACGGCGAGGCTGAAATGGTTGCAAATTCCCGATTGCCATTCCAATCTGGCCGCCCACCGCAATGCGGCCGCCAGATCTTCGCGTTCTGAGCGATGGTTCATAGTGGTTCCGTTGTGTCGTTGGTGTTGAAGTTGGCGAATATAGTCAGCAATCGTGTGGGTCAGTCCTCGCTGGGCGTCGAGCGCAATTTCTTGGTGGTGCCGCGTTTGCGTTTATCGGTCAGCCTCCGTCGTGTGACGGCAGTCGGTATCTTGGTCGTTCGCCGCACCGAGGGTTTCACGACGGCTTTGCGGATCAGCGCGCACAAACGTTGCCGCGCGTCTTCACGATTACGCTCGCGGGCACGATAACGGCGCGCCTCAATGATAAGTTGGCCGCGATTATTGATGCGCCCACGCGCCTGATGCAACAGCCGGGAGCGCACGTCCTCCGGCAACGACTGGGTGTGCCGCACGTCGAAACGCAGCTGTACGGCGCTCGCGACTTTATTCACGTTCTGCCCACCCGGTCCCGGGGCACGAATAAAGCGCTCGGTCAGCTCGTCGGTGTGAATTTTGATGGCTGGGGTTACCCGCAACCAGGGACTATCGGCCATGGGATGTGTTCATACAGTTCGTCACGTATTAGACGGGCGCGCCCACCCGTTAAGTTGCGCGCCTATTGCAGTGTAACTCGGCCGCCGGCCACTGTGAAAATTGTTCTGCCGTCCGGCAACAAAAAGCGCTACAGTATGGGCTGGTAACAACGAGGAGCGAATGACGATGACGCTAGAATCGACGGAACCAAAATCGTTGCTCGAGGACGAGATGGCGGTGCGCTGGGCGTTTTTGGAAGACGAGTCAAACCCGTGCATGGTCGTCAACAGCCATATGGAGTTCATTTATCTCAATGAACCCGGGCGTGCGCTCATTTCCAGTCAGTGGTTCGGTAAGCGCTGTTTCGAATTGTTGCCAACGCAGAATGAATCCTGTGCCTGGGGCTGCCCGACGATTCGCGATGTCAACGAGACCGATGTGATCAAATTCCAAGAGGAACTGTTGATCACAGAGTCCGGCGAACCCATCACGCTAGGAGTGGCGGTGGTGCCGTTGGAAGGTATTAGTGGCGACGGCGCGGCCGCATTGTTGTTGATGCGGCGCAAGGAGCCGATTGCCGAAGACACCGCGTTTCAGGATGCGTTACTGGGCGAAGCCGAGACATTGCGCGGGCGCATTACATCGTTGTTTCATTGAGCAGCCATCACCGGGGCAGAGACACTACGCGGCGCTGGTGTACTTCAAAATATCCACGACCTGCTCAGGGGTTTCGGCGACTGCCATTGCCGCGCCGTCGACTTCAGAGATAAACGCTGCACTCAATCATTGTAATTCCTTTGCTGTGATATGGTTCGTCAACTGGCCAAGCGCGACGCGCGCTTGCGTTCGAACCCCTTGAGATAACGCTTGCGTATGCGCACATGCCGCGGCGTGATTTCCAATAATTCGTCGTCGGCGATGAACTCAAGTCCGAGCTCCAGTGTCACGCGTTGCGGGGCGGCCAGCAGTACGTTGTCGTCTTTGCCCGCGGCACGAATATTGGTGAGTTGTTTTGCTTTTAACGGATTCACGGTGAGATCGTTATCGCGGTTGTGCAGGCCGACGACTTGACCTTCGTACACTTCTTCGCCCGGGCGGATGAACATACGGCCGCGTTCTTGCAAGTTGAACAACGCGTAAGCCAACACCTTGCCGGTCGCCATCGACACCAACACGCCGTTGCGGCGCTCCGCGATCTCTCCGCGAAAGGCGGGTCCGTAATGGTCGAACACATGGTAGATCAGGCCGTTGCCGGAGGTCAGAGTCAGGAACTCCGATTGAAAACCAATCAAGCCGCGGGACGGAATAAGGTAATCTAGGCGCACGCGGCCTTTGCCGTCGGGTTGCATGTTTTTGAGTTCGCCGCGGCGGTAACCCAACGCCTCCATGATCGCCCCTTGATGCGGTTCTTCCACATCGACGGTGAGTTGCTCATACGGTTCTTCGCGATGGCCATTGTGTTCCCGATAGATGACTTCGGGGCGCGACACGGCGAGCTCGTAGCCTTCGCGGCGCATGTTCTCGAGCAGGATCGAGAGATGCAATTCGCCACGCCCGGAGACCACGAATTTCTCCGGATCATTGGTGGGGGTGACCCTTAACGCGACGTTGTGGATCGTCTCCCGGTTTAAACGCTCGGTCAGTTGCCGCGAGGTCAGATACTTGCCTTCGCGACCCGCGAACGGCGACTTGTTGACCTGAAACATCATGCTGATTGTCGGTTCATCGACGTTGAGAGTGGGCAGGGCTTCGGGTGCGTCGGGGTCGCACAGCGTATCGGAGATACTGAGTGCGCCCACACCCGTTACGGCGACGATGTCGCCGGCTTCTGCGCAATCGATCTCGTCCCGGTCGAGTCCCATGAATCCGAAAATCTGCAGCACCCGGGCATTGCGTTCACGACCCTCTCGATCCACAACCCGGATCGGTGTGTTGCCGGTGATGCGACCGCGTGTTATTCGGCCGATGCCGATGGCGCCGACATAGGACGAATAGTCGAGCGACGAGATTTGCATCTGAAACGGGCCGGACGTGTCGACATCCGGCGGCGGAGTATGGGCCACGATGGTTTCGAACAACGGCGTCAGGTCAACGCCGGGATGCGTGAGGTCGAGACTCGCGGTACCGGCGATGGCGGAGGCGTAGACGACCGGAAAGTCGAGTTGTTCGTCGCTCGCGCCAAGCCGATCGAACAGATCGAAGGTTTCGTCCATGACCGCATGTGGGCGCGCGCCGTCGCGGTCAATTTTATTCACGACCACGATGGGTTTCAGGCCGTGCATAAAGGCCTTTTGTGTTACGAACCGGGTTTGTGGCATCGGCCCTTCCACTGCGTCAACCAGCAGCAAAACCGCGTCCACCATCGATAGCACGCGCTCCACCTCGCCGCCGAAATCGGCGTGGCCCGGAGTGTCGACGATATTAATCCGGTAATCGTGCCAGCGGACCGCGGTGTTTTTGGCGAGAATCGTGATGCCGCGTTCTTTCTCCAGATCGTTGGAATCCATGACCCGGTCCACCACGCCGCCGCGGGTGTCGAGCGTACCCGACTGTTGCAGCAGCTTATCGACCAGCGTGGTTTTGCCGTGGTCGACATGCGCGATGATCGCGATATTGCGAAGCCTGTTTAACATGGGATAACAATCGGGAGCAGCAGGCGCGCGATTGTAGCGGAAAACGGCTCCGGTCTATATGGTGGTTTGATGGGTAACGGTGTATGCGCCGCTATTGGGAGTCCCACCCCGCGGCCTTGAGGCCGGCCTTGGCGCATTTCTCGTCGTCCTCGGGCGCGGCCCCAGAGACGCCGACGGCGCCGATAATTTGGCCTTCCGCATCGTGAATGAGCACGCCACCCGGCAGCGGCACCGCTTGGCCATCGCACATCGCGTTCAGCGCGCCGATGAATCCGGGATTCATGCCGCCCTGCAGGTAGCGTTCGCCGAGTTTGGCCGAATCCATGCCGAGCCCGAGCGACCCCCAGGCTTTGGCATGGCACACGCGAATGCGCAAAAACGCGAGGCCATCTTCAATTTGCAGCGCCTTCAAGTGTCCGCCGCTATCCAGCACGGCAACGCCGATCGGCGGTAACTTCATTTCATGCGCGCCGGTGATCGTTTGTTCAATAATGAGGTTGGCTTGTTTGAGAGTGAGTGGGGTCACTGTAGGGCTCCGAGTGTTTACGTTATGAAATATCGTATTTTAGGGTGTGCGACCAACTCCGGCGCGAATATCGCACCGCGCTCCACTCGCGCATCCATATTGAATTCTTCCACGTGTTGCACCGTAGTAGACTTGGTCTTGCGAAAATGTAGCAGAATTTGAGGTTTGGTGTTGTGAGATGACAGATACGGGTCAGTCCACGTGTCCGCCAGCGGTTCGAGTGATGGTACTCGGTTGTCACGGACATTGAGGTGCGAGTCAGTATCAACCCGGGGGGAATTTTGACGTCATCTATCGATCGACCGATGCTCGGCATTGCGCTGAATGTCATTGGCCTGGCCGTGTTTGCTGTGCAGGATGTCGTCATTAAGCTGCTTAGCGATGAGTATTCGGCATTCCAAATCGTATTTACGCGGTCGCTCGTTGCGTTTGTCCCGACGACGTTGGCGTTGTACATCACGCTCGGCTCGCGCGGATTTGCGACCTGGCAGCTTCCGGCATTGTTGTTGCGTGGCGTGTTGTTGTTTATTTCCTATACCTCGTATTACTTGGCGGTGGCCGCGATACCGCTCGTCGATGCGGTCTCGATTGTATTCGCCGCGCAGCTATTCGTGACGGCTTTGTCGGTGCCGTTGTTGGGTGAGCAGGTCGGTATACGCCGCTGGCTGGGTGTGCTTGCAGGTTTCGGCGGGGTACTGATTATGGTGGGGCCTAGCGGCAAGATACTTCATCCGGCGTCGTTATTGGCATTGATCGCGGCGATGACCTACGGATTGTCGATAATTATGACGCGGCGTATCGGCGCCACCGAATCGAGCTGGACGATGTCGTTCTATACGATCGTCGTGTTTGCGGGGTTAAGTGCGGTCGGTAGTTTGATTATCCACGCGTTTGACCTGCCGGTGGGTACGAATGCGAGTTACGTGTTTTTGACGCGCCCTTGGGTATTACCGGCGAACGACGACATGGCGTTGATGGTGTTAGTGGGCCTGGTGGCATCGGCCGGGTTTTATTGTTTAACTCAAGCATACCGCGTGGCGCCGGTCAGTATCGTCGCGCCGTTCGACTACAGTTATTTTATTTGGGCCATGTTGTTCGGGTATGTTTTTTGGGCTGAATTGCCGTCGAAGATGACCGTTGTCGGTGTCAGTATAGTGATCGCGAGCGGCATCTATATTCTGCGCCGCGAACTCACCTTACAGAGACAAGCGCGCGAACGCGCGCTTTGACTGTGGCCACAAATTCACCGAGTATTAACGTCATGACTGCAGGGATTGCCAATAAATCGACATCGCCCCGACGGTTTAGCGGCTGGCACGTGTTGGGCTTCACGTTGTTGGCGATGGTAATCGCGGTGGTGGCGACGGTGTGGGTGATACGCAGCTATATTTTTCCGTCCGATTTCAAACCGGTCGCCCTTAGCAGTAAAGAACAACAAGTACTGACCGAGAAGCTCGAACAATTTGAGGGATTTGGTGCGGCTATCGCGGCCGATTCGAACGAAACCAGCGATGACCCCGTTGCAGCGCTCGAGCCGGATCAATACAGTGAACAAGGGTCCGACCGCAACATCACGTTCACCGAGCGTGAAGTAAACGGGCTATTGGCCAACAACACTGACTTGGCTCGCAAGCTCGCGATCGATTTGTCCGAGGATCTCGTCAGTGCAAAGTTATTGGTGCCGGTGGACGACGACTTCCCAATATTCGGTGGCCAAGTGCTTAAGGTGCGCGCGGGTATGGAACTCGCCCACCGCGACGGCAAACCCATTGTCGTCTTGCGTGGCATTAGCATTATGGGCGTACCGTTGCCCAATGCCTGGCTCGGAGGTATCAAAAACATCGATCTCGTGCGCGAATACGGCGATGAGGGGTTTTGGAAGGCCTTCACCGCTGGCGTTGAGGAAGTGTCCGTCGAGGAAGGCCGGCTGCGGATTGTCCTAAAAGAATAATTAGCAGCGGTGTGAAAACTGATAACGTCCGGATCGTCAAAACGCGACCGTTGCTGACGCCGGCAATCCTGCTCGAGGAGATACCACTTAAGATCGAGGCTGCTGAGCGGGTCTATGCGAGCCGGCGCGCGGTGGAATCGATTCTTGATGGCAGTGATAGGCGATTATTGGTGGTCGTTGGGCCGTGTTCGGTGCATGACCCGAAGGCGGCACTGACCTATGCGCAGCGACTAAAACCGCTGGCGGATGAATTGTCGTCGGCGCTGTTCATCGTTATGCGCGTGTACTTTGAAAAACCAAGAACCGTGCTGGGCTGGAAGGGATTGATTAACGATCCCGATCTCGACGGCTCCTTTCAGATCAATAAAGGATTACGTTTAGCGCGACAGTTGCTTGCGGACATTTCAAAAATTGGACTACCCGCGGGGACGGAATTTCTCGATACGACGTTTGGCCAGTTCTATACCGATCACATCAGTTGGGGAGCGATTGGTGCGCGCACCGCTGAAAGCCAAATTCACCGGGAGTTGGCTTCCGGGTTATCCATGCCGGTCGGCATTAAGAACCGTACCGATGGCAATATGCAGGTGGCGGTGGACGCTATTCTGGCGGCGCGTGGTCCGCATTTATTTCCGTCGCTGACCAAACAGGGTGCACCGGCTATTCTTGAAACGGCAGGAAATCCGTATTGTCACTTGGTGCTGCGTGGCGGCACCGAAAGCGGACCCAACTACGGCGCAGACGCCGTTCAAGCGGCGCTAAATTTGTTACAAGCGGTGGGTTTGCCAAAAATCGTTATGATTGATTGCAGTCACGGCAATTGCGAGAAAGACCCTCGGCGACAGAGTGACGTCGTGCAATCGATAATCAGACAGCTCCAACAAGGTCAACGAGAAATACGGGCCTTGATGCTGGAAAGCCACTTAGTCGGGGGCAGGCAGAATCTGCAGGACACGCCGCTTACCTTCGGCCAGAGCGTTACGGATGCGTGCTTGGGATATGACGATACCGCAAACATTCTTCGCGACCTGGCAGCCGCTGTTGCGGAGCGCAGCTAGCCCGAACCCTTCGTGAATTATCCGGGCTAGACAGAGCCTTCCCCTTGCGGGCCTTTATTTCGGCAAACCGACTTTGGCAAGATTTTCGGTGAGCCTTGCCGGAATCTCCGGATCGCGGAACCCGTGCACATTAGCCCACTCCGTGCGAGAAAATCCCGGTTCGACTCGTAGAATGTCCGCCACGACCGACCTGGCTTCATCCAGCCGTTGAGCCGCGACTAAGGCGCTCGCCAGCCATGGCTTATGCATTATTGCTTCAGGCTCGCGTTGCGCCGCGTCCCTGAGTGTTTCCACCGCCGTTTTTTGATCGCCGATCAGATGATAAATACTACCCAGCATCATCAGGTACCACATCGGATAAATCGGGCTAAGTTGGATTGCCCGCTTGATGCGCCGCAGAGCCTCAGCCCCGTGCATTTTCCCGGCCGCTCTGAGCGCCATTGCGGAGATAGCCGCAATATGGGAATGATTTGGCGCGAGGGTCACGGCCTTATCTGTCATCGCGAGCGCCTCATCGAGTTCGCCGCGGAGCAGATGAGTCAAACCAAGTAAAGCAAAGCTATCGGCGTGAGCGCTATCCAGTCCCAGTGCCTTCTGTCCCAACCCGAAAGCCCGGTCCAATGACGGACCTGGCGGGCCGTCCCACCCCCAGCGCGCGTTCTCCCAATGTGTCCACCCCAAAAAGGCCCATGCCGTCGCGTACGTGGGATCGAGATCCACGGCCCGCTCAAGCAACCGCAGCGCTTCGAGGTTGTCCTCCTTGACATGCCGCTCAAACAGCTCCTTGCCGCGCACGACGCACTCCCAGGCTTCTACGTTGGTGGTGCCCCGCGCGTACACTCGGGCTTGCTCGCCTTCGGTCAACGCGACCTGCATGGCGATAGTAATATTAAGCGTAATCTCGTCCTGAACGGCAAAGATGTCGTCCGGATCCCGGTCATAGTGGTCCGCCCAGCAGTGATGCCCGGTGCAGGTGTCGATGAGCTGGGCCGTAACCCGGATTCGGTTCCCCCTTATTCGAACGCTGCCCTCCAGCACATAGCGGACACCCTGCTCCTGCCCGATCTGCTTGATGTCGATGGCCTGGCCTTTGTAGGCGAGTGTCGAATGGCGCGCCGCCACCAGCAGATTTGAAATTCTCGACAGTGCGGTGATGATGTCCTCGGTGATCCCATCGCTAAAAAATTCTTGCTCCGGATCGCCACTCATATTGGTGAAAGGCAGCACCGCGATCGAGGGTACGTCTGCAAGAGGTACATCCTCGGCATACTGCCTGGCAGAGATCGCATCGTCTGCGTGCCCCGAGGCCGGCGAGGTGATGGCGACGCCAAACGCCTCAC
>CAXMMZ010000076.1:0-4640 GCA_964194565.1 Arenicellales bacterium
GGGCCAACGATGATCTGGCTATACCCACCTGGCCCTGAGCAAACCGATACGAACGGTGTCGTATCGGCACCGCATTCAAGCGCTGCGATTCGAAACTCGCGCGATGCGTCGATTTCGGAATCGCCCAAATGTATGCGCGACGGAAAAAGATCGAACGCGTCGCTGCCTATCCGACATGCCTCGCGAATTTTGGCGATCTCCCGGTTCGACTTCACCTTGCGAACCGCCCAGATGACCGGCGAGCCGTCGACGAACTCGATGCCCAGGTTGCCGTTACGTAGCCGGTCGAAGTCGGTGATCGGCATACGCACCACGGATTCACGACCCATTTCCCAGCCAGCCCGGCCATAACTTCGCGGTAGCGACGACAACACGGCCGCGAGCAAGGTCACGCCGTCGTCGTCCGGGCGCGGCGCGGGCCAGGTGCGAATATCGCTTACCCAGGTCGTTTCCATACCCGGTCCGCCGATTTCCGGTATTACCGCGATCGGATCGTTTTCTCGGCCCACCACTAAAAAGAACGGGCGCGTTGGGCTTTCCCAAAATTGCGAATTGAAACCGGAAAAGTATCGGAAATTCTGCGGTCCGGTCAGAACCAGTGCATCCAGCCGAGCGGAATCCATTAGCCGCTGCGCTTGAGCGACTCGGGCTTTGAATTCTTCGGCGGGAAACCCGCGTGTTATCGCGGTAGGCGGCTCAGACATCTACTGAATCTCGAGTGGATTGATGTGTTGGGGAAGAAGTTTCAGATTTATAACACTATAACCCGGTTCGATTTCGAACAACTCAGGTTTTATCGTTTAAAATTGTGCCCGTACCGTAGCCGCATCATCTAATAGATGGAATTACTGATCGGGTATTACGTAAAATTATGTTGCCGCAAGCGAGCCACTACGAACGAGGACTAAGATCATGTCACCCGACAATCTGATCGATCTCGAAAAATATCCGATTGATGATCTCACATCTGAGAATGGCAAACGATTGATAGCGGAGTGTCGCAAAACGTTAGACGATGTGGCGCTGTGCATGTTGCCCGGGTTTATCCGCACCGACGCATTGCCAACGATGATCAGCGAGATTGAGGATTTATCGCATTATGCTTTCGCGTTCGATACCGCTCGCATCGCCTATGACGGTGATACAGGGGTTTGGCCCGAAGATCATCCACGTAGCATCCCGCATCGCTGCCGCTACGGCCAGATTCTGGGCGACGATGTTGGCACGGATGCGCTGATCCGCAAGGTGTACGGCTGGCCAACATTGACCGAATTCGTGCGCCAGGCGCTCGGCGAGGAGACGTTGCATTTGAGTGCCTGTCCGTATTTGGGTTTGACCGCACAAGTATCGGGCCCCGGAGATCGTAACGGTTGGCACTACGATACTAATGACTATGTGATCTCCCTAATGTTGCAGGAGGCGGATCGCGGAGGGGAGTTCGAATACGCCCCGTATATCCGATCCCAAACCGATGAGAAATACGATGCCGTTGCCAAGGTGTTCGAGGATCCCGATCAATACGCCCGGCGACACCTGATTCCTCCCGGCACGTTCACTTTGTTTAAAGGCGATTTGTCGTTACATCGAGTGCGGCCGATCGGTGAGACCACCCGTAAACGTTTGGTCGCGTTGTTTAGTTACCATCATGCACCGGGCCAAATATTTTCTCCCGACTACGTCGCATCGCTAAAGCAGCGCCCGCGAATCGGTGCAATCAAATCGTGACTGAATGTCGAAGCAGGATGCTCGGGTCGAATGAGCGCTGACGATGACTTCTGCATCGGAAAATCCTGAAGTGACTGTAGTGGGCGCTGGCATTGTCGGTATTTGCTGCGCGTTGGCATTGGTGGAGAAAGGTTTTCGTGTTCGCGTCATTGACCGCGCGGGGCCGGCGGAAGGTGCGAGTTACGGCAATGCGGGGGTTATCACACCGTGGGGCTGCGTGCCGCAGTCGGTGCCGGGCATCTGGCGAAAAATTCCCAGATGGCTCATTGACCCCGAAGGGCCGGTCAGTTTGCGTTTGGGCTATGTGCCGAAGTTTATTCCGTGGGCGTTAAAATTTCTCCGTGCTGGACGGTCGAAACATATCACCGCCACGGCCGATGCAATGAGCGCACTAAGCCGTCCCAGTGTCGATCTTTACAAAGCGTTATTAAAAAACACAAGCCACGAGCAGCTCGTCGCCGACTGTTGGGGTGTGTATATCTATCGGCACCCATCTGCAGCGGACACCGATGACATTAAATTTAGATTGCGCAAAGAACGAAGCGTCCCGATGGAGTTCGTCGATGGAAAAACTTTGCGCGAAATAGAGCCCGCCATCTCCACGGAGTACCAAGCAGCACACGTAATTAAAGACCAAGCAAGAGCGGTTATGCCGGGTAAGCTCGGCAAAGTATTGGCGCAAAAAGCCAAATCTCTTGGTGTCAATTTTACCCGATCATCCGTACATGCGATCAAACCCGATGTGGGCCGAAGTTGGGAACTGATACTGGATGGCGAAACAGCCACTACCGGTAAGTTGGTAATCGCCGCCGGCGCGTGGTCGGCGGGGTTATTGGCATCGGTGGGGGTGCGAGTTCCGTTGGAGGCGGAGCGTGGATATCACTTGATGTTTACAAACCCGGGCGTGAGTTTGCGTCATTCCATTACCGACGTCGAAGCCACGTTCGTCGTAAGTTCGATGGAGGAGGGGGTGCGAAGCGCGGGTACTGCCGAGTTTGCGGGGATCAACGCGCTTCCGCAGTACAAACGCGCTCATGTGCTGGCGCGGTTAACCAAGCGCATGTTGCCCGGGCTTAATATCGATGACGCCCAGGAGTGGATGGGAACGCGACCGTCATTTCCGGACAGTCTGCCTTGCATCGGCCCGGTCGCGGCGAGGCCAAATCTCTATCTCGCGTTCGGCCATGGTCATTTAGGACTGACCATGGCGCCGAAAACGGGGCGCGTTATCGCCGATATCATTAGCAACCAACAACCGGATATTGATCTTTCACCCTATCGGGCCGAGCGCTTTTCTTAAACCTACTACCCCGGCCGCTATTTCGTGATGCGACAGAAAATTACATGCGGTATGCTACCGGTCGCTAGGAATTTGGGGATGCTGCGGGGAAAACCCGGCGTTTCATTTGTTCTGGCGAATGAGGTTTGTTCTCGATTCCGCAGTGGAGTGCAAATGTAACGACGCTAATGCGTTATTTTTCATGATTTTATGGAGCATAGTTAACTTCTGATATTAGCTTTCGAGCGTGCCGAATCGAATCCAAGTGTGATTTTTTATGCGCTTGAATGCGATAATGGGCCGGCGCGCACAGGTTTGGACTTGTCGGCTCAAAAACTCAAGCTCGTTGCAGTGTCGGGTAAATTAATGTATTACAACGGCGGCATAACTGCTGCGCACTAAGCGTTGGGACCGAATACCTATGGCAAGTGATAATAAGCATTACGTCCAATTCGTTAAGGTACAAAAAAGCTACGACGGGGAAATTCTGGTCGTCAAGGAACTGAACCTCGATATTGAGCGAGGCGAATTCCTCACAATGCTGGGTCCGTCCGGATCCGGAAAAACCACTTGTCTAATGATGTTGGCCGGGTTTGAAACCGCGACCCACGGCGAGATCGTGCTTGATGGCCAGCCCATCAACAATGTGCCACCCCATAAGCGCAACATCGGTATGGTGTTTCAGAATTATGCGCTGTTTCCGCACATGACCGTGGCGGAAAACCTGGCCTTCCCGCTGGAAGTCCGCAACATGGGTAAGCCCGAGATCGAGAAGCGCGTAAGTGATGTCCTAGATTTGGTGCAGCTTGGCGAATTTGGGAAGCGGCGGCCAGCACAGCTGTCGGGGGGGCAGCAACAGCGGGTTGCGGTTGCGCGTTCGCTGGTCTTCGAGCCCAAACTCATATTAATGGATGAACCGCTCGGTGCGCTGGATAAACAGCTACGTGAGCAGATGCAATACGAAATCAAGCATATACATGACAATCTCGGAGTGACTTCGGTGTACGTCACCCATGATCAGAGCGAAGCGCTCACCATGTCCAATCGTATCGCCGTGTTCAATGACGGCATCATTCAACAGCTCGCGTCTCCGGAGGCTTTGTACGAGGAGCCCGATAATGCTTTCGTTGCCCAGTTTATCGGGGAAAACAATACATTGGTTGGCGATATCAAGGAAGCCAGCAACGGTGTCTGTAAAGTCGAAGTTCACGGCATCGTCATCGATGCGTTACCGGTGAATATCGGTGCGGTCGGTGGCCAGTCAACCCTTTCGCTACGGCCCGAAAGAGTCACAGTCGCGCCAGAGCCCGGTAGTTGCCCGAATATCGTCGACGCCAAAGTCGAAGAACTGATATATCTGGGGGATCATATCCGCACCCGGATAAGCGTTTTAGGGCACGATGACTTCATCGTCAAAGTGCCGAATTCTTCGAGTCATGCCCAACTGCAACCCGGTCATTCGGTGAAAGTGGGATGGCACGCAAGAGATTGTCGTGCGCTGGATGCGCCGGCTGCGGCTTCGAACTAGGAGACTGCAAGGCTAATTGCGCCGAAAAGCTAAGGATTGTGCTTATAACTATTTTCATGAGATGAGGAGAGTATAGAGAAATGAAACATCCGAAATTTAACCTGCTAA
>CAXMMZ010000077.1:0-19419 GCA_964194565.1 Arenicellales bacterium
GGTAGCCGACGCGGCAAACGCTGCAATGCCCCGGCGTCCGGCACAATACCCAACGGCAACTCCGGCAACGCAAACTCGGCGTGGTCGGCCGCTATGATCAAATCGCACGACATCACTAACTCGAAGCCACCGCCGATGGCAAGGCCGTTGACGGCAGCGATGACAGGCTTATTGAGATTCCACATTTCGGTCAATCCCGCAAAGCCGCCGGCCAGGTCTTCATTTTCCTGCCACCATTCATCGAGTTGCGTTTCGCCGCTATCGACAGCTTTCAAATCCCAACCCGCCGAAAACAAACGTTCACCGCCACCGGTGACGATTCCGACTCGTAATTCTGGGTCGTCGCGCAACATCGCAAATGCCTCACCCATGCAGCGACTAATGTCATGGTTAATGGCATTTACCTTCGGGCGGTCAAGGGTCACTTCAAGCACCCGGCCGCGGCGCACAACCCGTACTTGATCGTTGTCGTCTTGCATAGTCGTTCTCTCTGTTCGTGTAAATTTCGGTCGCGACGGATTGTCGGCGCGGGGCAATAGTGCCGAGCCGGCCGACCGCTGCGCGCGACAGTATCGCAGCGGTCGGGCGATGGCACAACGCCCCGGATTCGAGCGTCCGCCAACGACACGCCCGGCGCGCCTATCACTCCCGTTTAATGCATAATGGTGCGAAAATAACCACCTGTGCCGAGGTATACCGATGGACATCCCGCTGACCGACGAACAACGCATGCTGGTGGACTCGCTACGAGCCTTTATGGAAGAGGAACTGCTCCCCTTCGAGGACGCGGTGGACCGCAGCGGGGAGGTGCCGCCGGAACGGGCCGAGCGGATTCGACAGCGCGCGATTGAAATGGGTTTTTACGCGGCGAACCTGCCCGAATCGGTCGGTGGTGGCGGCCTCGACTACTCCACCCTGGCGCTGTTCGAGCGTGAACTGGGCAAGACCAGCTATGGGTTGCATGGCTATATACGCCGCCCATCGGAGATCCTCATGGCTTGCAGCGGCGACCAGATCGAACGTTACTTAACGCCTTGCGTACGTGCTGAGAAAAAAGAGGTCTTCGCACTGACGGAACCCGTTGCGGGATCCGACATCATGTCGATGGCGACTACATCGTAAACGGCTCCAAGCACTTTATTAGCTGCGCGGGTATGCCCGATTTCGGAATCGTTTTTGCCGCGACGGGAGTCGACACGACGGCTAAAGGCGAACGCAAACGCGTGACCGCGTTTCTCGTCGACCGCGGCACACCGGGTTTCGAGATACGGCGCGGCCCGCGCAGTGTGAGTCAGCGGGCTTACCATACGTATCAGCTCGATTTTTCTGACTGCCGGGTACCGGCCAGTCAAATTCTAGGGGAGGACGGCACGGGTCTGGCGCTCGCCGATAAGTGGCTGCGCATGGGTCGGGTCTGGGTCGCCGCGGCGTGTTGCGGCAAGATGGAACGGCTACTGCAACTCGCCACCAAATGGGCGGCCAACCGAAAACAATTCGGCAAACCAATCGGACGGTTTCAAGGCACGGCGTTCAAGCTGGCCGATATGGCCACCGAGCTGCGAGCGGCCGACCTCATGGTCATGCACGCCGCCGCTAAGGCGGATCGCGGGGAAATGGAGCCCAACGACGCCGCGATGGCCAAGCTGTTCGCGTCGGAAGCCGTAGGGCGCGCGGCCGATCATACGGTACAGATTTACGGCGGCATGGGTTTGATGGAAGAACTACCGGTGCAAAGACTGTGGCGGGACGCCCGGCTCGATCGTATCTGGGACGGTACGTCAGAAATTCAGCGCCATATTATTTCGCGCTCACTACTGCGCCCACATGGGGCGTGAGCCCCCGAGAGACATCCATGTACGATCGTGGACGCGGGAACGACTCGCTCGGATAATTCATGAAGGGTTCGGACTTCAGGGCAAATCGGACTAAGTAGTCGGTACGATCGTCCGAAGATTCATAGCCGTAGCTATGGATCAAGGGGGATCGTGCCGAATACGCCGGCCGATTTTTCCTGGATCCGAACAGGACAAACGGTGCGGCGGCGCCGTGCCCTAAAACACAGGGTAACCGCTTAAAATGTTGAGAAGATTTCTGGTGCACCGTCCGCCTTCGTGAAATATCCGGGCTAGCTACACCGCAGATACCGCTCGTTTTAACTTCAACAGGTGCTTTTGATATCGACTCTGGACGATATCGCTGATCACCAACACGGCAATCACAAAGTAGAAAGTCGCTTTGCTCATCGGTACGATTTCCTGATCGGCAAATTTCAAATGCGCAAGGTGGCCGCCTTCAGACAAAAGCATGATACCGACGATAAGCAGAATGAAGAGCCCCAATACCTCATACATGCGATTCTTTTGCAGAAACTCGGAGACCCGGTCCGACAACCAAATCATCAATACTCCACTAATGACGATGGCGGCCGCCATAATCCAAAACACGTCAGTTAATGCAATGGCGCTCAAGATCGAATCGAATGAAAATACGAGGTTCATCGCTACGATCCAGAAAACGATAAGACCCACCGATCGCTGTGAACGATTTTCATGCTCAATCTCTTCCAACCCCATCATATGCCATATCTCCTTGGTGGCGGTATAGATAATCACTACTCCGCCCAACAACACGATCAAGCTGTGAATATTGAATGTGCCCTCGACAATACCCGTGACATGCACATCGAATAGCGGATCCTGGAAGAAACGAATCACGCTCATCAATATGAATAACAGAGCGATGCGTAACACTATCGCAATGGCAATCCCGATGCGCCGCACCATTGCTTGGCTTTGCGCCGGCGCGTGCTTCGACTCAAGCGAAATATATAGAAGGTTGTCAAACCCAAGCACTGCTTGGAGCAGCGTAAGCAGCCCCAGTGTGACGAGATTATCGAGGCTAAAGATCGATTCCATTTTGTTGCCCTAAATTTGGAATAACGTAGGCAGAGTATCGCAACGTTACTGGCATCGCCGCAATGACCACGACGCGCTGTTCGGTGTTGACCTCATTGGACTGCGAGGCCCACAATCGGGCCGGCGACTAACTGCGAAACCACGCAGATCCGCCTAATCCGTATTACGGGGGATAAGATCGATATGACCAACGTTGAACTGCGATTTAGTCGCGATGAATATCGGCTGCGCCTCGACAAAACCCATTGCGCAATGCAGGTTGCCGGTATCGAGCTGCTTATCGTGAGTGACCCCTCCAATATGGCGTGGTTGAGCGGATACGACGGCTGGTCGTTTTACGTACACCAATGCGTGCTACTGACCCTGGGCGGCGACCCGATTTGGTACGGTCGGGGACAAGACGCGAACGGCGCCAAACGCACTGTATATATGGACCACGATCACATCATCGGCTATCCCGACCACTACGTACAATCGATGCAGCGGCATCCAATGGATTTTTTGTCGGAAATCATCCAACAGCGTCGCTGGGAGCGGCTCCCGATCGGTGTTGAAATGGATAACTACTATTTCAGCGCGGCGTGTTATGCATCTCTGCAAACACATCTGCCGCAGGCTACGTTCAAAGACGCTACCGGCCTTGTTAACTGGCAACGCGCCGTAAAATCTCCACGGGAAATCGAATACATGCGCATCGCGGCACGGATGGTGGAGCAAATGCACGCTCATATCTTTAACCGTATCGAGCCGGGCTTGCGTAAAAACGAAATGGCGGCGGAGATATTTCACCGTGGGATTCTCGGCGTCGATGGTTATGGCGGCGATTATCCCGCGATTGTGCCGTTACTACCGACCGGGGCCGACGCCTCGGCACCACATCTCACGTGGAACGACAAACCATTCGAACGAGGCGCGGGCACTTTCTTCGAAATTGCGGGGTGCTATCATCGCTATCATTGCCCGCAATCCCGCACAATATATCTGGGCAAGCCACCACAAAAATGGATGGCTGCGGAACAGGCAATGCTGGAGGGTATCGCGGCCGCGCTCGAAGCGGCCAAACCCGGCAATACCTGCGAGCAAGTAGAAGACGCATGGCGCAAGACCATCGCTAAACACGGCATCGAAAAAGAAAGCCGTTGCGGCTACTCGATCGGGTTAAGCTATCCGCCGGACTGGGGTGAGCGCACGATGAGCTTACGCCCTGGCGACCACAGTGTACTGCAGGAACACATGACGTTCCATTTTATACCGGCCTTGTGGTTCGACGACTGGGGGCTCGAGATCACCGAAAGTTTTGTGGTAACGGCTCACGGCGCCGAGCCCTTTTGCAACACGCCCCGTAAATTATTGGTCAAAACGTAATGAGCATGACGACTGCGATTGCTCCCAGTGTCGACTACCAACGCGACGGGATTCAACATGGCGTCTTAAAGCTACCATACTCGCGAGATGATTCCGCCTGGGGCGCAGTCATGACCCCCATTACCGTGATCAAAAACGGCGACGGCCCCTGCGCGTTATTGACCGGTGCGAATCATGGCGATGAGTACGAAGGCCCGATTGCATTATCGAAGCTTGCAGTCGAACTGCAACCAACGCAGATTCAAGGCCGAGTCATCATCGTCCCGTTTTTCAACTACCCCGCGTTCCGCGCCGGCAAACGGACCTCACCGATCGACGGCGGCAACATGAATCGGGCATTCCCGGGCCGCGCCGACGGCACCGTCACGGAGAAGATTGCCGATTATTTTCAGAATCATCTGCTACCGATGGCCGATGTCGTATTGGATATTCATGCCGGGGGCAAGACACTGGATTTCTTGCCATTCGCTGTCGCCCACGTGTTGCCGGATAAAGCTCAGCAGCAACGTTGTGTGGCGGCGATGCAGGCCTTCGCCGCCCCCTACAGCATGATGCTGCTCGAACTGGATGCGGTGGGAATGTACGATACCGCGACCGAACAACTCGGTAAGGTATTTGTGTCAACAGAACTCGGTGGTGGTGGCACCAGCACGCCGCGAACGGTGGAGATCGCCGACACTGGTGTGCATAACCTTCTAGTCCACGCTGGCATCAAACTCGGCGACCCGATCGAACGCAATAGCGTCTCGCTAGACATGCCTAACAGTGACTGCTTCGTCACGAGTGACGACGAAGGATTATTGGAAATGTGCGTCGAGTTGGGAGCTGCGGTCGCGACCGGTCAAGTCATTGCACGCGTCTATGACACTCGCCGCACTGGGCGCACCCCCATCGAATGCCACGCGAAAATTCCCGGCCTGCTGGTCGGGCGGCATTTTCCTGGACTGATTACACCGGGCGACCCGGTTGCTGTAGTGGCGGTCGCGACGTCGTAGGACGATCGCACCGACTACTTAGCCCGATTTCCCCTGAGCTCCGAACCCTTCATGAATTATCCGCGCTAGCCGTCCGACGCAGATCAGTTCTATGCCAAGTGGTAGCTATTATCTGGCAGCGTGATCTTAAATACGCTGCTCGTATCCGGCGCACTGGACAAACTGATCTCGCCACCGTGGGCGCGGGCGACGGCACGCGCAAAACTCAAACCGAGACCCCAACCCTGCTCCGAGCGGCTGTGGTCACAACGGAAAAAACGCTCGAACACACGATGCTGGTCAGGTGTCGGGATTCCGATGCCGGTATCCGCGACGGCGATCTCGATCTGTTTCGAAATGTGCGCGAGATCCACACTAACCTTGCCGCGCGCCGGGGTATATTTCAACGCGTTGTCCAACAAATTCGCTAGCATTCGTTGCAAATTTTGCCGGTCACCCTGAAGCCGGCAGTCGGGCTCAATTTTCATCGACATTTGTACACCCTTCTCATCCGCCACCGGCTCGAACAGTTCGCAGGCGTCCTCGGTGAGTTTTGAGATATCAACTTCCCGCTTAATAGTATGTCCAACACCGGCTTCTGCTTCGGCGACATCCAAGGTGACATTAATCAACTGCATTAATCGATCACATTCCTCAAGCGTGCTTGCCGCGGCGATCTGGTAATCTTCGGTCGTCGCCGACGCCGAAAGCGTGCTCTCCGAAATCGCGCGAATTCTTGTTAGTGGGCTGCGCAAATCGTGCGCGATATTATCAATCATTTCCCGCATCTCGGAGATCAACGTACGAATTCGTTCGGCCATCGCATTAAATGTATCGGCGAGTTTTTGAATCTCCGCGTCCTGCGCCTTGACCGATACCCGGCGATCGAGCGCGCCGCGTTCTATATCAACCGCCGCCCGGGTTACTTCTTCAACTCCCTGTACTGCCCTCCTCGCCATGGCCCATCCCACCGCCGATGCCAGTGGGATTACCAGCGCAAACATCACCGCAAATATCACCAACAACAGCTCCATGATTTCTTCTTTGTTTTCCAACGACTCGCCGATGTAGAGGATCGTATTCGGACCTATGACGCCGTAGATCGTTCGTGTATCAAATTCCTGGCTCGCAAATTTGATTGTTTGCAGCACCGACTCGGTTTCGACATCGTCAAGCTCGCCCGCAATTTCACGGTCGGAGGTCAGCCCCTTCCAATGCGTCAGGTCCGACGAAAATATTTGCGCGCCGCTCCCATCCAACAACCTAAGAAAGATGCTACTGTCTTTGCCAGCCGCCGCCTCGCGTTCGATCTCACCAATCACCCGCTGCGCGCCGCCTTCCTCCAACAAGATCTGAAACTCAGCGATGTCTTCTTCCAAGTCGTCGTCCATTCGCGCGTTCAAAATGGAATTAATGGACAAATACAACGCCAACAACGCACACAGCAAAAACCCCACGAACGCCATCGCGTACCACAGCGTTAGCCGAAATGCTAGGGTCTTAGGTAGCCCAATCATTGCTGCTTAAGCACGTAGCCGAGCCCTCTGACGGTATGGATGAGCGGCATTTCGAAATCCCTATCTACCTTTTCTCTGAGCTTGCTAATACGTGCCTCCACGACATTGGTACTGGGGTCGAAATTGTAATTCCAAACGCGCTCCATAATCATCGTCTTAGAAACGACATGACCCGCATTGCGAATAAGATATTCCAACAATGCGAATTCTTTTGGTTGTAAATCTATCTTCTTGCCAGCACGCGTAACCGTTCGTGCCAATAGATCCAACGACAAATCGTGCATGGTTAGCGTCGTGGGCTCCGCAACATTATTCGCACGGCGCAATAGCGCTTCGACCCGGGCCAATAATTCGCTGAAGGAGAACGGCTTGGTAAGGTAATCGTCGCCGCCGTGACGCAATCCGTCGATGCGGTCATCGACCGAACGCTTCGCGCTCAAGATTATAATAGGTAAATTGATCTTTTGGTCCCGCAAACGGTCAATGACCGCAAGCCCATCCAGTTTGGGCAACATCAAATCAACGATCGCTACATCGTAAACACCGTCCTGTGCGACGTTTAAGCCGGCCATTCCATCGCTGGCATGGTCGATCGCAAACCCCGCCTCCTTCATGCCTTTTTTAATGAAGCCGGCAATTACCTGATCATCTTCGATCAATAGAACCCGCATAATCTGCAACCCGCGTGCTTCTGTTTGCTGAATTAACCGCACCGTAAGGCGGCCGCATCAACCTAATCCATGGACGCCATCCTCAAAGTATAATGAACATGTGTGCAATTCTCCCGTATACAACATTACCATATGGTGAGCCAGACCATAACTTGGTGGCGTCAGGTCAGAATTCGCTGCAACATTACCGAATAGTAAAACTCACATGGGTTCCGATCGTTGAAAATACGGAATTTACGACGGGCTTTAGGATCGATCGGCCCAACATTGTTGCTGCTCGCGCCGGTGGCGGGTGCCGAGGAATACTCGGAGGCGCTCGGCAGCGCCGAATCTGCTCGTATCTATCGCACCCCCGCAGAGCGCAGGAATGCAGGATTGGGTCGAGAAATCACCGAGTGGCTGAGGATATCGACGTTGGCAGAATTAGAAGACGAAAGTCGGCAAAATAACTTCAGCAATGGCCTGTCGGTTACCGAAGACGAACGGGCTGTATTAACGCTGCAACTCGGCCTTGATTTTACGATTTCAGACTGGCTTCAGGCCGAGCTGATATTTGAAGCGGAAAGTGATGGGGTGAACAACCATTCGCGACTCGATGAGGGGTTTATCAGCGCCGAAATCGAACAGTGGGGCATTAAAATCGGGCCGCAATACGTACCGTTTGGGGAATATTACAGTCAATTTGTAACGGGGCCACTGTTGGAATTTGGAGAGACCAACGCAGACTCGTTGATTGTCGATTATGAAATTACCAACCATATCGAGCTAGCCGGGTTTGTATATGACAGCGAGGTGGGACGTCAGACTGGGGGCGATAGCTTCGACTGGGGTGCGCGCATTGAATTTTCATCCGAAGACGAATCGCGAGTATTAGGATTAAGCTACTTGTCCGATCTGGCGGAAAGCGATGAAGAGTTTTTGAAAGACGAAAATAATAGCTTTGAGCGTAAAGTTCCGGCCTGGAACGTCTATGGTCTGTACGCTTTTAGCCAGTTCGCGATTACCGCCGAAGTCGTAAGCGCTATCGGTGAGTTCGCCGAATTCGAGCCGGTCTCCGATAGTCCGTCCGCCTACAATATCGAATTTGCCTATTTTCCGGGAGCGACGGTGCAGCTCGCGATTCGGACCGAACGCAGCGATGAATTCGAAGACGCGCCGCGCCAACAATACGGTATTTCCGCAAGCTGGCGGCCCAGGGGCAATATTAGTCTATCGATCGACTATTTGCGGGCGAGTTATAAGAACGGTTTTGTCCTGGACGGCGATGACAACGACCTCGAGAACAGCAATTCGGTAGCAGCACAACTGGCTTTGGAGTGGTGAAACCATGCGTAGCGTGGTCGTTAACGATGACTGGAAAGCTGCCGAAGCCCTGACGGGGTCATGATTTGCGCAACGAGATACGGTGTTGAGTTGGCCGCTAATGGTTTTCTTTCTACGCAGTCGATGGCGCCCACATCAACAAGGATCGATTCGATCCATTCGATTTGCGAATGGTGTAGTTCCAATCGCTGCAGAGTACATCCGGCATCTGCCATAAGGCGCGCCGGGTGATCGTCCACTCGCCATTGTAGTAATGTCGGTAACATTCCAGCGGCGGGCAATCCGCCGTCAGCGGGAATCGTGATCGACCATTCCAGATCGCCGCGGCACATCGGTGTCACCGCGCCGAATGGAAAGCAGTTCTGGGCCACCACCGACACAATGTCGGCGCTGTTCACGACCCAGGTCAGCAACGCCGGCTGTCGTTTCAGCCTGGCTACTACGAATGGATCGTCTAAACCGTACCAGCGCGGTCGAAGCGGTGCTTCGGCATTCGGATCGACCGCGATGACCTCAAGGTACACGTCATGGCCGAGCGACATAACGCAATTGTGCGTGGCCATTTTTGTATGCTTTCCGCCGGGCGGAATCGTCACCCCTAATGTCGATCGCACATACTCCACACCCTCATCAAGGGTGGCGGCGCCGATCACGATATGGTCCAAGTGGCTACTTTTCATTGGCGATTGTCAATGCTCAAAAGTCCCCTTGCTCTACGGGCCAGGGCGCGTCACAGGGCCGATTGAGCGACCGTAAAATCCACCGTCTTGGTATTGCATAGACGTTAATCATTCGGCGGTTTTCGGCTACGCCTCTAACTGCCCTACGCCCGCCGACCATCCGCGCTAAAACCGTGGCACCGTAGGCCGAAAAGAACGACAGTGAAATCCGCCGTTTTGTTTACACATACTCGGCACGACATGAACGCGCAATCCGCTACTTAGACGGTTGTTTGGCTTTTTCGGCCATGTCCATTGCCCATATCCGTTTTTGCGTTCCGTATACCACTACACATATCATTACCGTCAACGCGGTCAGCGCATAGGGCATGGTGGCCTCAAGCCAAGCGGTGCCGACGAAAATAATGGCCGCGTTAATGACAACGAGCAACAACCGAACCTCGGTTGGACCAACAAACAGATACGTGATCCGGAAGGTCCCAGTTGCTCCGAATTCCAGCCAAGAATTCACCTCGAATGCACCATACAGGGGCACGAGAATAAAAAACCACACCGCCGCATGATCCGATACCAAGAATGCATAGTGACCCATCACACAAGCCATAAATACGTAATCGAGAAAGTGATCCATAAAATATCCCCACCGACGCAGGCCTAAGCCACGCAACTTTCCCAACTTGCCGTCGAAACTATCGGTGAACCATTGCAACACCAACATTAACGACGAAAGCCATAGCCAGTGCAGACTGTATTGCGCGAGCCATCCGGATAGCAGAACCATCGCCGACCAAGGCAAGGTCATCCAAGTAAGATAATTACCCTGAATCCATGCGGGAAATCGAGGTAGCCAATATTGGATAAAGCGATCTTCGGCTTTTGCCAGCGGCGACACGATCGGCGCTTTTACGTCGCCGGTAAACGATGAATTACTCACATTCTGCTCTTGGTAATAATCATAGATACTAGAATATACTCGGCGCTAAGTGCGTTTCAATGACTTAGCCACGCTCGGAGCACCAGCGCGAGGGCCGTATGCACCCAGCGCAGTGCTGTTGTCGATTGAGCCTACAAGCCAACATCCGACTCCATCTGCCAACCTATATCGATGACAGCGCCGAATCAATCGAAATTTCTGCTGACCACATTTGCGCTCGGACACTTGTCCAACGACTGGCCCGGGGGTGCGGTATGGCTGCTGGCGCCCGCTATCGCCGTATCGATGAATCTGACTCCAGGGGAAGTCGGTACGTTGATTACGGTGCAGTATTTGGGTGCCAGCATTGCTTATATTCCCGCCGGATTGGTGTCGGATCGGGTGTCAAACCGGGGGCGATTATTGCTCACAACCTTCTGGTGGGTCGCGATCGGGTACGTGGCCGCTTCCTTCGCTCCGAGTTTCTGGCTGCTGGCTTTGATGCTCGCGATCGCCGGCATCGGCGACGCGGCTTGGCACCCGATTGCGACCGGGGTTCTGGTTCAACAAATGCCGCACCGGCGTGGCCAGGCACTAGGCATTCACGCCATGGGCGGAACCCTGTCCGAAGTATTGGCGCCGTTGGTGGCGGGATTCTTATTGGGTTTTATGGACTGGCGATCGGTGTTACAACTGTCGGCGCTGCCGGCACTAATCATGGGCATCGCATTTATTCCGATCGCCAAACGTGTGCCGCTGTCCCCCGATCATGCGATGTCGCTCACTGACGTGCGGCACTTGGTGCAGGTCTGGAGCCAACGCAGCGGACTCGGCCTAATTGCGATGATTATCGTTTACAACATGGCGATCCTCGCGATTATGAGCATGATGCCGTTGTTCCTCATCACCGAGCTGGATTACTCACCGGCCGCGGCGGGCACAGTGTTTGCGCTGGTCCTGTTGATCGGCTCGCTGATCCAACCGCTAATAGGCAGACTTTCCGACAGCGCCGGACGCAAACGCGTTTTTGTCACTGGCGTACTGGTGGCCGCCGTGGCCGCCGGTGGCATCGTGGCTGCACAAAGTGACGTTTTAATTATCGTCATATTGGTGTTGTCGCTATCGAGCCTGGTGGGAATAAGATCCGCTGTTCTCGCACTGACCGTCGAATATACGGGCCGGCGTGAAGCCACGACGTTAGGATTCGTATTCGCCCTAATGGACGGCGTCGGCGCACTCGGTGCGTTGTTTGCAGGGCTGGCCGGCGACGTCGATTTACGCTACGCGTTTGCGTTGGCGTCGGTATTTTGTCTTGCTGCCGCGATCATCGCCGCGATTACCCCGTTTGGCGTCGCGACTTCGCGCCCGCACCGCGCACCGGCCGGTTAATGCACCCGCGTGGCGTAGGGCGGTTAGAGGCCGAAGCCGAAAACCGCCGAACGATAGTCGTCACGTCAAATTAACTATCCCGGGCTTTGCGGCGATCGACTCGCCCTACGCACGCATTTTTTTACCGTCTGGATCGTAGAGTGGTCGATCGATCACGGTGGCCGCATACCGCTTGCCATTAATTTCGATGTCAAACTCGGTACCGGCGGCAGTCATTGCGGCGGGCACATAGCCAAGTGCGACGGACTTACCCGCATGGTGGGCAAAACCGCCGGATGTGACATAACCGACACATTCATCGGCTTGCAATATTGCCTCGTCGTTTGAGACATCGATATTCGACGTGTCCACCGTCATCGTGACGAGGCGTTGCTCAGGACCACGGTCGCGTTCTTCTGCCGCGGCCGGTTTGCCCACGAAATCCTTGTCCCAATCTATAAATACGTCCAATCCCGCCTGCGCTGCGGTGAAGTCCGGCCGATAATCGAGAGTCCACGCGCCCCAACTTTTTTCCAGCCGCAGGCTCATCAACGCTCGTGCGCCGTACAACTCGAGACCGTATTGTGCACCGGCCGCCTGGATCGCCTCGAACAATTTGAGCTGATACCCCGGGGTCACATAAATTTCATAGCCGAGCTCACCGGAAAACGACAACCGCGCGAGAATCGCCGGTACGCCACCCACAAAAGTGCGGCGAACGTCGCGAAATCGAATCGCGTTGGCGGATACGTCGTCACGGCAGATCTCCCGCAATAGATCGCGTGCATTCGGGCCCGACAACGCGATGCCATGCCAGTGTTCCGATTGGTTTTCGTATCTCACTCCGGAATCGGGCAATTGGCTTTCGAACCAGCGTCGATGCATCTCCTGCGCCGCGCCGGAGCCGAACAACATATAGGTACCGTCATCGAGGCAAGAAACAGTCAAGTCGCCATAGAGTTTACCCTTCGGCGTAAGCATGGGCGTGAGTGCGAGTCGACCGGGCTTCGGCATTCGTCCGGCCAGTAATCGGTCGAGGTATTCGCGCGCATCAGGGCCACTAAACTTGTGCTTTGCGAAATTCGCAACCTCGATCGCACCGACCGCCTCGCGAACGGCCTTTACCTCGCGAGCGACATAATCGTGTGCGCGGGAGCGTCGAAACGTCGGCTCCTCGTGAGCGTCACTTGGGCCATCCGCAATCCACAACACGTGCTCCAAGCCAAAACTCGACCCCCATACAGCACCCAAACCGGTGAGCCGGTCGTACAGCGCCGTGGTTTTTTGGCGTCGGCCCTTTGGCAATGTCTCGTTCGGAAAGGTCAGAATAAAACGGCGTTCGTAGTTCTCGGTAGATTTCACCGTACCGTACTCAGGGGTCGCGAACTCACCGAAGCGCGCCACATCCATGGCCCAAACATCGATGGACGGCTCGCCGTCTATCATCCATTCGGCGATACACATGCCGACGCCACCGGCTTGACAGAATCCGGCCATGACCCCGACCGCAACCCAGTAATTGCGCATCCCGGGCACCGGCCCGATCATCGGATTACCGTCAGGGCCGAATGTAAAGGGCCCATTTATGATGTTTTTTATGCCGGCCTGCTCAAGTGCCGGGATGCGCTCAAATCCCAGTGCCAAACGTTCCTCAATGTTTTCGAGTTTCGGCTCTAACAGCTCGTGCCCGAAATTCGACGGTGTACCGGACACCGACCACGGGGTCGCTTTAGGTTCGTAGGTGCCGAGCAACATACCGCGGCCTTCTTGGCGAAAGTACATGTTGCCCTCGTAGTCGATGCCCGCCGGGAGCCGCTGCTCACCGCGTTCGACAATCTCCGCAATGTCTTCGGTGATCAAATAATGGTGCTCCATCGGTTGCACCGGTAAATGCAGGCCGGCCAACTGCGCCACTTCGCGCGCCCATAATCCTCCGGCATTAACCACGATCTCGGCGTTGATCGTGCCCTTGGCCGTCACCACGTCCCAACTACCGTCGCTTCTTTGCCGGGTTTCAATAACCGGCGAATGCGTGTAGAACCTCGCGCCGTGTACCTTTGCCGACTTAGCGTAGGCGTAGGTCACGCCGGATGGGTCGATGTCACCGTCGAGCGGATCCCATAACGCGGCAAGATAGCGCTTCGGATCGATCAATGGATGACGCTGTACGACCTCTTCGAGAGAGATGAATTCTTGATCGAGGCCCATGTAGCGAGCTTTCGAGCGCTCGCGCTTTAGATAATCGAACCAATCCTGGTTCGACGCAAGGTAAAAACCACCCGTCGCATGCATTCCGACTGAATGGCCAGACGTCTCTTCGATTTCTTTATATAATTTGATCGTATAACCCTGCAGGCGGGAGATATTTGGGTCGGACGAGATCGTATGAATCTGACCTGCCGCGTGCCACGACGAACCGGATGTAAGCTCCGCACGCTCAAGCAGGATAACGTTCTTCCAGCCGAATTTCGCGAGATGAAACAGTATGGAGCAGCCGACGACGCCGCCCCCAATGATTACGACTTTTGTGTGGCTTTCCAATCTACTCTCCCACTCAATGCGAATATAGGAATCAATTACCAGCACGCTACTGAACAGTGGACTTGCAACGACATTATGATCTATCTCATGCCAAAAGATAAATCGACAATTTGGCGCGGTGATGTTTACTTGTGGACTACCGAAACCCAGGGAGTACTGTTTCTAATTTGCCAACGTTTTCCGTGACCGAATCGCCTCAACGGCTTCTATCACTACTGGAAGTACTTCCTTCGCTACAGTCACACTCCCGAGATCCGTGTAGTGGCAATCATCAAAGAAATAGTCAAGCGTTTTTGGGATCACCGCATTGAGATCTTTGTACCATATTTGCTTACCGTGATGAGCAAGCACAATTCGTCTTTGTACATCATTATATTTTCCTATTTCGATTTGCAACCATTCCGCGGATGGCCGGACCGGGCCCTCTGGTGTATTTATCGAAAACCACAATGCTTCCGTTTCTTGTTGCGTCATATCCTTATTCCAGAGCACGGGCTGACCCAATAGAATCAAAGGAACACCGCGATCGACGAAATACTCTGCGATCCAATTTACTGACTCGGTAAATTCATCAATGGGGTCGGGGTCCCGAGTTATTGTTGCTCTATACGGAGCGCTTTGACGGCGTTCTCTCAGTGACGGGAGGTTTTTTGAGTGCCATTCAACTACTCGACCGATTTTAATCCAGTACTTTCGTTTCGCAATTTTCATCCTCCTGCGTATTTGCGAGAATTTCTTGAAAAAATGACTCGCCCGCAATTCTTTCTTGTTGAGCACTACCTTGGGTGACTGGTACGTATAGTCGCTACCTCCATTCCACGTGAGGTCATTAATACCGAGTAAGGTAATAACAATATCTGGGTTCAGATTATCTGTATTCACCTGAGCAAATTGAGCATTTTGGATAGCGCGAAGCCCGCCACGTCCAAACGCAACAGTTTGAAAACTTATGCCATTCTTATCTTTGTACATCCGGTTAAGCCAAGTTTCAATTAGGGCACACCAGGTATCCCGGGTTTCTTGAGTCACCTGGTCGGTCGTCGAAGCCCCCAAACATAAAATGCGAATGACATTATCGGGCTTGGTGTATCCGTTCATCGATAGTGAGCGCAGCCCAAAATCGTTACGACTGTACGTTATTTCTGTCTTTACTCCAGGAATGTCTTGTAGGAATTTTTTAACGACTGAGGGGTCTGGTGCGTAAATCGGAAAGAAAATCCACAAAATAACTTCAATAATAATCAACAAGAAAATTAACACAAACAAATTGATAGAAAACAATCGAATGAACTTCATTTTCTTATACTTTGCTTTTGAATGCCGCCCTCTTACTATCGCGTATTTATAATTCTTCAGAGAATAACAGACATTTCTATACAGCAGTCCTAGTTGCCCTTTACTTGGTCTAGATCTAGCGCAAGCTACACAAACGCTCGTGCGTCCGTTGCTCACATCGCATGTTACGTGACATAGCCAAAAAGCAACAATCACTCAGCATATCATGGCATAGAAATTGTGGAACACGCCATTACAGAATCGTCAGAATAGTTCGAGTGGCATCTACGTCGTTGCGATGCTTAAGGGAATCTTAAGAAGATTAGTAAATAATTTTGCTTTTTTAATAGGTGTCTCCGTTGGATGGCTTTCGCGCGCGGCTGGGACATATGGGTCGGCAACCAGACATCGTAGCGAAATCCTTGCCTAGGTATTGCCCATCGCACAGAATAGCCTACTGGGACACTTCGTAACTAATTCCAATAAAGCTTCCCGGAAAATGCTAAATTGACTTCTAAAACTGGTCAACCATTCTCGTCTGCCTGGGTCTACATTGAAAAGCACGATTTCACCGGCACGCATCACTTTGGTCGAACTGTGTTCCTGGGCATCATAGACATCAAATCCAACGTCGATTATAGTTACTCGAATAGGCGCCTTCAGATTAGATTTTTAGCGTCCAAATATTTAGTTCGATCGACCAATTCGTGCACCCTCTACCAATGGCCGCCTTCGGTATTACTAAAAGGGCGGCGTCTAAATCTCCTATAGCCATAATCAATTGGATTCTCGAAACATGCAGTTAGGTAAATTTCGATTGTTTCGATGGGTAGGTTGGTATTTTTCGTTACCCTTGATCAAGGCACTATGGATTGGTGCCCTCGTGGCGCTCTTACTATGGATCAGCTTGGGATTTTACCGGGGCAGTCGCTATCCGACGCTGCAGTTAGAGCCTCAAGCCTCGGTAACCGAATGGCACAAACGCGATTCCAATTGGAAAATAAAGGCGGACGGGGCGTTTTTCGATAAATTTCACAGGTCAGAGGTCGCAAGAGCACGAGCCTACATTCCAGAACCGTCCGTAGTGATTACCAGTGGTGACGACGGCAATGCACTGCTGCTGACGATCTACAATATACACCCCGACGCTACGCTTAGTGTATTACCGGATCGCACGAACGTGGAGGAGAACGTCTACGGCATCAACCGGCAACTGGTGATCCGTCCCGACCAATCCTCTCAAATACAGTTACGCTGGAAGCTACCGAACAAAAACCACTACCGCCTAGCGGTGATCGGCGACTCCGGAGCGGGCACCGAGTTGCAGTGGTTGTTGAATCGAAGCGCAGAGCTGGGGGCGGATTTTTTCGTGCTTCTTGGGGATCTCTTTTATAGCCACGATCATGTACGCACCGCAAGGGAGGTTCTCGACCGTTCTCCAATTCCGGTTTTCGTCGTTGTCGGCAACCATGATTTCCGAGGACACTGGCGCGCTGGCTTTGAATTACCGCTCGCGTACGTCCGGCAAATCGGCCCGAGAAACTATTCCTTTACGCTCAACGACAGAAAATTTATCGCCATAGACACCGCAGCGGCGACGTTTCCTGCCTGGGGTGGCGAACGGGGAACCACGATTCGACGCGCCCTCAGTGAAAACGATAGTGGGGAGGGTAGCAAGAAAATCAACGAGAATTTGTTTTTCGGCCACCGGCCCGTCTCCGACGATTCCGTTGAACATGAAGAAGTTCGAGATCGGTCGGTACGCAGCGGGGAAAAATCCTGGTTGATTAGCAAGATGAAGAAATTCCGCAACCCGATTTTGGTCTTCGGCCACATTCACAAATCACTTACGTATACGGTCGAGGGTATAAAGGCGTATGTGGCCGGCGAGGGGCTAGCACTGGTAAATTTGCTGAACACCACACTTGAAGCGCAGATCTTGATGATTGATCTAGAAACAAACCAGCCCGCACAATTCCAATGGAACGACATCGCTATGCCCAAATCCTATCATTGTGGAAAAAACATTATCGACGCACTCGCCCCCGAGCATACTGAGATCGCGAGCAATCTAGAAAAACTTTGCCTGCAAAGACTCACCGGGCACGTGCCCGAACACGACCCGACCCACTGAACTCGATCCCAAGCCAGGCATTTGGAAAGCTCTTCAACACGGCCGTCACTCTGCCCATTCACACTAACAGCGAAGGATCAACGATGATCGTGCCGAATACGACGTCCGATTTCTCCTGAATCCGAGCAGGATCGCCTGTGCAGTCAACCGTCTGTAATTTTCGGTACAGTACACGATGAAGGGTGCAATGTATCAACGCAGTAGGTATTAAAATTGTATTAATATATGCGCGTAGGAATAGCCGCCACTCCCGTGGGCCGAAACCAAATTAACTGCAAGAAAATATCCGGCAACACAACCATACCCAAGCTTAAATTTTCCGGAATGCGTCGCAAAGTGCTGGACGGTGAAAAACACCATCGGCAAGATCGCAGTGTGGTAGATGATCAATACATGCCACCACAATAAAGTGATAGGTGTAATAATTCCACAGATAACTAGGCTCAAGAATCCGGAAAATGTGTAGATCATCAATAATTCCTGTATCGACCGCACCGGCCCTGCGTTACGACCCAAGCTATCTTTGATGCGCCTCCACAGAATTCTATTGACGATGATTGAGAATCCGATGGTGATCACCCCGACCGAGATCAATATTGTTCTCCAAACAATCTGAAGGGAACTTTGCAAACCGCCGTAGGCACTTAACCAATCGAAGTGGCTAAGAAACATTAATTGTTTCGAAAAGAACGTTGAATCGAACCGAAACCAGTAAAGGATCGTTTTGAGAAATGGATATACATACACAAGACCGCGTCCCAGAAAATAATCATTTTCTTCGATACTATTGTTTATGAGATTGGCGTTGTCAGTAATGGACGCGAGGTAGGGTATTAAGCTCGCGGACCAAACTAATATTACAGCGACGACTCCTCCCCAATGCACCCGGATGACACCGCGATAAAATAAATACAACGACATGAACAATAGGATTAGCGCGGAAAAATGCATTTGTGCAGCCGCCCCGACAGCGAACACATGAACCGTCGTAAACCAAAACGAATGCGTTTGATTCATCCGCACCACGGTCCACAGGTGGAGGGCACTGAAGAAAAACAAATAGGAAGGATTCCATAGGTGCACTTCCGCCAAAAACCACGGATTCAACCAATACAATACACCAAAGAATAAGCGTATCCAGTAGTCGCCGTAGGCGTGCTTAATCACGTTATCCAACAACAAATACGCCGCCAACATCAAAACCCCCAATAGCACCATGGGCGAGAGCAACGATTCCCACGCCATCAATGGCACGGCGACCACGAACGTCGACAAATAACCGGGAGTATTTCCCAACCCACCACTCGATAAATTGCCGTACGGTGTCCAATTTCCGAACGTGGCCGCCGCAAACCCTCTCGTCAACATCTGCAACTGATCGGAACTGACGATTTGATGAAGTGCATATAGAGAACCACACACGAATCCAGCCCCCAGTATGAGACAGAAAACGACTCTAAATCTGAACGCATTCATCCGCTTATACTCAATAAAGAGGGCTGTGGGCTTGCTAGTTTCATGGTTAGTACATTATCGACAACTGATCTTCGTACTGATCTCTTTGTGCCTGGATTCTGATGCACTGATCCCCGCCCCCTCAATCTCCACCGAACTGACGCAATAGCCTCGAGCGGAATGTCAATAAAGCCCATCTATGGGATTATTCAACGCGCTGCACCGAAACCGCGATTTCCGGCCTGTTACAATTTTCAACGGCCAAAGTCCATTGAAAAATGGCAATAC
>CAXMMZ010000078.1:0-15491 GCA_964194565.1 Arenicellales bacterium
CGTATGCCGTAAAATACATGGCCTATAGGAAGTATAAAGAACATGTTACCACGCGTCTTCACCCCAAAGAAGACGTTGAAGCATGTGTACCTTGAAGGTCCGGAACGCGTCATGCGCGACCAAACCTGTAGAAAACTGAATGACCGGAACGAGTATTAAGCCGAAGGTTATCATGTTAATAAAATTGTCTGCTTACGGGAAATTAGCGTATTTATTGGAAGCGGACGTTTACAAAACTGGCTAAATCGTCTGGAAATTGCCCATTGCAGACGAAATGTTGCGGTGCAGCGAACGCCTGTTCCTGGCCAAAAAGCTGTCAATTGGCGGTGCGTTAACGCTCGTAGATTCAACGCTTTCTCTATGATGCCTTCGACCCCAGCTTAGGCTGCTGAGAGAGCTGACTCGATAGCGGGTAGGGCGTACTTTAATCCAATGTTCTGTGCTTCATCACGAAGGCGTTGAAGTTCCTGAATTACGACATCATCACGAATACCTAGACCGATGGAGGCGAGTGTTCTCCCCCGTTTTATAAAAAAATCCGTCCGGGGTAGTGATTCCTTTTGAGTGGATTGCTCAAGTGCTAAAGCGTAATAGTTCACTCCCTCCCAATCCCCCATGTCCAAGCATGCTTCCATTGCATCCTGGTAGAATTCAAAATAGTTATGGCTTACACAGCCTCTACGAAGAATTTCTTCCCCTTCTTTTAAGGCTTGTGCACGTTCGGGCGCGTCTTTTTCCGCCAAGGCTAGTGTCCCAAGGATAGCCGCACCGACATAACCGATGCCGGTCTCCCGACTGATGATCATAGCGCGCTTGAGTGTACGCACTGCATCAGCTGGTCGGCCTTCCGCTAGGGCTATTCTCGCTTCGGACAGTAGGCAGCGTGAAACGAATCGTTGTGCCCCCAATTCTTGCGTTAATGCTAATCCAAGCTGAGTATGTTTATGTGCAGTATCCAGTTCCCCAAGTTCCAGTGAAGCCATGAACACAACTACATGGGCTTGGATTTCCCCTCTGGTATGTCCGACCTTTCGAGCTGATTCAGCCGCCAACAGTCCTTCGTCGAGCGCAGCGCGTAGATCGTTTCGATAATGAAGCGCCCCTGAGAACATCGGCAGGTTTGCGACTTCTATTCGTCCAAACCCGTGACGCCGTCTTAGACGGCTTTGGATGTCAGGTTGGTGGAGGCGGCGGGAATCGAACCCGCGTCCGTAAGCCCTCCGCGCACCGGATCTACATGCTTAGTCGGTCATTGATTTGACCGCTTGGTGCCCGACAGACAGGGGCCAAACGGCGAGCCCATCTAAGTTTGACGATCGAGCTGATGAGCATACCCGATCGCGAGCCTGCGTAATTTGACCCCTCAGATTCCTAAGCCGCAGGTAACCCGGGCAGAGAGGCTAGCGGGGATTAAGCCGCTAGAGCGTAGTTGTCTTCGTTGGCAACTATAAAGTTGCAGCTGGATTTACGAGGAACTCTGCACCTCGGCATGCACCGATGGTTTCGCGACCCACGTCGAAGCCAGTCGCCCCCATGGTTCGTACCACCGCAAATGTTGAAACTTGATGAGTACTAGTATAGAGGATTATTTGGGGTGATAGCGAGACTAAATCAATAGCGGATGACGCCGTTTGGCCGCTTAGCGCGTGGTTTTCAGGAGGCGTTGCTTATCCCGGTTCCACTCGCGTTCTTTGATGGTTGCACGCTTATCGTGCTGTTTCTTGCCCTTGGCGAGCGCGAGGCGCAGTTTGGCGCGGCCGCGACTCCAATACAGACTCACGGGCACGAGCGCATAGCCCTGGCGTTCGACGGCGCCGATTAAGCGGTCGATCTCAGTGCGATGCATGAGCAACTTGCGATTGCGAATTGGGTCGGGGTGCACGTGGCTCGATGCGGATAGCAGCGGCGAGATGTGCGCGCCGAACAGAAACAGCTCGCCATGGCGTACGATGACGTAGCTTTCCTTGAGATTGCCGCGGCCAGCGCGCAGGCTTTTCACTTCCCAGCCTTCGAGCGCGAGGCCGGCCTCGAATTGCTCTTCGAGGAAGTAATCGTGTCGGGCCTTGCGATTCTCAGCGATGCTTGCAGGCGATTTTGTTTTGGCCATGGGCCCCAGGATTCAGAAAAGCACGGGTACATGTGATCGATACGCAATCAGTCATTATAACGGATGCGACATTGCGGATGGTGCGTGCGGCTGGGCGTCGCGACACGAGCTGATATCCGGACGGCTTGCGCCGGGCCGTAATGATCCCGCAGAATTGACCGATATCGATCGCCATCGGTCGGTTGAGCCGCGCCGTGTTGACATCGAGCGGCATGCGAAACATAAGCCCGGGAACGAATCGGGAGTCAGGGGGCAGCATTCAGAATATGCGTGGGGCAGCCAACGCGCTCGGTTTAGGCGGTATGTTCAGAACCCACCGAGTACAGAATATTGGCGGTAGTATTCCGTCGGTGTCTGAGTCCATTACGGTATTGTTTTGAAAAAACATCAGCGCTCCGCCATCGTTCCATTTACGGCTGACCAAATGTATGCGTTGGTCGCGGATATCCCCGCGTATGGGGAGTTTCTGCCGTGGTGTGGCGGGGCGCGCATCGACGAACGGCACTCGACCGATTTGCTGGCCACAATCGAAATTGCGTTTAAGGGGATTCATAAATCGTTTACTACGCGCAATCAATTTGTCGAGAACGAGTGGATGGATATGCGCCTCGTGAGCGGGCCGTTCAGCCATCTACACGGAAAATGGACGTTTACGGATTTAGGCGATTCCGGATCCAAAATCGAGCTCGACATCGAATTCGATTTTTCAAATAAGGTGTTGAGCTCGGTAGTCGGGCCGATATTCGGTTTTATCAATGACGGCATGATCGATGCGTTCCGGCATCGCGCCGAGAGTATCTATGGCTGAACCAAACGATATCGCGGTTACCGTTGTGTATCCGGCGAGCGTGACCCAGCAGTACGTACTCGATGTCACGCTCGCGGACGGATCGACTGTGCAAGACGCGATTGCAGCTTGTGGAATCCTAGAGCAGTTTCCCGACCTCGATGTCACGACGATGACGGCGGGGGTTTACGGGCGCATCGTGGCCCTGGATTGGCCCCTCGGCGCCGGAGACCGAGTCGAGATCTATCGGCAATTAACGATGTCACCGACCGAAGCACGCCGGCAGCGCGCCGAACGCGTCAAAATCGATTCCGAGCAATCGGAGTAGCGTGGGCGTGACCGGTCCGATTATTCTTTGTCCGATTCGCCTCGAATCCGGGACCAGGTGCGTTGAAACAGGCCCGGTTTTTCTTCGCCGCTTACATTTTCCGTTTCTAGTGCCGGTGGCGGCTGGATATTCGCGGCCGATACGGCCTGTAGTTCGACCGAGCCCTCGATCCTCAGCGTTTTATCATTCTCGAATACGACAGTAACGAGTCCCTGTTCGCGGTTCTTGGCGCGGCCCGGTTTGAAGGCGTAGAAATAATCCCAGCGGTCGGCATGGAATGGATCGGTCACGAGCGGGGTGCCGAGGATGTACTGGACTTCGCGTCGCGTCATGCCGATTTGGACTTGTTCGACGAGTTCTTGGGTAATGACGTTGCCTTGTTGAATGTCGAGCTTGTAGGGCCGGATGCATCCCGACATCGTGGTCGCTGCGGCCAGAATTAGGATCGCAATTTGAATCGATTGTTTTGGCATGATTTCTAATCGTGTTGAAATTCCATTGCGGCCTTGCGCAGATTGAGCAACACCGCGATCTCGTCGCAACGGTTGAACTTATAACATTTTACGCACACACCCCAGACTTTTTCCGGTAGGGTGTTTTTGGGAACCGTGACGAAGTCGAGTCTGTGAAAGAACTCGGGTACATAGGTCAATGCCATAAGCCGGCCAAGGCCAAGCGCGTGCGCCTCGTCGACGATGCGCAATACCAGTAATTTTCCTAAGCCTAAGCCGTTATAGCCTTCGGCGACCACCAGGCTGCGGACTTCGCCTAGGTCTTCGGTGAATATCTCGAGCGCGCCACAAGCGACCGGAGTCGCATCGGTTTCGATCACGAAGAAATCGCGCAGGTGACGATATAAGTCACTCATGGCCCGAGGCAGAAGATTGCCGCGCTGCGCGTAGACGTCGAGTAAATCGTACAGGTACGGCACGTCGGCGATCGTGGCGGGGCGCACAATATAGGCCGCGGCATCGGCTTTGACCGCTGGTTTCATACGCTGGCGCGCTCCAGTAACTGCTCCGCGTGAGCGATGGATTGATCGGTAATCTCAATGCCTGCGAGCATGCGCGCGATCTCCTCGATGCGTTCGCTCGACGACAGGTTCTGCACAGTAATATCCGTCATTTTGCCGGGTTGTTTCTGAATTTGAAACTGGTTGTGGGCTTGTGCCGCGACCTGCGGTAAGTGGGTGACGCAGAGAATTTGCCGGTCGTGTCCCAAATCCCGGAGCCGTTTGCCGACGATTTCCGCCACGTGGCCGCCGATGCCGACATCCACTTCGTCGAAAATGAGGCACGGGATACGCGCAACCGAGGCAGTGGCAACCTGAATCGCGAGGCTGATGCGCGACAGTTCGCCGCCCGATGCGACTTTGCTTAATGGTTGCAGCGGTTGTCCCGGGTTCGCGGTCACAATAAATTGTACTTCATCGTAGCCGTATTGGGTGGGGTTGTCGCGGCGACGGTTGTCAATTTCGACACGAAACTCGCCGGCCGGCATCGCGAGCTCTTGCATGTGCGCGGTGACCTTGGCCGATAATTCCACACCAGCCGCCGCACGCGCTTGGCTGAGACTCGTCGCGATTTCTTCGTAGTCGGCGCGCAGCGCGGTGAGTTTTTGTTCGGTCTGCGCGATATGGTTATCGACATCATTGAGTTCTGCCAATGAGGTTTGTAGCGTGTCTAACGTCCGCGGCAACTGATCCGGATCGACCTTGTGCTTGCGTGCCAGGTCGTGCCAAGTTTGCACGCGGCGTTCCAACCAGTCCTGGCGTTCCGGGTCGAACTCTTCGCCCGACGCTTGTTCACGCAGCGCGAATGCGGCTTCGGTTACATGTAGTTGCGCTTGCTCCAGTAATTCGGCGACGGCACCGAGCCGGTGATCGAATTGAGTCAATGTGTTGAGCCGTGCGGTTACCTCACCGAGCGTAGCGCTGATCGCGTCCTGATCGTCTTCGTAGAGTTGGTCAAGGCTACGACGTACGCCGTCAGCAAGGTCTGTACTGTGGGCCGCGCGCCGCAGTTCGTCGCTGAGTTGCGGGTATTCACCGTCCTGCATAGCGAGTACATCGAGCTCGGCGATGTGGTGCCGTAACAGCTCCGCGTCGCCGCTGCCCCGGCCGGCTTTGGTGCGCAATGCGGCGAGACGGTCGGCGTGTTGTTTCCAGTCCTGAAAACATGCCAGCAATTGTTGGCACTGCCCGGATAATCCAGCGTAGTCATCGACGATACGGCGCTGCACATCGCGTTGCAGCAGTGATTGATGCTCATGTTGTCCGTGGATATCCACCAGCAGCTCGCCGAGCGCTCGCAATTGACTGGCCGGGACGGGCCGGCCATTGATGGAGGCCTTCGAGGGTTTGTCGGTCCAGACGATGCGTGCCAGCACACAGCTATTAGCGTCGTCGAGTTCGTTCGTCTCGAGCCAGACCGCGGCGTCGTCGCCGGCGGTGATGGCAAACGACGCGATTATCTCCGCGCGTTCACCACCGTGGCGTACCATTCCCGATTCCGCACGACCACCCAGGGCCAGCGCGAGGGCATCGACGAGGATGGATTTGCCCGCACCCGTTTCCCCGGTCAAAACCGAGAATCGATCGCCAAAATTGAGTTCCAATTGTCGGACGATCGCAAAATCGCGAATGTGCAGGTCGGTAATCACTACCCTATGTAATGTTGTGGGGACACGCCGGGGCGCGGCTCCGTGGTTATCGTCGTTGTTGTGCCCGCATTATCGGGAGCGGTGGCCCGGAATCCGGGGCGCTCCGACGCCATACATACCATAGGTTTATCGGTAATTGGGGCCGATCGCGGCGGGTTCCGATTGACAGCCCCATCTTAGCACTCAGATAATACGAGTGCTAAGCTACCACCGACATCGATTCAGCGATTTATGCCCCTAAACGAGCGCGCCGAGCTCTTGCTCACGTCACTGATCCATCGCTACATCAGCGATGGGCAGCCAGTGGGTTCGCGTACGCTCGCGCGCGAATCCGGCCTCGATATCAGTCCGGCCACGGTGCGCAACGTAATGTCGGATCTGGAGGATATGGGGCTCATCGATTCGCCGCACACATCGTCCGGCCGCATCCCGACCGCAATGGGCTACCGCATGTTTATCGATACTTTATTAAAGGTGCGGCCACTGACCAATGATGCGGTCGCAGAGATCGAGGATCGGCTGCATTCCGATCAAGACCCACAGCGTATATTATCGACGGCGACGGAAATTCTGTCGCGAATTACTAAATTTATGGGCGTGATATTGGTGCCGCGTCACCAACACACCGGATTCAAACAGTTGGAATTCCTTCGCTTATCGGCGCGACGAGTGTTGGTCATTTTGGTCACCAGTGATGGCGGCGTGCAAAATCGCGTGCTCGCGACTGCTCGCGAATACGCCGAGAGTGAGTTAGTCGAAGCCTCGAACTACTTCAACAGCGAGTATCACGGTCAATCGCTCGAGCAAGTGCGTCATATCTTGCTGAACGACATGCAGCAAGACAGCGATGAAATGAACCGCGTTATGAAAACGGCCGTGGAAATGGCGCAGAAGATGTTCGATTCCGAGGACGCTGAGGAGCAAGAGGTGCTGTTGAGCGGCGAAGAAAATCTGCTCACGGTTCCGGAGTTCAACCAGCTCGGGAAACTACGGGAATTATTTGACACGTTTAAGACCAAACAAGACCTGCTCGAATTGCTCGCTAAAAGCATGTCGGCCACCGGCATTAGCATATTTATCGGCGATGAGTCCGGCTACCACGCACTGAATGAATGCAGTGTCGTGGCGGCACCGTACGAGGTGGACGGCCGCAGCATTGGAACCCTTGGGGTAATCGGTCCGACGCGGATGGACTACGCAGACGTGATTCCCATTGTCGATGTGACGGCCCGTTTACTGGGCAGCGCGCTCGGGACGCTCGACAGCGACGATATCCCTGGTGAATCGACGAGCTAGTTTAGTACCGTGGTGAATACTCCGAGCCAGTAGCACCGCTTTGCTGTAGTGGCTTGAAACCGTACTCCCGTACCCCCATCTGCCGATATAGGGCAGTATTTCAGCGAGATAGAATCACGAAATGCCGAATGAAAACAATGCTAAGGAAACGGAAGTTTCGGATGTGGATGAAGTCGAGAACACGTCTGTGAAGAGCGATAACGGTAAATCTCCCGCTGCGACCGGCGAAGTAGATTCGAGCGCGATAGAAGCTGAGGTGTCGATCGAATCCTTAATGGCTGAGCTCGAATATAGTCGAGCGCTGGCCGACGAGCACAAAGATCAGTATATGCGCGCCAAGGCGGAAACCGAGAATATTCGGCGCCGTGGGATGACCGATGTAAGCAATGCCCGCAAATTCGCGATCGAAGGTTTTGCAATGGAAATGCTGGCGGTAAAGGACAGTCTCGATTTAGCACGCAGCATTGACCTTGGCGATGAAGAAACACCGCTGGTGAGAAAGATGCTGGAAGGCCTGGACCTGACCGCGAAGCAGATCGACAGTGCGTTCGAGAAGTTTGCGTTGCTGGAGCTGGCCCCCGAGCGGGGCGACAAGTTCGATCCCAAGCAACATCAGGCGATCACGACACAGGAAACCACGGAGTTTGAGCCGAACTGCATAGTCAGCGCTATCCAGACAGGCTATACGCTCAACGACCGGTTGTTGCGCCCGGCCATGGTGATCGTCTCCAAAGCGGCGTCCAATGACGATTCGGCCGCTTGAATTCCGGCCCGTCATGCCCCACTAAAAGACATAACATTTTTTACATTTAAGCTCGTATTGAGGACTCAATAATGGCAAAGATTATCGGTATCGATTTAGGCACCACGAACTCGTGTGTGGCGGTCATGGAAGCGGGGCAAGCTAAGGTGATCGAAAATAGTGAAGGCGATCGCACCACGCCATCGGTGGTAGCGTTTACCGACGACGGTGAGGTGTTGGTGGGCCAGTCCGCGAAGCGGCAGTCGGTGACCAATCCGCACAATACGTTGTTCGCGGTAAAGCGGCTGGTGGGTCGAAAATTTGACGACAAGCTGGTGCAGCGCGATATCGATCTGATGCCCTATAAGATCGTCAAAGCCAAAAATGGCGACGCGTGGGTCGAAGTCGGCGGCAAGCAGATGGCCACACCGGAAATTTCAGCGCGAATCCTGCAGAAAATGAAGCAGACCGCGGAAGACTACCTAGGTGAAACCGTGACCGAGGCCGTGATTACGGTGCCTGCGTATTTCAACGACTCGCAGCGCCAAGCCACGAAGGACGCCGGGCGCATCGCCGGGCTCGATGTTAAACGGATTATCAACGAACCGACCGCGGCGGCGTTGTCCTACGGGCTCGATAAAAAGCAGGGCGATAAGACGATCGCCGTCTACGACCTAGGCGGTGGCACCTTCGATATCTCCATTATCGAAATCGCAGAGATCGACGGCGAACACCAGTTCGAGGTGTTATCGACCAACGGCGATACATTCCTCGGTGGTGAGGATTTCGACCGACGCCTGATCGATTACCTGGCCGACGAGTTCAAGAAGGATCAAGGCATGGATCTGCGTGGCGATCCGCTAGCCATGCAGCGTCTCAAAGAGTCCGCGGAAAAAGCCAAGATCGAGCTGTCTTCGAGTTCGCAGACCGAGGTCAATTTGCCTTATATCACTGCCGACGCGTCGGGTCCGAAGCACCTCAATATGAAGCTGTCGCGCGCCAAGCTCGAATCGTTGGTGGACGAATTAATCCAGCGCACGATCGGGCCGTGCAAAACTGCGCTCGCGGATGCCGGGCTGAAGGGCAGCGACATTAAAGACGTGATACTGGTCGGCGGACAAACCCGGATGCCGAAGGTGCAGGAAGTCGTCAAAGACTTCTTCGGCAAGGATTCCCGTAGGGACGTGAACCCCGATGAGGCGGTGGCCGTCGGTGCCGCGATCCAGGGCGGCGTGTTGGGCGGCGACGTAAAGGACGTGTTGCTGCTGGACGTGACGCCGCTTTCACTCGGTATTGAGACGCTGGGTGGCGTTATGACCAAGCTCATCGACAAGAACACGACGATTCCCACCAAAGCGAATCAGGTATTCTCAACGGCCGACGATAATCAGACGGCGGTGACCGTACATGTGCTGCAAGGCGAGCGGGAAATGGCGTCCGGCAATAAGTCGCTCGGACGGTTTGATCTGTCGGATATTCCGCCGGCGCCGCGAGGCATACCACAAATCGATGTGATTTTCGACATTGACGCGAATGGCATAATGCACGTGTCGGCGAAGGACAAAGCTACCGGTAAAGAGAATAAGATCGTCATTAAATCGAGCTCCGGCTTAAGCGACGAAGAGATCAATCGCATGGTCCAAGACGCCGAAGAACACGCTGACGACGATCGTAAGTTGCGCGAGTTGGTGGATGCACGCAATCAGGCGGAAGGTATGATCCATGGCGTGCAACGGTCGATGGCAGAACTCGGCGATAAAGTCGATAGTGCTGAGAAGGAACAGATAGAAGCTGCCATCGCGGATCTCGAAGGCGTTGTCAAAGAAGACGATCTGGAAGCGATAACCACAAAAACCCAAGCGTTGGCCGAGGCCAGCGGTAAGCTCGCGGAGCAGATGTATCAATCCCAAGCCGATGCGGCCGGCGCGGCGCCGGGTCCCGAGGCCGAGGCGAGTGGCGCGAGTGACGACAATGTGGTCGACGCGGAATTCGAAGAGGTCCAGGATAAGAAGGACAGTTAGTACTCGCGGCCGTGGCCACTGCGGCCCGGCACAGGAAGTCCGGCGGCACCGTCGCTGCTATGAACAGGCGTGGCAAAGGCCACGCCTGTTTTGCTATGAGTAGAGTTTGCAAACCGATGCGGCGTTGTCGTCAACGGGAACTGCAGGAACGGTCACCTCGGGCTCAGGTGTCGCTGACACGGTACAGGTAGACGTATGGCAAAGCGGGATTACTATGAAGTTCTAGGGGTTCAACACAACGCCTCGGACGGAGAACTGAAAAAGGCGTATCGCCGTTTGGCGATGAAGCACCATCCCGATCGCAACCCCGGTGAGGCCGAGGCGGAGCAATTCAAGGAAGCCAAGGAGGCCTATGAAATTCTGAGCGACTCGCAAAAACGCGCGGCCTACGATCAGTTCGGGCACGCCGGTGTGGACCCGTCGATGGGCGGTGGTCAGCCGGGCGGCGCTGGATTTGGCGATATATTCGGCGATATATTCGGCGATATATTCGGTGGCAGCCGGCGCGGCGGGGCGCGTGCGGCCCGTGGCGCCGATTTGCAATACAACCTCGAGTTGAGTCTCGAAGAAGCGGTGCGCGGCACCGAATCCCGTATCCGTGTGCCCACCATGATCGGTTGCGAGACGTGTAACGGTTCGGGCGCCAAACCCGGCACCTCGCCGACGACCTGCCAGACCTGTAACGGTCAAGGTCAGGTACGTATGCAACAAGGTTTCTTTTCGATTCAGCAGACCTGTCCGCATTGCCGCGGTAAAGGGCAAGTCATAACCGATTCGTGCACCGCCTGTAACGGCCAAGGCCGGGTGCGGCACACCAAGACGTTGTCGGTCAAAGTGCCGGCCGGTGTCGATGTCGGCGATCAAATTCGATTGGCCGGAGAAGGCGAAGCTGGCAGTGGCGGTATTCCGCCGGGCGATTTGTACGTGCAGGTCGCTATCAAGCCGCACCCAATCTTCGTCCGTGACGGCGACAATTTGCATTGCGAAATGCCGCTGTCATTCGCGACCGCAGTGGTGGGTGGCGAGTTGGAAGTGCCGACACTCGATGGTCGCGCAAACTTGAAGATTCCTGCGGAAACGCAGAGTGAGGGTGTATTCAGATTACGTGGCAAGGGAGTCCAAAACGTACGCAGCCGCCGGGTCGGCGACTTGTATTGTAAAGTCAGCATCGAAACTCCAGTAAAATTGACCAAACGTCAACGTGAGTTGTTAATGGAATTCGATCGCTTGACCCGCGAAGCCGGTGGGCGGCACCGCCCCAAAGAAAATACCTGGACCGACAAGATTCGTACGTTCTTTGACGATCTGGTGACTTAGGAAACTCGCCACGTTGTGTGTCATATCACAAATTAAATGATAATGAATTCGAGGAAGTTGCGCCGTGCGTGTTGTTGATACGCCGTTAGACGGGGTCAAGCTGGTCGAAGCCGATGTATTTGGCGATGACCGCGGTTTTTTTATGGAAACGTTCAATTCGGGTGACTTTGAAAAATCCGGTTTGCCGACGACGTTTGTGCAGGACAACCATTCCCGATCCGCAGGCGGTGTGTTGCGCGGATTGCACTATCAGTATCCGACCTGGCAAGGCAAGCTCGTGCGCGTGGTGGAGGGTGAAATATTTGATGTTGCCGTGGACATCCGACCGGGCTCGACAAGCTTCGGCAAATGGTACGGGTTGCACTTATCGGCTACCAACAAACATCAACTCTATGTCCCGGAAGGGTTCGCTCACGGGTTTTGTGTGCTCAGTGACAGCGCCGATGTCGTGTACAAATGTACCACATTGTATGCCCGGGCTGAGGATCGTTGCATAAGCTGGAATGATCCCGATATCGGCATCGACTGGCCCGTGTCTGAGCCGTTGCTATCGGTCAAAGACGCCAGTGGCGGTCGGTTGCGGGATTTGGAAACATAGTTTGCGACCGCGCCGCGACGTCGTGGTGACCCGCCAAGCTCTCTGCAGCGTAGGATAATCCGCCGTTGCGATATCTCGTATTTGGTAAAAACGGCCAGGTCGGTTCGCGATTGACTCGGTTACTCGGCACCGACAGCAAGTTGATCGCGTGCGGCCGTGGCGATGCGGATTTGTCCGACGCGTCTCGATTGCGCGCGTTGATCGAGTCGGTTCGACCCGACGTCATCGTAAATGCGGCAGCCTATACGGCCGTCGATCAAGCTGAACAGGAACCGCAACTCGCCGCCGCCGTGAATGCCGAGGCACCGCGCGTGATCGCCGAACAGGCCAAGAAGCTCGATGCGTTGTTCGTGCACTTTTCAACCGACTATGTGTTTGACGGCACAGCCAGCGACCCCTACCTCGAAACCGACCCGACGAATCCGATCAATGTCTATGGCGCGACGAAGCAGGCTGGCGAAGCCGCGGTGGTGCAAACCGGCGGCCGATACTTAGTGCTGCGGACCAGTTGGGTGTTTTCGTCGAGTGGCCGGAATTTTTTGAACACGGTTCGCCGCTTGGTTCAAGAGCGTCCGTCGTTATCCATTGTCAACGATCAGATCGGTAGCCCGTCGTTGGCCGACGACCTTGCCGCCGCCACAATCAAAATTGTGAATACGGTTACGAACTCCAACGAAGATTTGTACGGGACCTATCATCTGACCGGGGCTGGCAACACCTCTTGGTATGATTTCGCCCGCGCTATCGTCGCCGGACTTGGTTCGCACCACGTGAGCGTAACGCCGATCGGCACTGCCGACTATCCGACGCCCGCGCGCCGCCCGCGGTATTCAGTGCTCAATACCGATAAAATCCGCCAGCAGTTGGGCGTGATCATGCCTTCGTGGCGCGACGCGGTAGCGCGTTGCCTAAACGATGATGTGGGCGCAGCGTAGCTCGGATATTTCACGTAGCGAAGCCCAAGCGCTCTTACCGATATGACGTTCGGCCGCGGTGAACGAACATGACTGCGAGTATCGATGCGCTTCGCGAAGGCGGGCCGGTTGCGGCGGCACTCGCGGGGTTCGCGCCACGCCTAGCACAGCAACAAATGGCCGAATGCATCGAGCACGCCTTGCTGGATGCTCAAACCCTTGTCGTAGAGTCCGGAACCGGAACCGGCAAGACCTTTGCTTATTTGGTTCCCATTGTGCTTTCCGGCAAGACCGCCATTGTCTCCACGGCGACGCGGCATCTGCAGGATCAGTTGTTCTACCGTGAGATTCCGCTGGTGCGCGACGCATTGCAGCAACCGGTCGACGTGGCGTTACTGAAAGGCCGGGCCAATTATCTGTGCCGGCATCGCTTAGAAAACATCGCCGACAATGAGCGCGATCTATTCGCGGTAAATGCGGACCTCGCGCAGGTCAAAGCGTGGAGTTTGCATACCGCGAACGGTGACATCGCTGAATTGGACAGCGTCGAAGAGGGCGCGGGGATTTGGCCGCTGGTGACATCGACCGCGGACAACTGCCTCGGAACAAAGTGCGCGCATTTTGATCGTTGCTATGTAAATCGGGCGCGGCGCGCCGCGCTCAGTGCCGATATTGTTATCGTTAACCACCATTTGTTTTTTGCCGACCTGGTGTTGAAGGAAGAAGGGTTCGGTGATTTGCTGCCACGAGCCGCTGCCGTGGTGTTCGACGAAGCACACCAGCTTCCCGCTGTCGCATCGCTGTTTCTCGGAACCAATCTGACAGGCGGGCAGCTGCGTGATCTTTGCCGCGATATTCGCAGTGAGGAACAGCAAGAGCACAGCGCGATTGCCGCGTTGCCGGATACCCTGCATGAATTGGAGCGAGCGGTGCGCGTGACCGAGAAGTCGTTACGCACCCAAGCCTCGCGAGGTTCGCTCGCCGATCTTGACGAGAACGATCGTTGTCAGCGCGCGTTGCTCGACATGGAAGTGGCGCTGTTGGCGTGCGCGTCGTTAATGGAACAAGCCGCCGTAGCGGGTCCGGGGTTGGAGCGCTGCTGGCACCGTAGCGTAGAACTGCACGACAACCTTCAACAGTTATTGGAGCGCGAGCAGTCGGAATACGTGCGTTGGTACGAGATGACGGGAGCCTCGTTCCGATTATGCTCCACGCCATTGGAGCCGGGTGCGGTTTTTCAACAGCGTATCGGCAGTGCCGAGCGTGCGTGGATTTTTACCTCGGCGACGTTGGCGGTCGGTGATGATTTCAGCCACTACTTAAATACGATGGGTTTAGCGGGTGCGGAAACGCGAACCTGGGAGAGTCCGTTCCCGTTCGCTACGCAGTCGCTGTTATACCTGCCTGAGGATATGCCGGATCCGCGCGAACCAGAATTTACCCCGCGTGTCGTAGAATTGGCGTACTCGGTGTTACGCGCCAGTGGCGGTCGAGCGTTTCTGTTATTTACGAGTTTTCGCGCGCTTGAACAGGCGCGCGGTCTTCTCGCGGAGCGGCTGCCGTATCCCGTTTTGGTGCAAGGCGACGCGCCCCGCAACGTGTTATTAGAACGATTTCGGGCACACGGTAATGCGGTATTACTCGGTACCGCGAGTTTTTGGGAGGGCGTCGACGTTCGGGGCGACGCGCTATCGTGTGTGATAATCGACCGACTGCCGTTTGCACCGCCAGACGATCCGGTGTTGCGCGCGCGTCTGGCGCGGATCGAGGAATCCGGAGGCAACCCGTTTCGGGACTATCAGTTGCCTGCCGCGGTGATCGTGCTTAAACAAGGCGTGGGTCGATTGATACGAGACAGCAGCGACCGTGGCGTTTTGGTCATTTGCGACCCACGTCTCACCACTAAGGGCTATGGCAAGATTTTTCGTCGGGCGTTACCACCGATGCCAGTGAGCCGTAATTTTGATGATGTCGAGCGGTTTTTTTTGAATGAAAGTTCTGGCGATTGAAACGGCTGGTGATGCATGTTCCGTTGCGCTGCTGTGCGGCGACGATTGCATCGAGCGGATACAGCGCGGCAGTCGTGGCCATTCGCAGTTGTTGTTACCGATGGTGGAATCGGTGTTGGCCGAAGCCGGGATCGCGCTGGGGGAGTGCGATGCAATCGCGTATGGCAAAGGACCGGGTTCGTTCACCGGGTTGCGCATCGGCGTTGGGGTGACCCAAGGACTGGCCTATGGCGCGGGTCTACCGGTCATCGGTGTGTCGTCATTAGCGGCGCTCGCATGGCAGGCGGGCGAGCCGATCGTATTGGCTTGTATCGATGCGCGAATGGACCAGGTTTATTGGGGCAGTTATCGCCGCACCGAGTCGAACAGCGTGCAACTTGTCGGTAGCGAATCGGTCTCCGACCCCGATCATGTGCGTGCCGAACCGATATGCTGGGGAGTCGGTAGTGGTTGGGACGCGTATTCACAGCGGCTCACGAATGCGGTCGGAGACGGGCTTCGCGGCTGGTCGCCGGACTGTGTACCGCTGGCGCGCGCCACGGCCCGGATTGCGGTCCTTCAGGCCGGTGAAGCCACCAAAGCCCAGCTGGCGTCGCCTGAGTATATTCGCAATACCGTTACGCGCGGCTGACTGGGTCGGCTCAGTCTGAGTCCCACTTTCGATGCTGCGGTGTGCCGATCGGGCGTCATCCGTGTGGCGCTTTCGCTAAC
>CAXMMZ010000079.1:0-4918 GCA_964194565.1 Arenicellales bacterium
TTGTTCATATCCATAACGAACTGGGTGGACTGGATGCCCCACTTCTTCTCGAGTTCGATCAGCCGGCCCGAGCTGTGCCAGTTGTAGATCATGCCGGACATGAAGTTACCCCAGATGCCATTCAATTCCTCTAATGGAACGGCGAGCGCCCAGGGATTGTCGTCCTCGGTCATCATCGGCATTTCGTAATCGTCGTACTGACCGGATGCGAGATCAGCCATGATCGAACTGTCATCATAGACCCAGGCGACGCACTTGCCGTCGCGCAGCGCCTGCTTGGCTTCGGCATTACCGACGAAGGCGATGATCTTGGCGCCGTATTTTTGCGAAACCTGCTTATTGTAGAAGGCGCCCTGCTTGCCGCAGACGGGCTTGCCCTTGAGATCCGCCCAACTGCTGACCACACCCTTCTTGGCCAGTACGTTGGTGCCCGACGTGTAGTAGTTCGGTTGCGGTATGCCGACCACCTTGCGGCGGTTGGCCTTGTCGGACATGGTGGCGATCATCAGATCGATTTTGCCCTGCTCGAGAAACTGCATGCGGTTGGACGACTGCACCGGCACCAGCTCGAGCGAAACGCCGAGCGCATCGGCCACGTCCTGGGCCATGTCAATTTCCATGCCGACTAGGTTGCCGCTGGAATCGCGGAACCCCCACGGCTTGTAGTCGGCCTTAACGCCGACCACGAGCTTGCCGCGATCGAGAACCTTCTTGAAACGGTCGTTGGCGGCATTGGCCTGCGTCGCCGCCAGTGTGAAGCTGGCAAGAATGGTGGCGCACAGCGCCGTGCGTGTAAGTGTTTTGATCATTTAAATCCCCTCCAGTGTGTCGAATGATTGATTCCCAAATATCTTATTTTCGGGAGCCGTATCTAAAAAAAACCAATCGAGTCGATTGGACGAGAATTCGGTCTCTCTGTCAAGGATTCGGCCCGTGCACAGCGCATACGGGCATTGTCGGCCCACCCAATCGAACCCGGCCGGCAACACGACGGGTAGCGACGCTGCTGCGTTGCCGTTGCCGGCCGGAACTTGCTATCGTTACGTGGAGCAGCACGGTACCGCGATCACCCCCAGACGAGACCACACCTATGAGCAAACACTTGCACTACGACGTCGCCGACAAAATCGCGACTGTGCGAATCGACCGCGCACCGGTATTGAACGCGATCAATCCGGAGGTGATGCGTGAATTGTCGGATGCGTTCCGCCGTGCCGACGAGGATCCGCAGGTTCACATCGTGGTGCTCAGCGGTAGTGGCGAACACTTCGGCGCCGGGTTCGATCTGAAATTCGACTGGGCCAAACATTACGGAGGCCGAACCCCGATGGGTATGCGGCGCATGTTGACGGACTGCGTCGAATTCGAATACACGCCGTGGGATTGCAGTAAACCGGTTATCGCAATGGTACGTGGTTACTGCCTGGCAGGAAGTTGTGAACTGGCGCTCATGAGCTGCGTGACCTTTGCATCCGATACCGCAAAATTCGGCGAGCCCGAAATCCGCTTTTCGACCGCATCACCGGCGATCGTGATGCCATGGATCGTCGGGCTTAAGAAAGCCCGCGAGCTGCTGTATTCGGGCGACACCATCGATGCCGAAGAAGCGTTACGTATTGGCATGGTGAATCACGTTTTCCCGGATGCCCAGCTCGAACGTGAAACCTGGCGCTACGCGAAGCGCGTCGCCGCGATCTCCCTGGAAGGTTTACAGGCAACCAAAGCCGCTATTAATCGCGGCGCCGAAATTGCGGGACTTCGCCAGGCTGTCGCATACGGCATCGAAATCGGCGCGCTCCTCGACGCCAGCGACACCGAAGCGAATCGGCAGTTTAACGAGATTCGGGAGCGCGACGGGCTGACCGCCGCCATCCGCTGGCGCGAGCGCCAATTCGAATCGTCATGAATTTGCTAAGCCGCGCACTAACCCAATGACCACATCGAACGACGACAACGGAAAACCGTTACACCCTGAGACCCTGGCGGCCCAGGCGCTTGGCCGCATCGATGCGGTGACCCGCGCATTGGTACCACCGCTACATCCGTCGACGACTTATATTCGTGATGCCGACGGTGGCTACCGATCCGGGCGTGGTTACACGCGTTCCCAAAATCCGACTTACGACACTCCGGAAGACCTGCTGACCAATCTCGACGGCGGCGCGAGCTGCCTGTTGTTCGCCTCCGGTATGGCGGCGTCGACGGCGGTGTTCCAAACGTTACTACCTGGCGACCACGTCATCGTGCCACGGATCATGTATTGGGCAATGCGCAAATGGTTGCACGAATTCGCGATGTCATGGGGACTCGACGTGGAAATGGCGGACACGTCTAATGCGGACGCGATTCGCGCCGCACTGCGGCCCGGGAAGACACGATTACTGTGGCTGGAGACACCCGCCAATCCGACTTGGGAAATCAGCGATATCGCTGCCGCGGCAAACCTTGCGCACAGTGTAAACGCGCGCTTGGCGGTCGATAACACGGTGGCAACTCCGGTGCTGACCCGGCCCATCGATTTCGGCGCGGACCTCGTCGTCTACTCCGCCACCAAATACCTGAACGGCCATAGCGATGTACTTGCGGGCGCGGTCGTAACCGCACGCCGCGATGCGTTTTGGCAACGCCTGCACCATTGGCAGCAAGACGCGGGTGGGGTGTTGGGGCCGTTCGAAGCCTGGTTACTATTGCGCGGCATGCGCACCTTGTATCCACGCGTACGGCAAAGCTCGCAGACCGCACAGACTGTGGCCGAGTGTTTGTCCGTGCATCCGCGAATAAAAGCGGTGCTGTACCCGGGACTGCCCGATCACCCGCAGCACGAACTCGCAGTACGGCAAATGACCGATGGGTTCGGCGGTATGTTGTCGATACGGTTAGAGGGCGGTAAAGCGGCAGCCATGGCCACCGCTGCAAGGGTCGAACTCTTCAAGCGCGCGACATCGCTCGGTGGGGTAGAAAGCCTTATCGAACACCGCGCGAGCATCGAAGGGCCCGCTACGCCGGTGCCGGACGATTTGCTGCGGCTTTCGATCGGCCTCGAACACGCCGGCGATTTAATCGCTGACCTTGAACACGCGCTCGATTATCCCAACCACGAATCGACAATCGTCGTTACCGACTCGCAAGGGCAACGATTATCTGGCAATGACGGATTGTCCGCTCGCGTCGACGCGGTGGTCGCAACACACATTCGACCGGTTGTGCAGGACCGTGGCGGCGATCTGCGCGTATCGCTCGCCGACACTTCCGTCGCAATCGATGTACTGGGTTCACCGGGCGCTTTAATCCCATTACGGTCGTGGATCACCGGAATGTTTCGCCACCACATTCCTGCCCTAACTGACATCACATTCGCGATCGAACCGCCCGCATCGCCTTCTGCAGACGTGAATACACCCGTGGCACAACGCGTCGAAGAGTTGCTGACCGAGCAAATCAATCCGGCTATTGCGACACATGGTGGTAGGATCGAACTCGACGAGGTGCGCGACGGCACCGTGTACGTGCGTTTTAGTGGCGGCTGTCAGGGTTGCACGATGGCCGAAGTCACATTGCGCCAAGGGGTGGAAACTCTCATTCGCGAACAAATTGCCGGCGTTCACTCCGTCGTCGACCGCACCGATCACGACGCCGGGCGGGATCCGTTTTTCAGCCCCGGCAAAGGCGGCGGAGCCGACGGGTGAACGCGTCGGGCGACGCAATCCGATCGCCGCGACTGTTATTACTGATCCCGAACCGCTGTTACCGCACCGAAGATTTCCTCAACTCGGCGCGACGGCACGAGGTTACGCTAACGGTCGGTTGTTCAATTCAATCTCCACTCTCGGCATTTACCGCAAACGGAACATTACTCATCGATTTTGCCGACCATCGCCGCGCCACCGACAGCATCGTCCGGTTCGCGGCACGGCACCCTTTGCAAGCCATCGTCGGTGTCGACGAAACCACAACGTGGATCGCTGCCAATGCAGCACAGGCGCTCGATCTCAAACATAACCCGCCGCACGCCGTGGCAACGGCCCACGACAAATTCCGGTGGCGCTGTGCACTAAAACGCGCGGAACTGCCGACACCCGAATTTACGTTGCTGCCAATTGACGCCGATGCCGTGCACGCCGCGGGGAGGCAGCGCTATCCATGTGTGCTGAAACCGCTCGACCTATCGGCGAGCCGCGGCGTTATTCGCGCCAATGACGGTCACACATTCGTCAACGCGGTCGATCGCATTACGCCCATCATTAAACAAGCGTCGCGACGCCCAAACATCCTCGTAGAACGCTTCGTAGAAGGACCAGAAGTAATTGTTGAGTCACTATTGTCGGACGGTAGACTCGTGCCGCTCGCGATCTTCGATAAGCCCGGCATGTCGGACGGACCGTATTTCGAAGAGCATATGCTCATCACACCGTCGCGTCTCGCAGACGATCTGCAACAAGCTTGTGTTAAGACCGTGGCGACTGCGGCCGCCGCCATTGGATTGCGACACGGGCCGCTACATGCCGAACTACGCATCCACCAGGGCACACCGGTACCGATTGAGGTCGCTGCACGATCAATCGGTGGATTGTGTTCGCGGACACTACATTTCGATAACGGTATGACGCTCGAAGACTTGATAATCGGCGATGCGCTTGGAATTACCATGCCTTCTGGATCACTTGTATCCGCCGCTGGCGTTATGATGATACCGATCTCCAAACGAGGCGTGTTGAAAGCGGTACACGGTGTCGCCTCGGCGCGCGCGTGCGCCCATATTACTGATGTCCGAATTACAATTCCGATCAATCAAGCCGTGCTGCCTGTGCCGGAAGGCGACCGTTATCTGGGTTTCATCTTCGCGGCCGGCGACACGCCCGAAATCGTACAAGCGGCGCTGCAAACCGCGCACCGGAGGCTATCGATCGTTATTGACTAG
>CAXMMZ010000080.1:0-49787 GCA_964194565.1 Arenicellales bacterium
CAATTACGCCGGAATAAAAGACAGCGCACCAATCCGGGCGCTGCACGCGGCAGGTATTCCCGTGTTGCGAGGTGCAGACTCGGCATTACGTGCCTTTAAACATCTGTTCGCGCTTCGCGATTTTCAAAACGAATGGGGAGCGCGAGCTTCGAGTAACAGCAGCGTGCCGGCGCGAACAACCCAGTGGCGACGACGAATGGCGCATGGCGATGCGCTGAGTGAATTCGATGCGTTGACGTTGTTGGCGGATTTCGATATCGCGACAGTACCTTGTCGTTTAGTGGCAACTCGCGACGCAGCCCTCGAAGCAGCGGCGGAGCTTGAGTATCCGCTTGTTGCGAAGACCGCGGTAGTAGGTGTTGTTCACAAAACCGATGTCGGCGGCGTGGCGTTGGATTTGCGTTGTGAAAATGAATTGCTGAAAGCTTACGACGACTTGAATGCGCGACTCGGGGCTGAAGTCTTAGTGGCGCCGATGTTGTCCGGTGGAGTGGAGATCGCGTTGGGAATCGTCAATGATCCGCAGTTCGGTCCGTATATCATGCTGGCGGCCGGAGGCCGATTGATCGAAGTTCTCGACGAACGAGCCTATGCGCTCGCGCCGCTTGGCTTCGACGAGGCGGTTCGACTCATCGACACATTACGGATCAAGGCTGTGCTTAATGGTGTGCGCGGTGGCGCGACGCTGGATACGGTAGGGTTGGCGCGCGCGATTGTGAAGCTGTCGCAACTGGCTATAGCATTGCGCGATGTGCTCGGCGAGATCGACGTCAACCCACTACTGGTGTTTCCTGATCGCGTTGTTGCAGTCGATGCGGTCGTCGTACCGCGCGCCGATGTCGACGCGTAGTGGCGCTGGGCAAAGCTAAAGGATAAACAATGGATTTAACATTGAGCAAACGAGAGCTTGAATGGCAGTCGCGGGCGCGGGATTTTTGCGAGCAAGTACTGCAGCCGATGGAGACCGGCGTTGAGGAACACGGCGGGTTGCCTGATTCGCAACGCGCTGCGTTGCGCAACCGGGTTCGCGAGTGGAATTTAAATGCCATTAATCACCGTGTCGATGACGGCGGCCAGGGATGCAGCATCCTCGAACAAACGTTGATTAATGAGCAACTGGGTCGGGCCACGTGCGGATTATGGAGTGCGGTGTGGCAGCCGGCGGTCTGCCTTCGCCATGGCAGCGACGCACAGGTGACTAATTACCTGCATGCCAGCTGTGGTGGTGAGCGGCGTGGGTGTTACGCGATCACCGAGCCCGGGGCGGGTTCGGATACCGGCCGCGTCAGCAGTACGGCCGTACGGGATGGCGACGATTACGTCATCAACGGAGAGAAATGGTTCGTGACCTCGTTCAATGCGAGCGATTTTATTATCCTGCACGTGTTGGTGGACGGAGATGTGAACAAGCCCACCTTGTTTCTCATCGACAAAGACTGTGACGGGATCGAACATCTACGTTCTCCAAGGTTTATGCATACGTACGTTTTCGATCATGCTGAGCTGCGATTTTCCGACCTGCGGGTCGGGGCGGGTGCGGTATTGGGTGGGGTGGGACAGGGTCTTGAGTTGACGAAGGAGTGGTTTATAGAGGCGCGTCTGCAGATCGCCGCGCATTGCGTTGGTGCCGCGACGCGCTGCGCGGAGCTTGCCAATCATTACGCGGCCGAGCGCGAGCAATTCGGTCAAATCATAAATACGTATCAAGGAATTGAATTTATGCTGGCCGATATGGCCACGGAAATTATGGCGGCGAAGACGCTGTTGTACCGCAACGCCCACGATATCGATGCGGGCCTCGAGCGCAAACTGGTGCATGCTCGCGCGAGTGCATTGAAGCTGTTTTGTTCGGAGATGGCCGGCCGAGTGGTGGACCGCGCCGTGCAAATTTTTGGTGGGCGCGGTTATATGCGCGACAATCCCGTGGAGCGACTATACCGCGATTTACGCGTCGATCGAATCTGGGAAGGGACGTCGGAGATTCAGCGAGTCATCATCGGTGCGCAGATAAAAAAACGCGGGCTCGATATATACACTGGTTGGTAGTTAGTCGTCCCGGTATCCGGTATATTCATGACTACAAATCTGTGTATTAATTGAAGTATTTCAACAAATTTTGGCTTTTTCATGACTGACTCGTTCCCCTAATCGACTCGGTTTCAACTCGGCACGGTCGACGAAAGGGCGGCGCATCAGCCGTCAACATCGAGATCCATAATGGTCGGTGCGTGATCGACTGCGTTGAGAAACGCGAGCAAGCTCGCTGGAGCTAATGCCGTGGTTCGAGAATTCGTGAGCGGATGCACATTTATCGTTGCTGCTGCCATGAGTGCTCGATCGAGCACGACATCGACCGCACCACCGCGGTCGTTGATGACCGCGAGCGGCGTGACGGCGCCCGGAATCACTCCTAAATAACTCATCAATCGTTGCGGGCTCCCGAACGACAATCGTCCGCTGCCGAGCCGTGTGCCGAATTGTTTGAGGTCTAAAGTGCGATCCTCAAGGCACGTTAGGATCCACATTCGGCCGCGTTTATTGCGCAAGAACAAGTTCTTGATGTGGGCGCCGGGCAATTCTCCGCGTAGGGACTTTGCCTCTTCGACAGTGAACACCGGTGCGTGGCTATGCGTATGACTCGCAATCCCAATTTCGGTCAGGGTTTCGATGATGCTCTGTGGCGTGGCCGGCGCGCTGCCGTCAAGGAGAACGTTAGAGTCGGCCATAGCGAACAATCGCGTGAATCGTGTCAGGCGGATCGTGTTAGTAATTGTTGTCGAGTTCGATCGGGTTGCCGTGCTCGGTATGGCGTGCCGCTTCGTCCCACTGTCGCTTACGTTCCGTCAGTGCGTGCATGGTCAGCAGTTGTTTATCAGCAACGATACGTTCCAGCGCCCGTAGCCAATGTTCATAATAGGTATCGCCCAAGTCAGGAATCCCGGCGCGTCGCGCCGCGGCGATCTCGTGCGCTAAATACTCCGCCCATTCGGGCCAGGAAAAGTGCCCGGCCTCCGATAGTCGCACCGCGAGAGCGAACGCCTGGGCTTGCCACGGTTCGGCAAACACCGGGCCTGTGTCGTCGCGTTGCATCTCGGTGAATAGCGATAGGTCCTGTGGGTTCATCACAACGGTTCAAGATGCTCGTCGAACAGATCGAGAAATATCGATGCGCTAATCGGAGAAAAATTGGTCTGTGTCGCATCGAGCTGGTCGCGGTTCGGTCCCCACAATTCGTGGTGCGAGAAGCGCACGCTGTAAAGACGCTGTGGTGTCTTCACGCGGTCTGTCGCATGTCGGTCCGGGAATATGAACACGCCGTGGTCGCGGGCGATGACTCCGCGCCGACCCCTCGCGTAACGCGGCAGGCGGGTATGCCCGCGCGGGTTTATGTTGCGTGTCACGACCCGGTCACCGGGCCGAAAGCGCGACACCGCGTCGGTCGCCATTCGTGTACTGCTGCCACGCCGCAATCCGGGCTCGACCTGCTTGGCGGTAAGTACCGGCATTACTGTTCCTGTACGGCAAGTTCGGCCACGCGCTCGGCGATTTCCTTTTCGCTCAGTAACCCGGATTCTACCAACAGTCGCTCGAGCCCATCCAACCAGTGCTCGTAGTAGCTACTGGAAAGATAGTGGGCCGGGTCGCTGCATTCGCGAGCGAAACGCGATTGATCTAAGTTCCATGCGCCGTAGGCACCCATCGCGAGCGTCATGGCAAACGCACGTCGTTCCCATTCCGCGTGGAAGATCGGTTCGTTGGCGTCGTGATCGATTGGCCCAAAGCCGTGCATGCCGCCAAGATCGTGGGCGCCGTTCATGCGTTGTTTTGCACTGGCGCCTGCGGCAAGCCTACGCCGATCATCGAATTGCGGGTCACCAGCTCGCTCAACGCGTGCTCATCGAGATCGCCGCTGCCGGGTGGTCGCATCGGTAACACCAGGTATCGAATTTCGGCAGTGCTGTCCCAGACGCGAATTTCGACATCGTCGTCGAGGGTGACCCCAAATTCGGTGAGTACCGCGTGTGGTTCGATGACGGCGCGGGCGCGATACGGTGCGGATTTATACCATACCGGCGGCAACCCCAAGACGGGCCACGGATAGCAGGAGCACAACGTGCATACGACCATATTGTGAACTTTGGTGGTATTCTCCACCACCACCATGTCTTCCCCTTGGCGGCCACTAAACCCCAACTCGCCGATCGCGGTCGACGCGTCTTTTAATAAGCGTTGCTTATAGTCGCCGTCGCACCAAGCACGCGCGACGACGGCAGCACCGTTTCGCGGGCCGACCTTGGTTTCGTAGGTGTCGATCAACTTATCCAGGGCCTCGGGGTCGACCAGCCCTTTTTCGACCAATAGCGATTCGAGCGCCTTAACCCGCAACACGGTGTCGGCCAGCGGTGCGTTGTGGTTGTGTTTGCTCATCGCGTTTCTAATTGTGCACGATACTGCCGTAACTCGCCATTCATAGCTCGGTCACCGATGGATTATACGGTTTAGTTGTCTTGCAGGCAGTGGACTATCGCCCCTGCGAGGCCTTCCATCAACGTAAAGTACGCGTTCGGTCCGGCCACGATTTCGGTACCCAGCGGGTCAAGTACACCACTCCGCACATCGGTATCAGCACTCAGGGTTGCAACGATCTTTGCCGGAATTTGCGGTTCGCTGAATACGCACGTTGCAGCGCCTGAACGTAACGCGTTACGAATCTGGCTCAGACGCTTGGCTCCGGCGCGCTGTTGTGGCGACACGGCGATTGCTCCCACCGCAGACAGACCGTAGCGGTTTTCGAATAGTTGATAAGCGTCATGCAATACCACATAGGGAATGTGCCGCACCGGTTGTAAGCGCGAAGCTAACTCGGCATCCAAAATATCGAGGCGCGCGATAATTTGCTCGGCATTGCGCCGGTAACGATTGGCCTGGATAGGATCGAGACTAGCGAGTCGATCCGCGACCGCCTGCACGATGATTTTTGCGTTATCGATGTCAAGCCAAATATGCGGGTCACCATGGTGTTTATCGTCACCCTCGGTGGTCTGAGGTTTCGCGAACAGTCCGGCGCGCCGTTGTTTCGATTGGCGCAATTCAGGCAATGTCTGCAACGTCATCGTTTGTGCGGACGGAATGTCGGCGGCGAGCTTACCGAGGAACGTCTCGAGTCCCGGTCCGACCCAGACGAGCAGATCGGCATTGCGGATACGGCGCAGGTCCGAGGGGCGCAGTGCATAGTCGTGCGGCGACACGCCGCCGGGCAGCAGCAAATACGGTTCGCCAGCACCGTACATGACCGCGGCCACGAGCGAGTGCACCGGATTGATTGTCACCGCGACATTGGGCGGAGCCGCTAATGCCGGAGCCGCGCCGAACATTACCGCGACGACGATAGCGGTATGGCGGAGGAACTGGAGGGTTATTGGGAAATTCATGTTATGTTATATTATAACATTGACTATGCAATTTCCGACCCTGAAGGAGCGCATGATGCAAACGGCGGCGCACGACCGATATTTCCGATCCGACGATCACAATCACGAACGTTGCCTGCGCGACGCAGTGGCAACGGCGGCCACGCTGTGCGCACAGCGCGGTGCCCGTTTGACGCCGCTGCGCCGGCAGGTATTGGCTTTGGTTTGGGCACGCCACGCTCCGGTATTGGCCTACGATTTGCTGGACCAGCTGCGCGCTCGTCAGCGCCGTGCGGCCCCGCCCACCGTGTATCGCGCGCTCGACTTTTTATTGAAACAGGGGTTGATTCATCGCATCGAATCGTTGAATGCGTACGTGGGTTGTGTCGACCCATTTGTCGAACATGCCGGACAGTTTTTGATATGCAACCGGTGCCGTTCGGTGGCGGAGTTGGACGATGCCGAAATCGGTGACGCGGTACAGGCGCGTGCGACGGCGGCCGGATTTCAAGTGGTGCGTCCTACCGTTGAAATTCGTGGCATTTGTCCGGCTTGTGCGAGTTAGGTGATGACCCAAACGTCAGCGCGCGCAAGGCGCCTCATCGATGTTCGCGCAGCCACGGTTCGTCACGGCACGGCGGCCGTGTTAGATCGCGTTGACCTTACGATTGACCGGGGAGAGATCGTTACCTTGATCGGGCCCAATGGTTCGGGTAAGAGCACATTGGTACGTGCTGCGCTTGGATTGGTCCCGTTAGCAACAGGAGCGGTCGGCATCGCGTCGAATATACGCATCGGTTACATGCCGCAGCACTTTTCCGTAGATTCGACGCTGCCAATTACGGTAGGTAGATTTTTGCAATTGGGTGTGTCCGCCACGGACACGGAATGTTTGGAGGCACTCGCCACGGTGCGCGCGGCGCGTATTCATAATACACCGCTGCATCGCATCTCCGGTGGCGAGATAAAACGAGTGTTGCTCGCCCGCGCGTTGTTACGCAGACCCGACTTAATGGTATTGGATGAGCCGAGCGCCGGTGTCGATGTGACCGGTCAGGCGGAATTGTATGACTTGATCGCGAAAATTCGTGACCAACAGAACTGTGGCGTGTTGTTGGTATCGCACGATCTACACTTGGTCATGGCGGCCACCGACCGTGTGGTCTGTCTGAATCATCACGTGTGCTGCGCCGGGCGACCCGACGCAGTGGCGCAACACCCAGAATATTTAAATTTGTTTGGGGCGAAATTGGCGCAACGCTTAGCCGTGTACACCCATCACCACGACCATCACCATGATCTCGCCGGCAATATCGATTCCGCCACTACACCATCGGCCTCTGCCGATGGATGATTTTTTACTGCGGCCAATCGCCGCCGGGATCGGCGTTGCGATACTCGCCGGTCCGCTTGGGTGTTTTGTGGTGTGGCGTCGCATGGCGTATTTCGGTGCGACGTTGTCGCACGCCGCGTTATTGGGCATCGCGCTCGGATTGCTGTTCAAACTGAATCTGCACGTCGGTGTGCTATTTGTGTCGCTGGCCGTTGCTGCGTTGCTGGTGGTTCTGCAGCGTGTCGAAGATCTGGCATCGGATACAATTTTAGGAATATTGTCGCACGCTGCGCTCGCAATCGGACTCGTGGTATTGTCGTTTATGGACAACGTACGGGTCGATCTATTCGGCTATTTGTTCGGCGACATTCTGGCCGTTACCGGCGTTGACTTGATATGGATTTTCCTTGGCGGCGCGTTGTGTTTGGGGATACTGCTTCGGATATGGCCTGCGTTATTGGCCATCACCGTACATGCCGATTTGGCCCAGGTTGATGGCGTAGCGGTGGAACGTACCCGGATGTTGTTCCTGCTGCTGATCAGTATCGTAATCGCGCTGGCCATGCAGGTGGTGGGGGTATTGTTGATGGTGTCATTACTGATTATTCCTGCCGCTGCGGCGCGCCGTCTAACGACGACTCCAGAAAGCATGGCAGTGCTCGCGTCGATAGCGGGTGTAGTGGCCGTATTTGGGGGATTAGTGGCTTCGCTGCATTGGGATACCCCAGCCGGGCCGTCGATCGTGGTGGTGTCGGCGCTGCTGTTCGTGGCAACCCATTTGTCGCGTTTGGCGTCGCGCTGAGTATGCTGGCCCAGATACATTGCCAAGGGTCCGAAGCCACATTGATTCTCGATTCTGGCAGGGCACGCTGCCCGATTTCGCAACGTGCCTAAAACTACGAAATGGACTGGATCTCAATCGTATCTCTAAGCGAAATATCCGTGCCAGAACCGGTACCCCCGTCGGCCGCCTAGCGGTCTATACTAAGAGCAGTTGAATCCATGTTCGCACAGGACGGTCTATACGATGCGTAGTATTCTGGTTGCTCTGATAATTTCCACGGCCCTGGTATCGACGAGCTGGGCCAATCTCGAACAAGGTACTGCTGCCTATAATCGCGGTGATTATTCTGCGGCCTTCGCCGCCTTCAAAAGCGCCGCAGAGGGTGGAAATGCAGAGGCCCGGTATCGCATGGGGTTGATGTATCTAAACGGGCAGGGTATTCCACAGAACTATCCGGCGGCACTCGAGGCGCTCGAGGGCGCGGCGGCGGGCGGTCACCATGAGGCCCAGCATCAAACGGCGCGAATGTATGATATGGGCCAGGGTGTGCGGACCAAAAACCCGTTAGCGGCCTACAAATGGTTTCAGAAAGCGGCTAACGGCGGCCACCCCGGTGCGCAATATCAGATGGCGATACGTTATGCCGATGGACATCAGGTCCCGCAAAATTACGAAAAGGCGTTTGGGTGGTATCTGAAAGCGGCTCAGCAAGGCCATATGAGCGCGCAATTTGAAGTGGGGCGTTTTTATGAACTTGGATTGGAAGCGGCGCTATGTACGCGGGCGGCGTCGCTGGCGCAGTGCCAGCAGCGCGCCCGCAAACACGCCCAAGGTAAGGACGACTCGGTGCTCGCATTCGAATGGATCATGCGCGCTGCAGACCAAGGGTATGCCGCCGCGCAATACAAGATCGGCGAACTGTATGAACAAGGTCGAGGCGTGCGTAAGGACGCCGGCGCGGCGGCGATGTGGTACACCCTCGCCGCCGAACAAGGATTGGTCGAAGCTCAGTTTAAAGCTGATTTGTATAAGAAATCCACCCAGAAAGAGCGTAAGGAGGTTCTTGACCGGCGTGCCCGCGCTGCGGATCTCCGCGAAGCCGAGAAGGGTTCCGCAGACGCGCAATTGATGGTGGCGAAAATGTACGATAATGGAGTCGGTGTGCCAAAGAATTTCGTTAAAGCATACATGTGGTACAACCTAGCCGCTGCGCAGGGGCTTGCGGAAGCCGGAACTGGTCGTGACGAACTCGAATTGAAGATGACGCCAAGTCAAATTTCCGACGCACAGCGACTGTCGCAGGAAATGATCGAAAAAATTGCCGCGATCGGATCAGCAAACTGAGGCCAGAACTCACTGCTGGGATCTATATACCGTTGATTCAGGCCGACTAAATTGCGAGCAGCGTCAAAACTGATTACATAGTCGCGATCGTCCGTCGATGCGTAGGGCGGTTAGAGACGAAGCCGAAAACCGCCGATCGGTTTCATCCGAACACGGTAAGCTGTGTGGCGGCCTCGTACCGTAAAACACCGCGTTAGGGGAATTCCATCATGCGACTGCAATAGTGGAAAAAATAAACCCCGAATCAGACAGATAAATCGCATCGGCTATAGATTCTTGGAGACGCTAGCGTGGCGCTTCTGAATAATACGGGTGTAGAAGATTTCGTTCCACCATTTGGTGCACTACGAGTCGCGGCTTCTCGTCATTGACGAGATCGAACGGCAAGTCAGGGGCACTTTGCCAGATGAACACGGTTCGTACGAAGGACTCTGCCAATAGGCTTTCGAACGCGTTGCCAATAAACGAGTCGCGGAAAATTAATGCGCGGGACGCGTCATTTTTGATGTCCTCGCGGCGGTACGACTCGGGTTGCCGGGTGGCGATAGGAGTATGGTGTGGATACGGATTGCCAGTGTGAATCGCATTCGGTTGGTCCAGTCTTATCGCCCAGCGATCTTCGCTCAATCGCTCTTGCAATCCCAACAGACCCGCAAGGTCGCCAGGGGGTGATCGTTCGTGGCTAAGGTGGGTGCGGCCGCTGTCGATCACGTCGCGGTCTGGGCGATCTATAGCGTGTAGAATTTGCTGATACGCGACGGTGATGCCGTTGCCGTTCCAATGGGTATCGGTCTTGTGCCATAGTGGTTCCGGCTGGTGCGCGGCGGCAGTCAATGCGGGGCGCAGATCCAGCACGGGAAAGTCGGGCTCCTGTCGCACGGCTTTGAGCAATTGATCGATACGGGACGGCCGATCCGCGCAATCGCGGCCAACGGGTAAATGGCGGCTGTATATCGAGTGCTTGTTGGGCGCCAATACCAACAAATATTCGATATTTTCGGCGCGAAGCCGACGGAAATTGTTGATCAGGGCTGATGCCCATTTTTCGAGTTCCACGTCACTAAATCGTGCGCGGCCGCAGAGATCGCGAGTGAGTGCAATCTTGCGCACCCCCGGCTGAGTGCCGCGCACCAGGAACAACCATTCGCCGTCACCGCGTATGACCTTGCCGGAGCCGCCGAAGTGATCATAATTGGTGGTATTAACGGCGCGCAGCAGTTCGTTTCGCAACCCGAAGTTATCGTCGTAATAGCGGTCGAACGCTTTCGGGAAATTCCGAATCGACGATTTGTTTAAGTGTAACCTTGGAAATGGCGCCATGATCCGATTCTCAGGCGCGGCGACGGTGCCCGATCCTTGCAATAACTGCACCGCAAGTGGTAGCCAGATTACGGCTCCAAACGCGGCAATCAGCGTCCAGTTCGATACCGAGTGTGCCCGCGTCATTGCTAAAACCGGAAGTAAATAAACGGGTTGTGGGTTTGAGCCGCGATCATTGTCGCCGCTCCCGCGAATAACGCGATGAGTGCTGCGTGCTGCATGATCGAGCCGCCTGCACTGCCGGCGATTCGTTGCCAACGTTGTCGGGTCCAATGCATTGCCGGCATGGAAAATACGACTCCAGCGGCGATCGCCGCGATGACCTTGAGGTTGAGATAAAGCATGATGTAACCGTCGGTATCGCTCTGTTCCGATATTCCCAACATTACGCCGATGTATCCGAACGCATAGTCGATATTGTCGGAACGAAACAGCACCCAACCAAACATGACTACCAACAAGAGATAGACGTGCCGCGCGGTTTTCGGTAAACGCCGCAACAACTGTGCGAAACCCAATCGCTCAACGACCAAAAACAGGCCATGGTAAAGACCCCATATCACAAACGACCAACTCGCCCCATGCCATAGGCCGCACAGAAAAAACACGATGACGAGGTTCGCATAGACTCGCCAGGATCCGCCCCGATTGCCCCCAAGGGGGATGTACACGTAGTCGCGGAACCAGCTCGACAAGGAGATGTGCCAGCGCCGCCAAAATTCCTGCACCGACGTCGAAATATACGGGTGCCGAAAGTTCTCGGGAAATTGGAATCCGAGCATTCGCCCCAGACCGATCGCCATATCGGAATAACCGGAGAAATCAAAATATATCTGCAGCGTGTAGCAAACGATTCCGAGCCAGGCCAGTGCGGGGCTCAAGTCGCCGGGAGAGTGATCGAAAATGTCATCGGCCACGTCGCCGACGGCGTTTGCGATTAACACCTTTTTGGCGAGCCCGATAATGAATCGCCGGATGCCCTCCGCTACGGCAGTCGGGTTGACTGTGCGCTCGGACAATTGTTTTTCAATGCTCGCGTAACGCACGATCGGCCCGGCGATGAGCTGCGGAAACAACGCGATATAAAGAGCTACCGAGCTGTACCGTTTCTGCACTTGTGCATCACCGCGGTAAATATCGACGATGTATGAGATGGCTTGAAACGTAAAAAAGGAAATTCCCAGCGGTAAATGCACTGGGGCTAAATCGATGGGGCCGAGATGAATAATTGACAGTGCAAGGTTGACATTATCGGTGATGAAATTGGCGTACTTGAAGTATCCCAGCAGCAGCAAATTGATCGCCACTGCGGCACCTAGATACAGCCGCTTGGTGTTGTCGCTGCTGCCGCTAATGCGAAGCCCAAAAAATGTGTTGCAGGCGATCGACAGCAACAACACCAACAGGTAAATCGTCTCGCCCCAGCTATAAAACAGCAAGCTCCCGGCCAGCAGGAACAGGTTGCGCGCCCGCGTGCCGCGCAGCACAAAGTAGCCCGTCAATACGACCGGCAAAAATAAGAACAAGAAGGTGGCAGAACTAAAGACCATTGCTCAAATTTACCCGTGCCTTCGGTTGGCGGCACCGGCCCGCCACCACTCGCCAGGTGCGGCCCAGGTCGGTTCCGATGCCCTGCGGCGCGGGGCGCCGCGCGTCGCCGCGGCTCGAATTGCCTCGCATTTCTGTAGCGGAGACCCGAGCGCCCGCCAAATCTGGTATAAGGCTGGAATTCCGGCCCGGTTGCGGGTACGTTGTATAGTCCGTGTGTTCTCTACCAGCATGGCAAATCATGGCGAAAAAGCTACACATAAAGACGTTTGGGTGTCAGATGAACGATTACGACTCGGCGCGGATCGGCGATCTGCTCGGGTCGACCCACGGCTTCGAGGTTACGGACGATCCGACCGAGGCCGATGTCGTTTTGCTAAACACCTGTTCGGTGCGGGACAAAGCACAGGAAAAAGTGTTTTCGCATCTTGGCCGCTGGCGGGAGTATAAGGCAGAAAATCCTAGTCTCGTCATCGGTGTCGGGGGTTGTGTAGCGAGCCAAGAGGGCGATGCGATTCTAAAGCGCGCGCCCTACGTCGATTTGATATTCGGTCCGCAAACCTACCACCGCCTGCCGAGTATGTACGATTCGGTGCTCGCGTCACGCCGGCCGGCGCTGGACGTGTCGTTCCCGGAGATCGAAAAATTCGATTGTTTACCGCCTGCAAAGGCCGATGGCGTGAAAGCATACGTGTCGATCATGGAGGGGTGCAGCAAGTATTGTACGTTTTGTGTCGTGCCCTATACCCGTGGCGAAGAATTCAGCCGGCCGTTTGACGACATCATCACTGAAGTCTTTGAGCTCGCGCAGCAAGGTGTGCGAGAAATCACTTTGTTGGGTCAAAATGTCAATGCCTACTGCGGCTCTATGCACCGCGGTAAGGCCGCCGATCTCGCGATGCTATTGGCCTACCTTTCCGAGATCGACGGCATCGACCGATTGCGGTTCACGACGTCGCACCCGTTGGACTTCACCGACAGCCTGGTCAATGCCTATGCCGAGCTGCCGAAACTTGCCAATCATCTGCACCTGCCGGTACAGAGCGGATCGGATCGGATACTGAAGAATATGAAACGCGGCTATAGCGCCGACGAGTATCGTCGATTAGTGCAGCGTTTACGGGTGGCGCGCCCGTCCTTGCATTTGTCGTCGGATTTTATCATCGGTTTTCCTGGTGAGACGGATCGCGATTTCGGTGCGACGATGGAACTCATCGAGTCGGTGAGGTTTGATCAGTCGTTCAGTTTTATCTACAGTCCGAGACCCGGCACCCCGGCAGCGGAGTTGATCGATACGACCAGCCAGGAGGTCAAGCGGCACCGGCTCCAGACCTTGCAAGCACGAATTACCGAAATGGCCAGGGAGATAAGCCGGGCAATGGTGAGTACGACCCAGATCGTATTGGTGGAAGGAACCTCCAAGAAAAACGCCGCCCAACTCAAGGGTCGTACTGAAAATAATCGTGTTGTAAACTTCGATGGGCCGCGGGACTGGATCGGACAATTCGTCGATATCAAAATTACCGAAGCACTACCCAATTCATTGCGTGGTGAAGCGTTACGGGCTTGGATGGGCGTCGTTGCCGAATCCGATATTCGTGCGTCCAGCGCTCAGTAATCGTATTCGCCCATAAACCTGCATTGAAGTCTGCTCCAACCCCTACGACTTTTACCCTCAAGCCTCTCGATAATGCGCGGCTGGTGGGCTTGTGCGGGCAATTCAATGCCAACATCAAGCAGATTGAAGAGTACTTCGGTGTCGATATAACCAATCGGAGTAATGTGTTTAGTGTGGTGGGTGACACCGAGGCGGTGGGTGGAGCGCGCACCGCGATTCGCAAACTGTACGCGCGCGCCGGCGACGATCTAACCATCGATCCGCGACACGTACATTTGATGCTTACCGAAATAGGCAGCGGCTCCGCGGACGAAGCCGAGGGGCCCGTGCTGCGTATTCGCAAAACCACAGTACGCGGACAAAACCAACGCCAACAGCGCTATCTGCAAAACATTCTCGCCCACGACATCACTCTCGGCATTGGCCCGGCGGGTACGGGAAAGACATACTTAGCCGTGGCCTGCGCGGCCAACGCGCTATCCGAGGATGAGGTCGATCGAATTGTGTTGGTGCGCCCCGCTGTGGAAGCCGGCGAACGCTTGGGGTTCTTGCCGGGAGATATCGGCCAGAAAGTCGACCCGTACTTACGGCCGCTGTACGACGCGCTCTACGAAATGTTTGGATTCGAAGGTGTGGGCCGTTTGTTGGACCGTAACATTATTGAAATTGCGCCGTTGGCCTACATGCGGGGCCGGACCCTGAACGATGCGTTTGTGATCCTCGATGAAGCGCAAAATACCACGATCGAGCAAATGAAGATGTTTCTGACCCGAATCGGCTTCGGGTCGCGGGCCGTGGTAACGGGCGACGTGACGCAGATTGATCTGCCGCGTGGATGCCCATCCGGACTCAAACACGCGATGACTATTCTTGGCAATATTGAGGGCATCAGCATGACTTTTTTCAAGCCGGAAGACGTCGTGCGTCATCCACTTGTGCAAAAAATTGTGCAAGCCTATGAGGCCGACAATCAGCGACGTGCCGATGACTAAGTGAGTATCCAGGTTGAAATTCAGAATCTATCCAATGCACCGGGCCTGCCGGCGGAGCGCAACATACGGCGTTGGGTTAGCGCCGCGTTGCAGCACAATGGCAAGACGGATGTCGAGCTTGTGGTGCGAATCGTGGACGAAGCGGCGGTCGCCGACCTTAATTTTCGTTACCGAAAAAAATTGGGGCCGACGAACGTATTGTCGTTTCCGTTCGAGGATCCACCCGGGGTGCAGACCAACATTCTCGGAGATATTGTTGTGTGTGCGCCGATAGTGTTGCAGGAAGCGAGCACCTACTCGGTGCCTCACGCCGATCGCTGGGCTCATATGCTGGTCCACGGTACATTGCATCTGTGTGGATACGACCACCAAAGCGACCAAGACGCGAGCGATATGCAGCAACTCGAACGTGACATTCTCGCGGAACTGGGTGTCGCCAACCCATATAGCGAATCGCCAGATGCGGAGCGGTGTGGTTAATGGCGAAATCTAAGAAATCGAATCAGACCGGTTGGTTTGCACGGATCGCGCGGATGCTAATTCGCGAGCCGGCGACGCGCGATGAGTTGTTAGATACATTGCGCGATGCGAAAACCAAGCAGCTTTTGGATCAGGATGCGCTGGACACGATCGAGCGTGTGATTCAAGTCTCGGATCTGCGGGTTCAGGACGTGATGATTCCGCGCTCACAAATGGTGGTGGTAGATCGCGGTGCGACGTTGGACGAAATGTTGCCGGCGATCATCGAATCGGCGCACTCGCGATTCCCGGTGGTGGATGGAGATCGCGATAAAGTGGTTGGGATATTGTTGGCGAAGGACTTGCTGCGGTTTTTTGATCCCGCGCAGCGGCCGCAGTTTAACTTGCGCGAAATTTTGCGAACCGCGGTGTTTACACCGGAGAGCAAGCGTTTGAATGTGCTGCTTGCTGAATTTCGGTCGAGCCGTAATCATATGGCAATTGTCGTGGATGAATACGGTGGCGTGGGCGGGCTCGTGACGATCGAGGACGTGTTGGAGCAAATCGTCGGCGATATCGAGGACGAACACGATATCGATGACGATGTCGGTATGGTTATCGAGCGAGATGAAGGCGATTTTATAGTCAAGGCGCTTTACGACCTGGAAGACTTCGACGCGCGGTTCGGCACACACTTCGATCGCACCGAAGTCGATACGATTGGCGGCCTTGTCGTAAACCGGTTTGGCTACGTACCGAAACGTGGTGAAAAAATAGAGTTTGATGGTCTTGAGATCGAAGTACTCCATGCCGATAGTCGTCGTTTGCACATCCTACGTGTGCGCCCCCAATAAATCGGCGGCAATATGCGAGCTACGGCCCGCTCGGGCTCGATCCCGATCACGCCCGCCGGTCTGATCGTAAGCGCCGGGCTACGCCGGCCATGAGACTGCAGTTGCTCGATTGGCGTTTTCCGGCGGTGCTTTTCGCCGGTTCGCTTATGCCAGTGGCGTTCGCACCACTTAGGGTTTTCCCAATCGCGGTATTGGCATTGGCGACGTTGTTTTGGGCGTGGCGTTCGGCCGGTTGCGGTCGTGCTGCCTGGTATGGCTTTGTGTTCGGATTCGGCATGTTTGCGGTGGGGGTGTCGTGGGTCTATGTCAGCCTGCATACCTACGGCAATATGCCGCTGCCGTTGGCAACAGTCACGGTATTAATATTCGTCGCGGTATTGGCGGTGTTTCCAGCCGTGGCCGGCGCCGCCTACGGCTGGTTTGCGCAACGCCGCACGGGTTGGGCGGCCGTCGTGTTTGGCGCGGCCGTTTGGGTGCTCATGGAGTGGATGCGGGGTTGGGTGTTAAGCGGGTTTCCGTGGCTGAGCCTCGGTTATAGCCAAACCAATTCTGTATTGTTCGGATGGGCGCCGGTTTTAGGGGTATACGGATTGAGTTTGGCGGTGGCGCTATCGGCTGCGATTGTGGCCGATATGCTCATAGCGCCGCGCCGGGCGATTTTAGGCGCCACAGCTATGTTGTTGATTTGGGGCGGCGGCTGGGGTGCGGGGGCGATACATTGGGTCGAACCCAGCGGTGAGCCGGTCGACGTTGCATTAGTGCAAGGCAATATCGCGCTCGACACAAAGTGGACACCCGGCCAGGCCCAAGCAATCGTAGATTTTTATCGCACTGAGAGTGAGCGACATCGCGATCGTGACGTCGTGGTATGGCCGGAATCCGCGGTGCCCATGTATATCGACGAACTCAGCGATGGGTTTTGGCGCGCGCTCGACGAACATCCTGCGGATTTTATCTTCGGGGGATTGGAGCGCCGTGGTTCACCGGCCGGTGAGCGTTATTACAACACTGTTGTCAGTACCGGCGTTGTGAGTACCGGTGCCGAGGCGAATTTATACCGCAAACGTCACTTGGTGCCATTCGGCGAATATTTGCCGTTTAGAAATCTACTCTCGTGGCTTCTCGAATACTTGCATATACCGATGTCGGATTTCAGTGCATGGGACGCCGAACAGGATCCTATAGTTGCGGCCGGATTACGCGTTGGTGTGAGCGTATGTTATGAGGATGCGTTCGTTGATGAAATTCTGAAATCGGTGCCGGATGCATCGCTATTGGTCAACGTTAGCGAGGACGCGTGGTTCGGCGATTCGTTGGCGCCGCATCAACGTGTGCAGATGGCGCAAATGCGCGCCCGTGAAGTCGGCCGGCCTATGTTAAAGGCCGCTAATACCGGCGTTTCGGTCAGCATCGACCATAACGGCGCTATCGTTGTGGCGTCTCCGCAATTTCAGCGCTGGGTGCTGACGGATCGCGTGCAACCGATGCGCGGCAGCACGCTATTTACGACCTGGGGGAACGCGCTGGTTGTTACGCTAGTTGGATTATTGATGGCAGTCGCGGTTGGAGTCCGCCGACTATGTCGGAATACTCGATAATAAGGGCTGCGGGTGCAGCGCTATAACAAAAACAACGCTGCCAGTCCGAGAACTGCGAGAAATCCCACCACGTCGGTAATGGTAGTGAGCGCGACTCCACTTGCGAGCGCGGGATCGATGCCGGCCCGGTCCAGAAACACCGGTATCAATACGCCCGCTACGGCCGCTACAATAACGTTGATTATCATTGCGATTGCGACGATAAGACCCAGGGCATAATCGTGATACCAAAACGTCGCAACGGCAGCTACCGCCATCGCCCAGATGATGCCGTTGAGTCCGCCCACTAGGAATTCTTTCTTTAGTACCCGAAATGCGTTGCTACCGGTGATGGTACCGACTCCGATTCCGCGGATCACCACGGTCAAGGTCTGGGTACCGGCATTGCCCCCCATACTGGCAACAATGGGCATCATTACCGCCAACGCGACGAGTTTTTCGATGGACTCTTCGAATTGTGCGATCACCCAGGATGCCAGAATAGCCGTGACCAAATTCACTCCGAGCCATAACGCCCGGCCTTTCATGGTCCGGGTCGCCGGTGCGAATAGGTCCTCATCTTCCGGTACTCCGGCCCGCGCCATTACCGTATGTTCACCCTCCTCGCGAATCACGTCGACGATATCATCGATCGTAATGCGTCCAAGCAAGGTATTAGTGTCGTCGATCACAGGTGCCGAGATGAGGTTGTAGCGTTCAAATGCGGCGGCGACGTCTTCGCTCGCATCCATCGGATCAAAGGTAATGGGTTCACTATCCATATTTTCGCGGACCCGTTGGGCCGCGTCGCTGGTGAGTAGCGTGGACGCAAATAGAATTCCACGCAATCTATTGTTGCGATCCACTACGAACAACTTATCGGTGTATTCGGGTAGTTCGCCGCGCAGCCTTAAATATCGAAGCACCACGGCCAGCGATAACTGTTCGCGCACGGTGACGGTGTCGACGTTCATAAGCCCCCCCGCCGTGTCCTCGGGATATGACAATACCGCGTCGAGATTTTGGCGGGCACCCTGGTCAACGGTCAGCTGTATGTCGGCGATAACCTCTTCCGGTAAATCGGGAATGAGGTCAGCAATATCGTCGATGTCCAATTCGCGGACCGCAGCCACAAGGCGTTGCGGGTCCATCGCCTGTACGAGATCTTTGCGTACCCCGTCCGATACTTCGGTGAGAATTTGGCCCATCACGTCCAGGCCCACTTCATCCCAGACTAGACGGCGCTGATCGGGGGGTATGCTCTCAAGCAAGTTGGCGGCATCGGCCGGATGTAAATCGCCAATTAGTGCGCGCACATCGGTGCTCGCCTCAGCATCGAGAGCAGCACGAATATGACCCTGTAGGTCGGAATTTTCGAGTCTTGGCACGATTACAATCCGGGCGAATTCATTGATGATCCGTTGTCAAGTCGATAACGGGTCCGGCATCCGCCATCACTGCAGCGTTACGATTCGTTTTGGTTCATGCGCTCAACGAGATCGCGCAGCTCGGTGCTGTCGGTGGCGGCAAGAATCGCGTGCGTTTGTGCAGTCACTGATTCTATATTGCTATCGCGGATCGTTTTCTTTACTTCCAGCAATGTGGTGGGATCCATGCTGAATATCCGTAATCCTAATCCTAACAATAATCGTGTATAGCGAATGTCGCCGGCCATCTCGCCACACATCGACACTGGGATTTCGGCACTAGTGCCTGCTTCGATAACGAGTCGAATCAGCCGCAGCACGGACGGATGTAACGGATCATAAAGATAGTTCACCGCGTCGTCGACGCGATCGATCGCCAGTGTAAATTGTATGAGGTCGTTGGTCCCGATCGATAAGAAGTCGAGTTTATGGGCAAACAAATCAGCGGCGATGGCAGCCGCCGGTACCTCGATCATACCTCCCACCGGCACATTTTCATTGAACTTATGCCCATCGCGGGTGAGTTCCCGTTTGATCTCTTCGATCAAATCCAACACTTGGTCGAGCTCATCGAGGCTGGAAACCATCGGAATCATGATTTCAATCGGACCGTGCGCCGAGGCTCGCAGGATCGCGCGTAACTGCGGTCGAAACAACGCGGGGTTGCTAAGACACAGCCGGACCGCGCGCAAACCCAACGCTGGGTTGATGGCAATGTGTTCGCCCAAGCGGCCACCATCGACCTGTTTATCGGCGCCAAGGTCGAGGGTGCGAATCGTAATCGGCCGTTGCAGCCCGCGGACCACTCGCACGTACGCCGCTAGTTGTTCCTCCTCGCCGGGGGGTTCTGCCCGATTCATATACAGATATTCGGTTCGATACAGTCCTACACCGCCTGCATCCACGGCCTTCGCGGCCGTGATGTCCTCCGGTAACTCGATGTTCGCGAACAAGGAGATTCGCTCGCCGTCGTTGGTGACTGCGGCCGCGCTGGTGAGCGACACCAATTCAGTCTGATGTCGCTGTTCCCGATGTTGCCGATCCCTATAGGCCTGCAAGGTGGACTCGTCGGGATCGATGATGATTACGCCATTGTGGCCATCGACAATTAGCGTTTCGCGATGACGAATGTAACGAATGGCGCCATGCAGTCCGACGATGGTGGGAATTCGCAGACTGCGGGCCAAGATTGCGGTGTGGGAGATCGGTCCGCCCAAGTTGGTAACAAACGCCGACATTTTTTGGTGGCGTAACGCCACGGCGTCCGCCGGGGTTAGATCGTTCGTAACCACAATCTGTCCATCGAGCCCGTCCGGCACCCGGCCGTCGTATTCTTCTCCGTACATCATCAACTCGTTTTGAATACGGCTTACTACCTGCGCGATATCGGTTTTCTTGCTACGCAGGTAGGCGTCCTCCATTTTCTCGAATATTTCGGCGAGGCTGTCAGCGTGCTGTTGTAATGCCGATTCTGCATTTGATCTCTCATTTCGAATTGTCTGTATTGGATCTTCCGACAGCACCGGGTCGTTTAGCATCAACATATGGGCATCGAGAAACGAAGTAACTTCGCTGGGTGCGTCGGGCGGGATGTCTTTACGGATCTTGCGCATTTTTGTGCGGGTCATCCGAATCGCCGCTTGGAAACGTTCGACTTCCGATTCGAGTTCTGCATCCGGAACAACATAATGCGGAACCTCGGGTGTATCGCGAAACAGCACAAAGGCGTTGCCGATGGCCACGCCGCTACCGACACCGGCACCGTGCAGGGTTAGCATTACTCGGACTCTCCGAAGCCGTTTGCGAACAATTCTGCGATAGCCGTCGCGGCGGAATCTGCATCGTTACCGCGCACGTGTAATTGCATCTGGCTGCCGTGGGCAGCCGCCAACATCATTATTCCCATAATGCTTTTGCCATCGATTACTCGACCGTCAAATCCCAATTTAACGTCGCAATCGAAGCCGTTGGCCAGATTCACGAGCTGTGCAGCGGCACGGGCGTGCAAGCCTAGCTTGTTGACGACATGCAATTCCTTCTTTATTTCTGTCACGACGAACGCCGTAGTGCCAGTGGTTCTGCTGGAAGCGACTTCGATTCCGGTAATTCGCGATGACGGGTCTGCACATTTACGCGCCGCGTCGAGAAGTAGTCATTGAGACACTGCGCGATATAGACCGAGCGGTGTTGGCCGCCGGTGCAGCCAATTGCAACCGTAATATAACTGCGATTCTCTGCCTCGAACTGGGGCAGCCATTCATCGATGAATTGGGCGATACGGTCGATCATTTTGTTAACCAAACTATTATTCGCTAGATATTCTTTGACGGGTTCGTCGAGGCCAGTTAGTGGTCGGAGTTCGGACTCCCAATAAGGATTGGGCAAGCAGCGAACATCGAAAACAAAATCGGCGTCGAGTGGGGTGCCGTGTTTGTAACCAAATGACTCGAACAGCAACGATGGTTCCGCCACGTCCGCACCGCTGGTAAAGTCGCGAACCAAGGTGCGCAACTCCCAGGGTGTGGTGTAGGTGGTATCGATACGGATCGCGGCGCTTTCCGATAACGGTGCCAGTAACTTTTTCTCGAGTCGAATTCCGTCGATCAATGGTGTCGAGTCATCGGTCAACGGGTGCTTGCGCCGGGTTTCGCTAAACCGCTTGAGGAGGATCGGTTCGTCGGCCTCCAGGAAAATAATTTGGTAGTCGAGGCCATGTTTGCCAAGATCCTCGAGGGTCTGTGGGAGTGATGCGAGAAAACTGCGATTACGGGAATCGATGCTGACCGCGGCATTCGTCATGCTCTGTTGGTCGTGCATCTTTAGTTCATCGGCGAACTGCGGGAGCAACACGGCCGGAAGATTGTCGATGCAGTAATAGCCAAGGTCTTCCAGCATTTGCAGTGCAATACTCTTGCCGGACCCGGACAATCCACTAATGATAGTAATATTCATGCTATCGATGATCGCAATTGGGTTCCATTACCGGCTGCGTAGGAATCGGACCACCGATTCGTTCTCCTTGTAACCCGATTTCCCTCGATTCATTCAATCGGAAAGCACGACACTTAACCTCGTATTAGAATTTCTGAATATACCAGATCGGGGTCGGTGCTGGCGGCAAGCCGGTGGCGAAACTCGGAGTCGCTAAATATCTCCGCGAGTCGAGATAAGATTTTTAGGTGGGTTTCATTTGCGTTTGCTGGCACCAGCAACGCGAACGCCATAGTGATCGGTTGCTCGTCGATCGCATCGTAATCCAGAGGGGTTTTCAAAGTCACGAATGCACCAATCGCGTGTTCGATGCCGTTGACGCGCCCATGGGGTAGCGCGACGCCGTCGCCAATTCCGGTGCTCCCGAGCCGTTCCCGTTCGATTAGTATTTGAGATATCGTATCGCGATCGAGTTCGTCGCGATTCTTTAGTAGTAATCCAGCAAGACTTTCAAGCAATCGTTTCTTGCTGGAAACATTGAGGTTAACGGATATCCGAGTCGGTGCTAGCAGGCGTGAGAATTCATCTTCGGGTTGCTGCTCTACGGCCTCAACGTGGCTCTTGTCGCTGACACTGGCGTTCATAAATTTTCCACGTCCTTCAGCGTTGTATCCGCTCTATGGTGATTCTTAAGTTTCTCTTTATGCTTCAATACTTGCCGGTCCAACTTATTCGCTAATGCATCAATGGCGGCGTACATGTCGTCGGCCTTGGCGTTGGCGTGCAGCGTCGTGCCTCGCGCAGCGATCGTGGCTTCCGCCAAATGCCGCGTTTTTTCTACGTGAAGCACCACATTTGTAGTCGTAACATGGTCAAAGTGGCGCTCTATGCGCCCAATTTTGGTAGACACATAACTGCGAAGAGGAGGCGTAATATCGATATTTTGCCCGCTTATCGTTAGCTGCATATTTTATTCCCCATTGTGGTTAGATAATGGATTTTCTCTGGCTAGACGGAGGAATATTCATAGCCTCCCTGTATTTCGCCACCGTGCGCCTGGCCACTTGAATGCCTCGTTCTTTTAAGACAGCCGTAATTTGATTATCGCTAACCGGTTTTTTGGGCGACTCGGCGTCGATAATTGTTTTGATCAGCGATCGAATCGCGGTGGCAGAGCACGTGCCCCCGTCGTCAGTACTGACATGGCTTGAGAAGAAATGCTTAAGTTCAAACACCCCACGAGGGGTTAGCATATACTTTTGTGTTGTGGCGCGCGAGATCGTTGACTCGTGCATCTCCAAGGTTTGCGCGATGTCATGCAATACTAATGGCTTCATGGCTCGTTCGCCAAGATCGAAAAAATCTCGCTGCCGGTCGACGATTTCCCGCGCTACCCGCAACAGCGTTTCATTGCGATTGTTTAAGCTGCGTAAAAACCAACGAGCTTGTTGCAGTTGGTCCTGCAAAAATTTGTTGTCGGTGGTTTTATCACCTTGCCGGATTAACGACTGGTAGGTTTTATTGATACCAATCTCAGGACATGCTCCGCCGTTGAGTTGAGCCTGCCAGCGGCCATCGTGTTTACGAACTACGACGTCGGGGACTATGTAATCGGGTGGTGTCGAGTCGATGAGGCGACCTGGTTTTGGGTTTAGCGACCGTATCAGGGTGATGGCGTCATGCAGTTCCTGCTGTGATGCTTTCAGTTGTCGAGCCAATTGCTGGGTGTCTCTGCGCGCCACTAATTCCAGGTGGTCAGCGGCAATCGCGCGCGCAATTGCCAATGCGGGGGTCGCAGCCTCGATTTGGCGCAGTTGAATCAGTAGGCAGTCGCTGAGTGAACGAGCGCCGACTCCTGCCGGGTCGAAGTTTTGAATTTGGTGGAGCACCGCTTGCACTTCATCGATGCCGGTATCGAAGTCCGCAGTTAGTTCGCACGCATCGGTGAGTTCGATTTGTAAATATCCATCCTCATCGATGCTTTCGATTAGGACTTCGGCGATATTACGATCTTGCGGCGAAAACGGCGTCATGTGCATTTGCCACGTCAAATGCTCTCGTAACGTAACCGGATTGCTGTTTCGCGATTCGAAATCGGCTGCACCGTCGCTGTGTCCGCCAGCGTTGGCCGTCGACGAATGATCGACGCGCCGCTCGGACCAATCGGAATTTATCTCATTGTCGAGATCCGTGACCGACTGTGAGTCGGCGTCTGGATAGGTGATGCGGTCGAATTCGACCTCACTCAGAAAATCGGTCTCGTCGTCCGCATTGCGTTCATCATTCCGGCTGGGATCGGTTATATCGCGGGTGTGATCGGCGCCATCAAACTCATCGTCTTGTCGTTCTTCCAACAACAGATTGCTATCGAGAGCTTCTTGAACTTCTATTAGTAAATCGGCTGAGGACAGTTGCAGGAGTCGAATCGCATGCTGTAATTGGGGCGTCATCGTAAGACGCTGGCCCAATCTAAGCTCGAGTGACTGCTTCATAAATTGCGGTAGGTCTTAGGCGTTTATTTGATCGTGTTCCATTACGTTGTGCAACAGACGGTCATGCAAAATTTACAGCCGTATCAGCGTTGCTCGGGCCGGCATGAGGGGCACGCTGGTGCTGCGATATACTCCAATTGTAACGGATTCTCGCCTTATCCGTTATGTGCGGGAGGCGTATATCGCGGCCTATATAAGTAAAACCGCAAACGCTGATTTTCACGACGTGACGAACGCGGCTCACCTAGCCCAGACACTTCATGAAGGCTTCGGGTCCCGGGGAAAATCGGGCGTAGGGTGATGAGAAGCGGAGCCGAAAACCGCCGATCGATTACCTCCGGACAGGGCAAACTGTATGCCGGTTTGTTCTTGTAATCGGCCTAATTGGCGGCAAATTCATGACTGCGCATTTGTGTATAAACTACACTAATTTAATGAGTTATGGTTTCTCAGGACCGGCGAGTTACCGTCAGTTTCTCGACGGAAAATAGTGAATACCGCGGCGCCGCTCGCTCCGTTTTCGATCGACGATGTGCCCGCGCCGGACTACAGCCGGAAATCGGAGCCGAGATAGACGTCCCGTACGGCTTGATCCGCCAGTAATTCATCGGGTGCGCCCGTCCTGAACACGCGGCCTTCGCGGAGGATATAAGCGCGATCGCAAATACCGAGGGTTTCGCGGACGTTATGGTCGGTAATTAAGATGCCGATGCGAACATGGTCACGCAGATAGGCGATCATTTGTTGGATTTCTTTGACGGATTTGGGGTCAATACCGGCAAAGGGCTCATCCAGCAAGATAAATGCCGGTTTCAATGCGAGTGCGCGGGCGATCTCAACACGCCGTCGCTCGCCACCGGATAGGCTGATACCCATCGCATCGCGTTTGTGGGCGATGCCAAACTCCTCCAATAACGTTTCCATGCGATCGCGGCGTTCTTTCTCGCTCAAGTTGCGTTGTGCTTGCAGAATGGCCATGATGTTGTCCTCCACCGACAGCTTGCGAAACACCGACGGCTCTTGTGGGAGGTAACCGATACCGAGGCGCGAGCGCTCGTGCATGGGCATATTGCTGATCTCTTTATCGTCAAGCCAGATCGCGCCACCGTCAGAATTGATCATTCCGACGATCATATAGAAGCACGTTGTTTTTCCGGCGCCATTCGGGCCGAGCAATCCCACAACTTCTCCACTATTAACGTTTACGTCGACGTCGCTCACGACCGCGACGCCGCGATAGGATTTGCTTAGTTTTTCGGTGGCGAGTGTGCTCATAGCTGCTGCGGTCTAATCTCGATTCGTCCCCATCTCAAACCTTCGTAACGCTGACTTCGTAAGCACGGCACTCCCGTAATTGATACCGGCAGCGCAGGTGCTTTATTTATTCGGAACTCAACGCGGATTTAGGCTGGATGACGATGCGCGAGCGCTGCGTACCGGATTCCGAGGTACTGGTGTCCGACACAGGTTGCTCTGCGGCTGGCGGGTTTGGTGCGCTGGATTCGGTGCCGCCGTTGGTGGCCGGTTGGGTCGGCTCGGCCGTTGCTTGCGGTGTCGCCGCGGGCGCCGCGCCGCCGGTCGCAGTATGGGCTTCGATCTTTGTGCCACCCCGGACTTTGAGTTGTTCGGTGGACATATTGTAGACGATGGTTTCGCCGGCGATGCTGTCCTGGTTTTGCTCGAGGCGCGCATTTTTGTGCAGCGTAATAATTTCATTTGGGTGATCGAGTTCAAGACGCAACCCCTTGCCGATTACGTCATAATCTTTGCCTTCGGGGCGCTGCCGAAAAATCGCCGGCTTACCGATTGCGACTGCGATCTGCAGTACTCCGTCTTTGTGTGTGGTGGTGATCTGGTCCGCTTCGATGCGCAGTGTGCCTTGCCGGACCAGTACATTACCGCGGTAAATCCGCTTCCCGGTTTTGAAGTCCATGTCAACTTCCTCGGCGTCCACCAATGCCGGTTGCTGACTATCGGACTTCAGTGCGTGCACGGGGATTTGGAATAGCACGGCCATCCCCAGTAACACGGCCGATACCGATCGCCGTACTGTGACGCTACGACCCGCTGGTCGAATCTTTATTAATGTGTACCTCGAGTCGGACATTAGCCGTCGTTGAACCGTAGTTTTTCTTTCAAGTGGATACGCAGTTTGCGGGTGGTCATTATACCGCTCGCATCAGCGCCTTGACCCTGTATCACGCGCACGTTGCCGGTGAGTAGAATTTCTTCACCGTCGGGCGCCATCCATCCCGATTCGGCATAAGTGTGCAGCGGCGGCAGGCCGGCTTCGTATTGGATAATATGAGGATTATCGAGCAGCGCCGTATCGTCGTCGGGATAATGCGCCAGGCGCTCGCCTTCCAGTACGTACTTTCGACGCCCAGCGGTGTCCACGCCGGTAGCCGTGAAGTTCTCAATATAGTAATCGGGATCGTGCGGATTGGCATCGACTGGCGCTGGTGCCGGTGCTTCGATCAGGCCGTATTGCAACCACAGACTGAGCCCGAAAACGGCTACAAATACCGCGGCCACGAGTAATTTTTCGAGTGTTGGCATCGCGCTATACGACCCCAGCCCGCAATAAGTCGAGGGTATTTAGCGCCCCGAGTACGCGTCGATCAGGGTCCGCAACGAACACGCCGTTGATGGAATGGGTGCGCAGCAGTTGCACAACCTCTGCCGCCAATGTTTCAGGTGTTACCGTTCGCGGATCGGTGGTCATGACGGTAGAGATCTCAACCGTATATACATCGATATTTTGATTCAGCGCGCGCCGCAAATCACCGTCCGTAAAGATGCCGCATAAGCGTTCGCCGGCGTCCAGCACTGCCGTCATCCCCAATCCCTTACCCGTCATCTCCACCAACGCATCTCTTATTGTATCGCCCGCGTGCACAATCGGAATCGCCTCACCGCTATGCATGATATCGCTGACATAGAGCAACAGGCGCCGACCCAGCGCGCCACCGGGGTGGGAACGGGCAAAATCGTCAATAGTAAAACCGCGTGCTTCCAGCAACGCCACCGCCAGTGCATCCCCCATGGCCATCGTTGCGATGGTGCTGGCTGTTGGGGCCAAGTTCAGCGGACACGCCTCTTTATCGACGCTCACATCGAGGCACACGTCGGCTTGCCGGCCCAGAGTGGACTCCGAATCGCCACTGAGCGCGATGAGTTTCACACCCATGCGCTTGATGATTGGCAATATCGCCAACAGTTCGAAGGTTTCGCCTGAATTGGATAATGCAAGCACGAGGTCGTGCGGTGTGATCATTCCGAGGTCGCCGTGGCTGGCTTCTCCGGGGTGGACAAAAAACGCCGGGGTGCCAGTGCTCGCTAATGTCGACGCGATTTTGCCGCCGATATGACTGGATTTGCCCATACCCACGACGACGACTCGCTCCGTACAGTTGAGAATGAGTCGGCAGGCCGCCGCGAACCGGTCGTCGAGCCGTGCCCCGATCGATGCCACAGCCTCTGCCTCTACCTGAATCACGCGTTGCGCGCTATCGCACAACACGTCATTGCGAGGTGTTTCAACGGCGTTGGCCACTAGTACTCCTTCAACTTGATATTGCCGTGGTCAGCGAGTCAGGAAGCGTTTGGCCGCTAGGCGCGCCTCGCCAGTAATGACTAGTCCTTGATACTTCGCCAAGTTGGTTCTCAATTCGGACACGGCGCACTGTTTGTTTCCGAAATATACTACCGGCGGCCACATTGCTTGAGTCTGACTCATATTGCTAATTAATCGGTCCGCCTTGGTGAAAATTCCGGGTTCCCGGCACACGGTCGGGGGACTCAGTTGCTATCCAGTATATCAAATGGTAACGCCGTGCGGGCTAGGATGCGGTCCCGCCCATACGGCGACTGGCGGTGCGCCGCTGGCCAGCGTATATGGGCGCTGGACTTCTGCTAGAATCCGCGGGCCACATATGCTACCGACCGAGTCTTCACGTATTTGAATTCAGCTGCTACGGCCGATTCCGAGATCGATAATATCGTCGTCATCAGCGGAGTGCATTTCGCATTCGGCGAACGATCGATCTATGCCGGCCTTGATATCGCAATTCCGCGCGGAGCGGTGACGGCGATCATGGGGCCGAGCGGATGTGGTAAATCGACGTTATTGAATTTCATCGGTGGACGGCTCATCCCGGATCGTGGCTCCGTCACGTTTAATGGGACTTCCGTGCCGGGGTTGGCGCGAGACGCATTATACGATCTGCGCCGGCACATGGGGATGATGTTTCAAGCGAGTGCGCTGCTTACGGATTTTAGCGTGTTCGATAACGTCGCATTTCCGCTGCGGGAAAATACCGATTTGCCGGAGCCGCTGATACGAAGCTTGGTGTTGTTGAAGCTCGAATTGGTCGGTTTGCGTGGCGCCCTAAATTTGATGCCTGCCGAGCTGTCCGGCGGGATGGCACGGCGTGTGGCGTTGGCCCGAGCCATCGCGATGGATCCGGCGATCGTGATGTACGACGAACCGTTCACGGGCCTCGATCCGATCTCGAAGGGCATTATTGTAAAGCTGATCCGCGAATTGAACGACGCGTTGAACATGACCTCGATCGTGGTCACTCACGATGTCGCCGAAGGTTGCAGCATCGCGGACCATGCATATCTACTGGGTGGTGGCTGCGTCGTCGGCTATGGAACGCCGGCGCAGTTAATGGCAAGCGAGCGGACGGAAATTCACCAGTTTATGGCCGGATTGCCAGATGGCCCGGTACCGTTCCACTATCCTGCGCAAACGTACGAACGCGATCTGCTGGACGGATGATTCAAAATTTCAGCAAACAGAATTGATGAAGATTCAATCTATTAGCCAGAAATTGGCGAATTGTGGAAGCAACCGGTGCGTGTGGTAGGGCCCCTACTGGAATTTGCGGCTTACCCATGATCGAAATGCTTCAAGCGCTCGGCGCGTGGGTCATCCTGTTCGTTACCCGATTGGGGCGCGCGGGGGTGTTTTTATGGGTGATCGTGGTCTCGGTGGCGGTGCGTCTGCGGCGGATCGGGCTGGTTGTTCAGCAGCTTTTTGCGGTCGGAGTACTGACCCTGCTTATTATCCTGGTGGCCGGGTTGTTCGTGGGAATGGTGTTGGGGTTGCAAGGCTATTATACGTTAGTGGATTTTGGCGCCGAGTCGTCGCTAGGGTTAGCGGTGGCGTTGATGCTGACCCGTGAGTTGGGGCCGGTGTTATCGGCGTTGCTGTTTGCCGGTCGCGCGGGCTCGGCATTGACCGCAGAAATCGGTCTCATGAAAGCTACCGAACAATTGGCGGCGATGGAGATGATGGCGGTCGATCCGATAAGCCACGTCGTGGCACCCAGATTTGTGGCTGGCGTCATCGCGCTGCCGTTATTGGCGGCGATGTTCACTTCAATCGGCGTGTTGGGAGGTTATATAGTTGGCGTCGGTCAGTTGGGCGTGGACAGCGGTGTGTATTGGTCGGCCATGCAAGAAGGTGTTGATTTCTACGACGACATTCTCAATGGTGTTGTCAAAAGCGTCGTATTTGGAATCGTGGTGACATGGATTGCCGTTTTTGAAGGCTACGACGCGGAGCCGACGTCACGCGGCGTGAGCCGTGCCACAACCCGGACCGTGGTAACCGCGTCGCTGGCCGTACTGGGCCTGGATTTTCTATTGACTGCACTGATGTTCGGAGAAGTGTGATGACCATCGGTGTGACGGTGCCAAGATTAACATTGCGGCCGGCGTCGGATGGGTGCTATCCAGTTGGGCGGCGGTTGGGCAAGTTTCGGCGCGCGTGCCCCCAATCCGGCGTTAATAATGGGTTCGAATGCCGGTTAGCGGCCCGATTGTCCGGAAGTTCATTTTATGTTCAGGTGTTGTAGGCTAGCGTTAAGGAGCAAGATTGCATGCAAGGTAAAAGCATCGAAATTTGGGTTGGCGTATTCGTGTTGGCGGGGTTGTTAGCGCTCGCGATGCTCGCGTTTAAGGTCGGCAATCTTGCCAACGGCGGCTCCGGCGATTCGTACCGGGTTACCGCTCATTTTGACAATATCGGTGGCCTCAATGTTAAGGCGCCAGTGACGATGGCGGGCGTACGTGTTGGCCGGGTATCGGCGATAAATGTCGATCGCGAACGCTACAATGCCGTGGTAGAAATTGATATCGAAACACAATACGACAATTTACCTAAAGACACGATCGCATCGATTTTGACAGCCGGACTGCTGGGCTCCCAATATATTGGCCTGGAGCCAGGCGGCGATGAAAAGTTTCTCGTCGACGGCGATCAGCTTTCGTTTACGCAATCGGCAATCATTCTTGAACACCTTATCGGTCGGTTGTTATTCGGGAAGGCCAGTGGAGACAATCAATGAAAAAGTACATTCTGCCGTTATTGCTCTGGACAACCCTATTGGGGGCCGAGTCGCTGCCGCCCGATGAATTAATTCGTCAGACAACTGAACGCGCACTCTCCGAGCTGCAAGCGAAGCGCGACCAGATCGAACAGGACCCGGAGAAATTGTATCGGTTAATCGATGAAATGCTGGTGCCGCATATGAACATCGAGCGCACAGCGCGGCTCATTTTGGGTCGCTATTGGCGCGAGGCCGACGCGCGGCAGCGAGAACGTTTTGTGGCGGAATTCAAAACGCTGTTGGTTCGAACCTATGCAACGGCGGTGTTCGAATATGACGGCGAGAAAATCCAGTACAAACCGCTGCGTATGAAGGACGGCGACACGATGGCCGTAGTGCGGGCAGAGTTCGAAAGCCGTTCCGGTCCGCCGATTCCGTTCCATTATAATTTGGAGAAATCCGAATCTGGAGACTGGAAAGTTTTTGATATTTCGATCGACGGCATCAGCCTCGTGACCAATTATCGGAGCAGTTACGGGCGCATGATTCAGCAGAAGGGTATGGATGGTATGCTCGAGGTCTTGGCGGCAAAAAACAGAGAGGCCGTGCAGTGACCGAAACCAGTCTCGAACGGGTTGCGCCGCGACAGTATCGGCTAACCGGGCCGATTACCTTTGCCACGGTAACGAGGCTGTATGAGGACGCGGCGTTAGAGTTCGAATCCGGCCAAACGTTGGAGCTCGATCTCGGCGCGGCGGCTCGGGTCGATAGCGCCGGCATCGCGCTGCTGGTGGAATGGACGAAGATGGCCGCAAGCGCCGGTGCGCGTATGCGGATTGATGGAATGCCGGCCCAACTTGAGCGGTTGGTTCGGGTAACCGGTCTCAACGGGGTATTGATCAGGACGGACAGTGACCCCACTAGTACCATGATGAATCAGGCAAACACATGGTAAACCCTAATGACATCAAACTCTGGATAGAGCAAGGTCTGGAGCGCGCACAAGTGGAAATCGAAGGCGATGGCCAGCACTTCAGTGCAGTGATCGTATGTCCAGATTTTTCGGGGAAATCCCGAATCCAGCAGCACCAGATGGTCTATCAGGTCCTGGGCGAGCGAATGAAGAGCCAAATTCACGCGCTTTCTATGCGTACCCTCACCCCGGATCAGTGGGCGAAAGAGCGAGGTGCGGATACCGAATAATGGTACGATAGGTACTATTGACTACAGGACCGACGAGGTTAACCGATGACCGTTCAAAATCGAATTAAAGAAACCATTGATAACAACCGCATTGTGTTGTTTATGAAAGGCTCCCCGCATTTCCCACAATGTGGGTTCTCCGGTCGTACCGTGCAAATTCTGCAAGCCTGTGACGCCGAATTCGCCGCCGTCGATGTGTTGGCGGATATGGAAATTCGGGACGGTATCAAACAGTTTTCGAGCTGGCCGACCGTTCCACAGTTGTATATCGACGGGGAATTTATCGGCGGTAGCGATATTGTTATGGAAATGTATCAATCCGGCGAGCTGCAACAGAAGCTGGCGAGCCGGCCCGCCGCCTAGCCCGGATATCATGTCCTGCTAGTTCCGCGGCGTGGCGTATCCCCCGCCGCGGTATTGGTTATCGTGTTTCACCAGGCCTCGGCCTATAATGGCCGGAAATTGGTACCGATCCGACGGCGCCCGCTACCCCGACCCGGCTGGGTTGCGGAGTTCGGCGTGGCCACATAATCGATCCATGACTCTTGCGAAATCTCAATTAGACGCCGATCGATCCGTCGCTCAGGGCATGCGCGGTGGATAAACTCATTGTTAGTGGTGGCCGCCGGTTACAGGGCGAGGTGCGAATTAGTGGTGCAAAAAATGCGGCGCTGCCGGTGTTGATCGCGTCATTGCTGACCGACAAGCCCCTGCAGATCGGCAATATTCCGCATTTGCACGACATTACAACGACCATGGAACTGCTCGGTCGTCTCGGAGTGCACCTGCAAGTCGACGAGAAGATGGCGATCGAAGCGGACGCGCGCGACGTCCAGCAATATCGCGCGCCGTACGAACTCGTTAAGACGATGCGGGCGTCGATTTTGGTCCTGGGCCCTCTGCTCGCTCGATTTGGCCGTGCCGAGGTGTCGATGCCGGGTGGTTGTGCAATTGGGTCGCGGCCGGTTAATTTGCACATCAAAGGGTTTGAGGCGATGGGCGCCGAAGTCACGATCGAAGGCGGTTATATAAAAGCCAAAGTCGATCGTCTGCGCGGGGCGCATATCGTCATGGAAATGATCTCCGTCACCGGCACCGAGAATTTGATGATGGCGGCGACCTTAGCGCGGGGCACAACGGTGATTGAAAACGCCGCGCGCGAGCCGGAGGTCGTAGACCTCGCGCGGTGTTTGGTGCGCATGGGAGCCCAAATCGATGGCGCCGGTACCGGCACCATTACGATCGACGGCGTCGACAGCTTAGGCGGCGCGACCCACGAGGTCATCGCCGATCGTATCGAAGCCGGTACCTATCTCGTCGCAGGTGCGGTCACGGGTGGCAATGTGAAAGTGCGCAACGTCGATTCGCACTTGCTCGATGCAGTGTTGGTCAAGCTGGAAGAAGCGGGGGCCGATTTGACGGTCAGCGAGAATTCCATTCACCTGCGTATGGACGATCGCCGCCCCGCTGCGGTGAATGTTCGGACTGCTCCGTTCCCTGCGTTCCCCACCGATATGCAAGCGCAGTTCGTCATGCTTAACAGTATTGCCGAGGGTACCGGCACCGTGACCGAGACGGTGTTCGAAAATCGTTTTATGCATGTGCACGAGTTGCAGCGCATGGGCGCGGATGTGGAAATGCGTGGAAACACGGCCATCGTCACAGGAGTAGCGAAACTTCGCGGCGCCCCGGTCATGGCCACGGACTTGCGCGCCTCGGCCTGTTTGGCGCTGGCGGGCCTGGTGGCGGACGCCGACACTGTCATCGACCGCATCTATCATATCGATAGAGGTTACGACTGTATCGAAGAAAAGCTGGGGCAGCTCGGTGCGCGCATCAGGCGGGTGCCAGGACACATGCTGGAGAAGCAGCTCGCCGCAATGTAATTCTTGCCGACCGCTCCGGAATCCGGCGCGGCCAGTCTCAATCGTATCCACTTTTGCCAATAACCCCACAATGTATTCGTGAATCGCGTGGCTTCCAATATCATTACTATAGCCGTGGCCAAAGGGCGTATCTTGGCGGAGACCCTTGGGGTGTTGGCGGCGGTCGATATCGTTCCGGCAGTAGATCCGGCCACCTCCCGCAAATTGATCTGGGCGACGACCGGTGGCGAGGTGCGATTGGTCATCATCCGTGCCGCTGACGTGCCGACGTATGTGCAGTTCGGGGCAGCCGATTTAGGAGTGGTGGGTAAAGACGTACTAATGGAATACGGCGGCTCGGAATTGTACGAGTTGATGGACTTGAGGTTGGCGCCTTGCCGCATGGTGGTGGCCGAGCCCGAGGCCCTCGCGGCTACCGATGACCCGCGCAATTGGCGGCGACTACGCATCGCCACTAAGTACGAGAACATTACCCGGGCTCATTTCGCGTCAAAAGGAATTCAAACTGAAATCATCAAACTCTATGGTTCGATGGAGTTGGCACCGCTGGCCGGATTGGCCGATCGAATCGTCGACTTGGTTGCGAGCGGCGCGACGCTGCGGGCGAACGGTTTGGTGGAGGTCGAGCATATCGCCGATGTCAGCGCGCGACTGGTGGCCAACAAAGCCTCGATGAAAGTGAAATCTAATAAGCTCAAAGCGTTGTCGCAACGCATAGCGAATTGCATCCAGTAACGCGATGACGGGCACCGACCTATCAATCCCGGTATTGGACGCGCAAGCGGTGGGGTTTACGGCCCAACTCGACAGGTTGTTGGCCCGTAGTGTTGAACGCGATCCTGAAATAGAAACCCGCGTGCGCGGCATAATTGATGAAATTCGCCGTGACGGCGATGCGGCATTATTGCAGTATACGCGACAATTCGACGACATAAGCGCGACCTCGGTGGCGCAGTTGGAATTGAAACCCACACGTATAGCGGCGGCGGTGGCGAGTATCGGGTCGGCCGAGCGCGAGGCGTTGTCCCTGGCTCAGCGACGCATCCGCGAATACCACGAACGCCAACTCGAGACCTCGTGGGAGTACACCGACGAGCAAGGGAACGTGCTCGGCCAGCAAATACGACCACTGCAACGCGTAGGTTCGTATGTGCCCGGAGGTAAAGCTTCGTATCCGTCGACGGTGTTGATGACCGCCATCCCGGCGCGGGTCGCAGGGGTTGTCGAGTTGATCATGACGGTGCCGGCGCCGCGCGGTGAACTGAATGATTTGGTGTTGGCGGCCGCGCATTATGCCGGCGTCGATCGTGTCTTCACGGTGGGTGGCGCGCAGGCTATTGCCGCGCTCGCGTACGGCACTGAAACGATACCGGCGGTGGACAAGATTGTTGGACCTGGCAATGCGTATGTGGCCACGGCGAAACGCATGGTATTCGGTCAAGTCGGAATCGATATGATTGCCGGCCCGTCCGAAGTCGTCGTGATGTGCGACCACAGCGCCAACCCGGAATGGGTAGCTATGGATTTGTTCGCGCAAGCGGAACACGATGAACAAGCGCAAGCCATTATGATTAGCGATAGTGCACAACTCGTGGATGCCGTGGCCGCGGCGATGCGGCGCTTGCTGCCCAGCTTGCCGCGCCACAAGATCATTCGTCGGGCTCTGAGCGGTCAAGGCGCGATTATCCGGGTTCGCGACCGCCAGCAGGCGGTGGCGATAGTGAACCGTATCGCGCCTGAGCACTTGGAACTCGCAGTCGAAGATCCGCAAGAATTGTTGCCGGGTATCGAAAACGCCGGTGCGATTTTTGTCGGTGCGTACAGCGCAGAATCGTTGGGCGATTACGTAGCCGGTCCGAATCACGTATTGCCGACTAACGGAACCGCTCGCTTCAGCTCGCCGCTAGGGGTGTACGATTTTCAGAAACGCAGTAGCGTCATCCGGTGTTCGCCACAGGGTGCTGCGTCGTTGGCGGGGGCCGCATCGGTGCTGGCCCGTAGCGAACAGCTTCACGCCCACGCCTTGTCCGCTGAATACCGCGCTGCGTCAGGCCCAAAATAATGAGTCCGATATTGGACTCCCGTCCGTCCGCTGTGGCTGCCTCAACTGTTCAGGAGCGCACGTTGCGCCCGGAAATTCGCGAGTTGAGCGCATACGCAGTGCCCGATTCAAGCGGCATGCTGAAGCTCGACGCAATGGAAAATCCTTTTTTGTGGCCGGCATCCATGCGCGAAGCATGGCGCCGAGAAGTAGCCGATGTGGCAGTCAATCGTTATCCCGATGCGGCGGCTGTGCCACTTAAGTCGCAGTTGCGGCGTGTGATGGCAGTTCCAGACAGGATTGAAATACTGCTGGGCAACGGGTCCGATGAGATTATTCAGATCATTCAGCTCGCGTTAGCCGTCGGGCAACGCCCGGTGTTGGCTACCGACCCCAGTTTCGTAATGTACGGCACGATCGCGCGTTGGCTCGGAAGGCCGTTCGTCGCGGTCGCGCTGGATGCGCAGTTTTCGCTGGATATAGTGGCGATGCTAGAAGCGATCGGTCGTACCCAACCGAGTTGTGTGTTTATCGCATCGCCGAATAATCCGACCGGTAATTTATTCGCGACGCAACACATCGAGCAGATTATAGAAGCCACTGATGGCTTGGTAGTCATCGATGAGGCTTACCAGCCCTTCGCTGGTATGAGCTTGATGCCGCTGTTGGCAAAATACGATAACGTAGTGATCTTGCGCACGCTATCCAAGCTCGGACTCGCTGGATTGCGGCTGGGCTATCTATTGGGCTCGATCGAGTGGTTACGTGAGTTCGATAAGGTACGCATGCCCTACAACATCAATTCGTTGAGTCAGGTGAGCGCAGTATTTGCCCTGCAGCATTACGATGTACTTGAATCACAGGTGCAAACTCTTTGTGCAGAACGGCAGCGTCTCATAGCAGGGTTGCGGCAGCGTGATGGGCTTGAGATTTATCCAAGCGACACGAATTTCATCATGTTTCGCGTACCGTCCGATCGATCCGAATCGTTCCACGACGGTTTGGTGGATCACGGTATTTTAATCAAAAAATTAGGCGGCCCGCGACTCGCTGGGTGCTTTCGCGTGACCGTAGGCACCCCGGAACAGAACGATATGTTTCTGGCCGGTCTGGACGCAGTTCTTGAACGTCGGCCTGACATTTTCTAGGCCCACATTTACTAATCGGGTAAAAACTAATGGTGGATCGAATAGGTAAAGCAACGCGTGACACCCGCGAGACGCAGATAGAAGTCGTCGTGAATGTGGACGGTCAGGGCCACGGTGAATTCGACACGGGTGTCGCGTTTCTTGAGCATATGCTGGACCAGACCGCGCGGCACGGGCTAATGGATATTAATGTTCGTGCACAAGGCGATCTGCATATCGACGCTCACCATACGGTCGAAGACATCGGTATCGGCTTAGGGCAAGCAGTGGCCGCAGCCATCGGCGACAAAGCCGGACTTCGCCGTTACGGTCACGCCTACGTGCCGCTCGACGAGGCGCTGAGTCGCGTGGTCGTGGATTTTTCCGGCCGGCCGTTATTGAAATACAACGCCGAATACCCGCGCGCTCGAATTGGCGAATTCGACGTAGACTTGATCCACGAGTTCTTTCAGGGTTTTTGCAACCATGCGCAGGTGACATTGCACATCGATAACTTGCGTGGCGACAACGCGCACCACATTGCCGAGACGATTTTCAAGGCATTTGGCCGTGCGTTGCGGATGGCGATGGAGCTGGATCCGCGAGTCGGTGCAAGCATTCCATCCACGAAAGGAACGCTGTAACGCGGCGTAGTAGTAGCGAGAAATCATGAGTAGCATTGCCGTTGTTGATTGCGGAGTGGGTAATCTCCGTTCCGTGTCCCGCGCCCTGCAGCACGTCGCGCCGCGTCATCGTGTCGTCGTTACCGATAAAGCCGCGGACCTTGATCGGGCCGACCGCGTGGTATTGCCGGGTCAAGGCGCTATGGGCAGTTGGATGGAAGCGCTGGATCGATCCGGTCTGCGCGAGTCGGTATTACAAGCGATTGCGACCCGGCCGGTACTGGGGGTATGTCTGGGTTTGCAGGCGCTGTACGAGGCGAGTGACGAAGACGGTGGCATCGCCGGGTTCGGGTCGCTACGCGGCTCGGTGCGGCACTTCTCGGAACGTATATTGGGCGGCGTCCTGAAGATACCGCACATGGGCTGGAATAAGGTCGTTCAGACTCGACCGCATCCATTATGGGCGGGCATTGAGCCCGATGCACCCTTCTATTTTGTCCACAGTTATTTTGTGGACAGTACTAGTGGCGCCGAGACGGTCGGGGAGACCGATTACGGTACGGTGTTTACGTCGGCCGCGGCTTTCGACAACGTATTCGCGGTACAATTTCATCCTGAAAAAAGTCAGCGGGCGGGGTTAACGCTGTTGCGTAATTTTCTGAACTGGGACGGTTGAGCGCCGTACCAGGAGTCGATTCGCAGCTACCATCGGTTTCGTATCTGGCTCATTCGGAGAAAACTACATGCTTGTTATACCGGCGATCGACATTAAAGACGGAAAGTGTGTGCGCTTGCGACGCGGCGACATGGATGACGCGACGGTGTTTGCAGTTGATCCTGTCGCCGCGGCGGACCGCTGGGTGGCCGCCGGTGCGCGTCGTTTACATGTCGTTGACCTGGATGGTGCGACCACAGGTAAGCCGATCAGCGCCGATATCATTGCGCAAATTTGTGAAAAACATCCGAACGTGCCTCTGCAAGTGGGTGGTGGCATCCGTGACGAAGACACCGTTGAACGTTATATCGAATCTGGTGTGCGCTACGTCATATTGGGCACCAAGGCCGTAAACGAACCGCATTTTGTCAGCGATTTATGCGCCGAGTTTGCCGGGCACATCATCGTCGGTTTGGATGTAAAAGAAGGTCGCTTGGCAGTGGACGGCTGGTCGAAGTTATCGGGCCACGATTTAATCGACTTGGCGCAGCATTTCGAAAACGACGGGGTCGAGGCGATCATCTACACCGACGTACAGCGCGACGGAATGTTATCCGGAGTCAACGTCGAGACCACAGTCGCATTGGCCGAGGCGGTGCGTATTCCGGTTATCGCGGCGGGTGGCGTACACGACCTTGAAGACGTGCGCCGGCTATGTGCCGTAGCGGATTCTGGGATCACCGGCGCCATCACCGGTCGAGCAATCTATGCGGGAACATTGGACTTTGCGGCGGCGCAGGCGTTGGCCGATGAACTCGACCCGAATTGAGCCGCGGGCAATCCGTACATAGTTAACCCGGATATCTCACGAAGGCGGGCCATGAGTCAGAAATCTTCTCAATTCCTGAAGCAGTTATCCCATATTCGAAGGTGCTGGGCCCCGGTACGGTCTGTGCTGTTCGGATTCAGGAAAAATTGGACGTCGTATTCGGCACGATCCCCCTTGATCCATAGCTACGGCTATGTACGGACAAGCGATCGCACCGACTACTTAGCCCGATTTCCCCTGAAGTCCGAATCCTTCGTGAATTATCCGGGTTAGTTGCTCCGCCATGGCCTTATGTAAGCGAATCATCCCGTGCCTCGATGTTGACGACGGGCGCGTGGTCAAGGGTGTGCAATTCGTCGATATTCGCGACGCCGGCGATCCGGTGGAAATCGCGAGCCGGTATGACGAACAGGGTGCCGACGAAATCACTTTTCTGGATATCACCGCCAGTTCCGACAACCGGCGCACCATGTTGGACGTTGTTGAGGCCGTCGCTTCTTGTGTGTTTATCCCGTTGACCGTGGGAGGTGGAGTGCGCAGCATCGATGATATTCGCAATCTGCTCAATGCCGGTGCGGATAAGGTCTCGATCAACAGCACCGCGGTGACCAACCCGGAATTTGTGGATCGGGCCAGCGCCCGTTTCGGAGCGCAGTGCCTGGTGGTGGCTATCGATGCCAAGCGGGTCGATGCGGATGCGGGTGGCCGCTGGGAGGTGTATACCCACGGTGGACGTCGTGCCACCGGCATCGATGCGGTGCAGTGGTCGGCGGAGATGGCGCGGCGTGGCGCCGGCGAGATTATGTTGACCAGCATGGATCGTGACGGCACCCGCGATGGTTTTGATCTGGACCTGACTCGGACAATCGCCGACACTGTGACTGTACCGGTGATCGCATCAGGTGGTGTGGGCTCACTGGAGCATGTGCTTGCCGGGATTCAACAGGGTCATGCCGACGCGGTATTGGCTGCCAGCATATTTCACTTTGGCGAATATACGGTTGGCGATGTCAAACATTACCTCGCCGACGCGGGTATAGAAGTGCGCTTATGACGGACGATCAAGAATGGCTAGCGCAGATAAAATGGTCCGCGGACGGCCTGGTCCCAGCGATCGCGCAGGACGCGGACAGCCATGATGTATTGATGGTGGCGTGGATGAATCGCGACGCGCTGCAAGAAACTCTGCGGCTCGGGCGCGCGGTGTATTGGTCGCGGTCGCGGCAAACGTTGTGGCGCAAAGGGGAGCAATCCGGGTATGAGCAAGAAATTCGCGAGATTCGGTTGGATTGCGACAACGACGTGATATTGCTAAAAGTCGAGCAGCGCGGCGGAATCGCCTGCCACACAGGCCGTAAGAGTTGCTTCTATCAGCGCCTCGAGGACCGGCAATGGAACGTCGTGGAGCCGGTGTTGCGGGATCCGGACGGCATTTATGGGTCCCGCTAGAGTCGACCGTATGGAATCGGGCCACGCGCATGAGCGATAGTATCGATATACTGGATGGCATCGGTAAGGTGATCGAGGACCGCAAACAGAAATCCGCGGATGAGTCGTACGTGGCCACGTTGTTTGCGGGCGGCATCGACACCATCTTGAAAAAGATTGGCGAGGAAGCAGCGGAGACGGTGATTGCGGGAAAAGACGGCAAACCCGATCGGATTGTTTATGAGGTGGCCGATCTGTGGTTTCATAGCCTAATATTGCTGGCGCACTACGATTTGGCGCCAGCCGATGTGTTAAAAGAGCTGGAGCGCCGATTCGGCCGTTCCGGATTGGACGAAAAGGCGGCGCGGGATCCCGACCACGGTTAGGGGCACGGATCGATGCGCAGCATTATGCAGCGAACAGTTGGAGAATTATTATGGGTCTTGGCGGTATAAGTATTTGGCAGTTGTTGATCATATTGGTCATCGTCCTATTGTTGTTCGGAACTAAAAAACTGCGCGGTATGGGCGGCGATTTGGGTTCCGCCATCAAAAGTTTTCGCAAATCGATGAAAGACGGCGACGAGAAACCGGCAAATCAGGACGATCTCGAGCAGCTCGAAAACAATGTTGACGAGGCGGTCGACGCCGAGGTCACGCCGGCGCAGAAGGATAAAGCCTGATCCCGGGCGCGACTGGAGGCGGGTATGTTCGACGTCGGGTTCTGGGAACTCGCTGTGATCGCGGTGGTTGCGCTGGTCGTGATCGGACCGGAACGATTGCCGCGCGCAGCACGTACTGCCGGCCTTTGGGTCGGCCGCGCGCGACGCATGGTGGCCGAAGTTAAATCCGACATCGACCGCGAAATTAATGCCGAAGAGTTGCGGGAAATTAAAAGCATTGGCGAGGATCTGAAAGACACGCGCAACGCGTTTGAACAAGCCGCGAGTTCGATGACCGACGTGCAGCGGGATTTGCAAAAAGATGTCTTGGACGACGACGCTGGCGATACTAACGCTGCCGATACTGCCGATACTGCCGATACTGCCGATACTGCCGATACTGCCGATACTGCCGCTGCGGATTCTGCGGTAGCCACGCCTGATAATGCCGCCAGCAAATAGCCTCGCCAGTACCGGCGCATCGTTCGTCTCCCACCTGCTGGAATTGCGTGACCGGTTGTTGCGTGGCTTGGGGGCCGTTCTCGTTGTGTTTTTGTGTTTTGTACCGTTCGCGAACGACCTTTACGAATATCTCGCCGCGCCCCTCATGTCGGCGTTACCGGAAGGCAACTCGATGATTTCCACCGAGCCCCACGGGCCGTTTTTTGTGCCGTTTAAGTTCGCGTTTGCTGCGGCGGTTGGGGTTGCGATGCCATTTTTGTTATACCAATTGTGGGCATTCGTCGCGCCGGGCTTGTACACCAATGAGCGACGGTTGGTGTATCCGCTCATGTTGTCCAGCAGCATTTTGTTCTATGCCGGCATCGCGTTTGCGTATTACGTCGTGTTCCCGCTCATTTTTAAATTCTTCACCAGCACCGCGCCGGAAGGCGTCGCGGTCATGACCGATATCAATTCCTATTTGAGCTTTGTGCTGAAGCTTTTCTTTGCGTTCGGTATATCCTTTGAGGTGCCGATTGCGACCATATTGCTGGTGAAGGTCGGTTTGACCACGCCCGAAAGTCTGCGTGAGAAGCGACCTTACGTGATTGTTGGGGCGTTCGTGGCGGGGATGATGCTGACGCCACCGGATATCTTTTCACAAACCTTGTTGGCGTTGCCCGTGTGGCTGCTGTTCGAGGCCGGCATCTATTTCTCGAAGGCCGTTAAATCTCGGCCCGATTCCGACGATTCCGGCGATTCCGACGACTCTGAGCCCGGCCCGGATCCGACTACCCAGTAGCGAAGCCCCGCCCAGAGCCTTTGCAGCGACCACCTTAGTTGTTTTCGTCCCTTGGGACACCCAAATCCTGAAGTGGGTTTGCTATAATCGCGACCGCCTCCGGCAGCTCACCGCGCGGGGGGCTGTAATTTAGGCAGATTCCGAATGCTAACGAACCTCTGATTAGTTTTGGACTCAGGGTAGTCAGCCATGAATTGACCGGAGGCTCCCTAAATGCCGTGGCGCCATTCCAGTACGGCGGGTGCTGCACCGATTCTCAGATTGTCGTTGGCGAACGCGCGGGCGGCGCAAACGTGAGCAAGTGGAAGGGGGGTTTATGGCTGATGATCGCGTAGATCACAAACGACGGCGGTTTCTTACCGGCGTGACCAGTGGTATCGGGTTGGTAGGCGGGGTTGTGGCCGCCATACCATTCGTGGCGAGTATGAGCCCGAGCGCCCGCGCCCGTGCGGCTGGGGCGCCGGTCGAGGCCGATTTCAGTAAGCTCAAACCGGGCCAGATGATGACGGTTGAATGGCGGGGTAATCCGGTCTGGATCGTGAACCGTACACCGTCGATGTTGGCGGACTTAGCCGGGCTCGAGAGTAAACTCGCCGACGCCAAATCCGATGTCGAGGACCAACAACCCGGGTACGCGCAAAACTCGACGCGATCGATACGCCCGGAAATTTTAGTGTTAGTGGGGATTTGCACCCATTTGGGTTGTTCGCCATCGGAGAAATTTCAAGTGGGTCCGGATTCCGGTATCGAAACAGACTGGAAGGGTGGTTTTTATTGCCCATGCCACGGCTCGAAGTTCGATCTCGCGGGTCGCGTCTACAAGGGTGTGCCGGCCCCCACCAATCTGGAGGTGCCGCCGCATTCTTTTCTTTCTGACACGCTCATTTTGATCGGCGTCGACCCCGAACAAGAAGGAGCCGCTTGATGCAAAAGCTAATAACCTGGATCGATGACCGGTTCCCCCTCATTAAGGTGTGGGAGGAACACATGGCGAAGTACTACGCGCCGCGCAATTTCAACATCTGGTATTTCTTTGGCAGTCTGGCGTTACTGGTGCTGGTGATTCAAATCGTCACGGGAATTTTTCTCACTATGCACTATAAACCCGATGTGAACACAGCGTTTGCTTCGGTCGAATACATCATGCGCGATGTGCCGTGGGGTTGGTTAATGCGCTATTTGCACTCGACCGGCGCATCGATGTTCTTCATTATCGTCTACCTGCATATGTTTCGCGGGATGTTGTACGGTTCGTACCGCGAGCCGCGGGAATTGGTGTGGTTGATCGGCATGCTCATTTTCGTCGCGTTGATGGCAGAGTCGTTTATGGGGTATCTGTTGCCGTGGGGCAATATGTCGTATTGGGGTGCACAGGTGATTATTTCCTTGTTCGGCGCGATTCCGCTCGTTGGTGATGCGTTGACGGAGTGGATCCGCGGCGATTTTGTCGTCGGGGACGCCACCCTGAACCGGTTCTTCTCGTTCCACGTCATCATGGTGCCGCTGATTTTGGTCGGCCTCGTGTACCTGCATATTGTGGCGTTGCACAAGGTCGGCTCCAACAATCCGGACGGTATCGAGATCAAGAACAACAAGCGGCCCGATGGCATACCCGTAGACGGTATCCCATTCCACCCTTATTACACGGTGAAGGACATATTCGGTACCGTTGTGTTCTTGTTTTTGTTTTTCTTAATCGTGTTTTATGCGCCGGAATTGGGTGGTTGGTTTTTGGAAAAAGACAACTTTACCCCGGCCAATATTTTGCAAACCCCGCCGGAAATTGTGCCGTTGTGGTATTTCACGCCGTATTATTCGATTTTGCGCGCGGTAACTTGGGAGTGGTTGCCACTCGGGGCGAAACTGTGGGGCGTTATCGCCATGGGTATGTCGATCGGTTTTTTCTTTCTGCTGCCGTGGTTGGACCGGTCACCGGTCAAATCCATCCGCTATCGCGGTTGGATGTATAAAACGGCTCTTACGCTGTTTGTCGTGAGCTTTATAGTAATGGGCTATCTAGGCACTAAGAATCCCACTCACGTAGATCTGCTCTGGTTTTCCAATAAAACTTGGTCGCAAATTGGGCTCTTTGTGTATTTCGCGTTTTTCATTCTGATGCCGATATACACCACTCTCGACAAAACCAAACCAGTGCCGGAAAGGGTGAGATAAGATGAGGAAGACGATCTCAATTTTGCTGTGCCTGGTTTCCGGAATCGTCCACGCATCGTCCGAGGTGGGCGGGCTCGATCGGGTCCACATCGACCTCGGCGACGAGGTGTCGTTGCAGCGCGGCGCTCGTACCTTTGTGAACTACTGTCTTTCGTGCCACAGCGCTGCCTATATGCGTTATAACCGCCTCGGCCGCGATCTGGGGATGAGCGACGAGGTGGTCGAAGAAAACCTGATGTTCGCATCCGACAAGATCGGCGACCTCATGACTGTGACGATGTCAGTTGCACACGGAAAAAATTGGTTCGGAGTGGCACCGCCGGACCTCACTCTTATCACCCGCTCCCGTGGCCCCGATTGGGTGTATACGTATTTGCGCAGCTTCTACGTGGACGACGAACCTGAAACGGGCTGGAATAACAAAGTCTTCCCAAACGTCGCGATGCCGCACGTCTTGTACGAGTGGCAGGGTACCCAGCGGGCGGTGATGGAAGGCAATGAAGTTGTAGGTTTTGAAATTCAAAAACCCGGTACGATGAGCGTTCTCGAGTACGACGACGCAATGCGCGACCTCACCAATTTCCTCGTGTACCTGGGCGAACCGGTGAAGATGTACCGCGGCAAAATTGGTTTGTGGGTATTGCTGTTCCTCGGAATTTTGGGATATTTCACCTACATGTTGAAGAAAGAATATTGGAAAGACGTGCACTAGCGGTGGGCCGTTGTCGTTACTGTGTGTTTATCACAATCTACCCAAACTACTAATTATGGTAACGCTAGCGAGTCGCAAACCCATTATGACGTTGTATTCCGGTCAGTTGTGCGTACTCAGCCACAGCTGTCGAATTGTATTGTTCGAAAAGGAAGTCGAATGCCATATCGAGTATATCGACCCCGACAGTTATCCGGAACAACTGGCGGAGTTGAATCCCTATGGCGAAACCCCGACGATGGTGGATCGCGAGTTGGCCTTGTACGACCCGCAAATCATCAACGAGTATCTGGATGAGAGACTGCCGCACCCGCCATTAATGCCCGTCGATCCGGTGAATCGTGGCCGCGCCCGATTGATGATGATGCGACTGAAACGTGACTGGTTAGATCTCGTTCGCAACGTCGATGGTGTGGGTGTTTCCATCGACGAGCAATCGAGGCGCGTATTGCGTGACGGCCTGATTTCGATTTCGCCGATGTTCAATGAACAACCCTATATGCTGGGCCAGGAATTTGGCTTGGTGGACTGTTTTATGGCGCCGTTGTTGTGGCGTTTGCCAATGTACGGCATCAACCTACCGCGGCAGGCAAAGCCAATTTCGGAATATGCAATTCGATTGTTCGAGCGCCAATCGTTTGTCACCGGCATGAGCGAAGCCGAACACGAGATACGTTGACGCCAATTCCGTATCGGTAACGCATCGCGAATCTACTATCCAGGGTAAATTGCGCGATGACTTCTACCCGACCGTATCTTGTGCGGGCCATCCGCGAATGGGCTCTCGATAATGGTTTGACTCCGCAGATCCTCGTAGACGCTGACGCCGAAGGCGTCACAGTTCCGGACGCCTATGTCAAAGACGGTAAGATCGTCTTAAATATTCACGATCAAGCGGTGAATAACCTCGAACTCGGTAACGACAACGTCTCATTTTCGGCACGCTTCGGCAGTAAGGCGATACAGATCGATGTTCCCATCGCGGCGGTGCTGGCGATCTTCGCCCGTGAAAACGGGCAGGGTATATTTTTCCAGGCCGAAGACGAGCCTGGCGGCGATCCGGCGGCGCCAGCCGATACTGCCCCGGCGAACAAGAAAAGCAGTAAGCGGCCGAAACTAAAGCTTGTGCAGTAAGGCGGGTTTGCCAGTTGCACGAGGGCCCTTGAATTTGTCCGCTGTGCACCGCATCTTAATCCGAATCTGGATAGAATGTAGTCAATTTGATCGTCATCGGATTAGTACAGAAGCTTCACCAAAGCACTCCATGAATTATCCGAGCTAGAGATCCACTAATATGCCGAATTTTCGCGGAACGACGATTTTATCTGTGCGCCGGGGTGACCAGGTTGTAGTGGGCGGTGATGGCCAGGTGTCGATGGGCGACACAGTAATGAAGGGCAACGCCCGCAAGGTTCGCCGGCTGTACAAGGATCAGGTATTAGCGGGGTTCGCCGGCAGCACTGGCGACGCGTTCACGCTATTTGAGCGCTTCGAGGGCAAACTGGAAAAGCACCAAGGTCACTTGACTCGTGCCGCCGTTGAATTGGCCAAGGACTGGCGTACCGATCGGATGTTGCGCCGTCTGGAGGCTTTGTTGGTGGTGGCCGACAAATCCGACTCGCTGATCATTTCGGGCACCGGTGACGTGATCGAGCCCGAGAATGGGCTAATGGCCATCGGTTCTGGCGGCTCATACGCAAAAGCCGCAGCCAGCGCACTGCTCGACGCCACCGAATTGGACGCACGCACGATTGTGGAGAAAGCACTGACGGTGGCGGCCGATATTTGCATCTACACCAATCGCAATTTGACGATTGAGGAACTCGAATTGTGAGTATGCCCCATGTCTGAGATGACCCCGCGCGAAATCTCCCAGGAACTCGATAAACATATCGTTGGGCAGGTGGCGGCGAAGCGCTCGGTGGCGATCGCACTGCGCAATCGCTGGCGTCGAGCACAGGTGCCCGACGCCGAATTGCGTGCGGAGATCACGCCCAAGAACATCTTGATGATCGGGCCGACTGGGGTCGGCAAGACTGAGATTGCGCGCCGCTTGGCGCGGCTGGCCAAGGCTCCGTTTATCAAGGTCGAGGCCAGTAAGTTTACGGAGGTAGGCTATGTTGGCCGAGAAGTGGATTCGATCATTCGCGACCTCGCCGACATGGCCGTGAAAATGACCCGTGAGGAGGAAGTCCAGAAGGTCAGCCCCCGTGCGGAAGACGCCGCGGAAGAACGAATTCTGGACATACTGTTGCCCCCGGCACGCGACGGCGGTGAAAACGACGCCCCTGAGGGCGGCGCCGCCCGGCAACGTTTCCGTAAGTTGCTGCGGGAGCGCAAATTGGACGACAAGGAGGTGGAAATCGAAGTAAGCGCTCCGAGTATGGGCGTGGAAATCTTCGGCCCGCCGGGGATGGAAGAAATGACGGGGCAACTGCAAAGTATGATGCAGAATCTCGGTGGAAAAAAAGTCCGTTCCCGCAAAGTTAAGATTAAGGATGCGATGAAGTTATTGACCGAGGAAGAGGCCAGCAAGTTGATAAATGATGAGGATATCAAATTGCGCGCAGTTGACCGCGTCGAGCAGCACGGTATCGTCTTCGTGGATGAGATCGATAAGATCGTCGGCCGATCCGGTTCGCAGCAAGGGCCCGATGTTTCTCGTGAAGGCGTGCAACGGGACTTATTGCCGTTAGTGGAAGGATCCACCGTGGCCACCAAATACGGCATGATTAAGACCGACCACATTTTGTTTATCGCGTCTGGCGCGTTTCAATTGACCAAACCGTCGGATCTTATTCCGGAACTGCAAGGGCGTCTGCCGATCCGTGTGGAGCTGGACGCGCTAACTACCGAGGATTTTGTGCGCATATTAACGGAACCCGACGCCTCACTGACCGAACAGTACACCGCGTTAATGGGTGCCGAGGGACTGGACTTACGTTTTACTGACGACGGTGTACGGCGTATTGCCGAGGTCGCCTGGCAGGTCAATGAGCAAACCGAGAATATCGGTGCAAGGCGATTGCATACGGTTATGGAGCGTTTGTTGGAGTCGGTATCGTTCGAAGCGTCGGATCGTGACGACGATGTAGTGGTCGATGCCACCTATGTCGATGACCATCTGCAGGATTTGGTCGAGAACCAGGACTTGAGCCGCTACATTCTGTAGGGCCGACCGCGATTTATTAATGCCCATGCCCGAGATAATTTCCGTCATCTCTTGAAACGCTAACTCACCTACCCCATGTTTGGAGGTAGGTTGGAATTGTTATCACAGTTAGCGTATTCACTAAACCTGTTTCATCTACAATTTTGCACGAGGGCCGCTGATGCGGCCCTTTTTTATAGCGTGGGCCAAACCTGGGAAAGGGATAAACCGTTGCGCGGCGCTACTGTAAAATTGCTATAGTACGCCTTACTATGCGCGACCAAACTGCCAATGCGATACCCGTATATACCGACGCGGTGAAGGAAATTGCCCGCGTCCTTACCGAGGCATTGCCGTATATCCAGCGCTTCCACGGTAAAACTATTGTCATCAAGTTCGGTGGCAACGCGATGGTGGACGAGCGTTTGAAGACGCGTTTTGCCCGCGATGTGGTGCTGATGAAGCTGGTTGGAATGAACCCTGTTATCGTTCATGGCGGTGGACCGCAGATCAATCAGTTGTTGGAGCGGATCGGCAAGCAGAGCCGGTTCGTCGACGGATTGCGGGTTACCGACCGGGAGACCATGGATGTCGTGGAAATGGTGCTCGGCGGTTTGATCAATAAGGAGATCGTTAACTTAATTAATGCCCAAGGTGGTAAAGCCGTGGGTCTGTCTGGCAAAGATGGTGGATTGATACGTGCCCGCAAGTTGGTGGTCGCGAACGATGAATCTCGGACGTCACAAGCAGATCCGGTCGATTTCGGACATGTCGGCGAAGTCGAATCGATCGATCCGCAATTGGTGGCGGTGTTGGACTCGCAAAGATTTATTCCGGTGATCGCACCCATCGGCGTCGGCGAAGACGGTCTTACTTATAATATCAATGCCGATACGGTAGCCGGCGAATTAGCCGCTACGCTGGGTGCCGAAAAACTTATCCTTCTCACCAATGCGGCGGGCGTTTTGGATAAACAAGGCTCGTTGTTAACCGGTTTGAAGGCCACTGAAATCAGCAACCTTATTAGTGACAGCACAATCCAGGGCGGCATGCTACCGAAAATCAAATGCGCATTGGATGCGGTTCGTGGCGGAGTACGATCGGCCCATATCATAGATGGTCGAGTCGAGCACGCGGTATTGCTGGAAATTTTTACCGATAAAGGAATCGGTTCGCTCATTCACGCTTAAGCGTGTTCGCTGTCACCTCGATTGTGGGTCGGAAAAATAGTCCCGCGCCCAGGTCAGATCGTTGTAGTTGAAGCCACCTTGCAGCGTGGGTTTGACGACTTCGAAATACGGCGAAATATCGAAATCTCGCGGTGCGAACAAACTGTAATGACGAATATGTAGAAGTTCGCGTTCGGTATAACTGTGTTGTTGTACCTCGGTATGTTTCTCTACTTTAGGCAGTATCGGGTAACGGATCGATTGGAACGCCTGCGCAATGAGGGTTGAACAAATGGCTCGTGTCGGATCGCCGCTGCCAAGCGCGATCATACGTCGGCGCAGGCTGACCGGCACCAGTGGCGTCGGGAATAAGTAGCGCATCAAATCCGTAACGTTCTTTAAATCATAGGACTTCCCAATGCTGTTCGTCATGAAATCGCAAACGCTTTGTCGGTC
>CAXMMZ010000081.1:0-22893 GCA_964194565.1 Arenicellales bacterium
ATGTGCGGTATCGCGGGTCTTATCCATAGAGGTAAGAGTTCGAACATCGGGCATGAGATGACCCAAATGCTTCAGTCCCTTAAGCATCGTGGGCCCGACTCGACCGGTTTTGCACTCTATGGTAATTCTAGTAATAGTCAATATGTAATGCGGTTCAAAGTCGCGGAACAAGTCGAAATGAAGACGGGCTTCGATATTCACCGTCAGGTGCGAGAGCGTGAGGAGTTAGTGGAGGCGCGTATGCAAGAATACGGAGCGACCATCCACAAGCAGGAACCGGCGACCGAATATGCTCACCGGTATACATTTTCATTCGACGGAGATATGCGGCGGTTGGCGGACTATATCGAAGACATCGATAGTGTGGAAATTCTATCCATCGGCCATGCCCTCGAACTGGTAAAGGACCTGGGTGATGCCAGCGTAGTTTCCGAGCAATATTCTCTGGGCGAATTTGAAGGCACACACGGCATCGGCCATACGCGTATGGCCACCGAGTCCGACGTCGATATCCGTTCGGCGCACCCGTACTGGGCGTATCCGTTCAACGATGTTTCTGTTGTGCACAACGGCCAGTTGACCAATTACTGGACTACTCGCCGGGAATTGGAACGTCGTGGCCATCGCTTTACGTCCGACTGTGATTCGGAAATGATTGCTGTTTATATTGCTGATCGAATCGACCAGGGCGATGAATTACAGGAAGCTATGACCCGCTCAATCGACGAACTGGACGGCGTATTTACCTATCTGGTTGCGACCAGTGATAAATTGGGTATGGCGAAAGACGTGATGGGGGCCAAGCCGATGGTGTTATATGAGAGCGACGAGTTTGTCGGGTTAGCATCGGAAGAAATCGCTATTCGCAGCGTCTTCCCCCATGAAATCGATACCTGGGATCCTTACAGCGGGGAGGTGATCGTATGGCAGGCGTAGAAGCAACATCCCATGATATGGGACTACATACTGAGCAGTTGACGGGGCGTACCCAGCAACGATTTTTCTCGGCGACGGAAGAAGAAAATTTTACTTATCCTTGGTCGTATGAAGTCGACATTGATAGCAAAGCCGAATTCGACGCAACCGAGTTGGATATTCGCGCGATCAACCTGAAAATCCGCGAGTTAATGAAGGCGGGTCACGGTACCATCACGGTAAAAAATCCCGGCGCTTTGCACTCGCTCGGTGTCGGTATTCTTAATCGATTAAACCTCAACTTCGAAGGCAGCTTGGGTTATTTCGGTTGCGGACTGATTGATGGTCCGAATGTGCGCATCAGTGGCCGTGTTGGTTGGTCTTGTGCCGAAAACATGATGGCCGGTACCGTGGTAATCGAAAAGAATGCCGGTTCATTGTTTGGCGCCGCAATCCGTGGCGGCGACCTCGTCTGTAAGGGTGATGCTGGCGCGCGTGTCGGTATCGATCAGAAAGGTGGCACCATTATCGTCGGTGGTCGGGTCGGCGCGTTCACAGGGTTCATGATGCAGCGTGGCCGTATGATTATTCTCGGCGATGCCGACGGCAATTTGGGTGATTCCATGTATGACGGGACAATTTTTGTGGCTGGAAATATAAAAAGCTTAGGCGTTGACTGTGTCGAAGGCGAGATGACCGACTTTGATGAGCGGTGGCTCAGTGCCAAATTGGCCTTGTATGGCATGCAAGCTCCCAACGGTGTCGAAAACATCAAGAAGCTGGTGTCCGGCAAACAGTTATGGAATTACGATAACCTCGAGCCCACCGAAAAGAAATTGGTGCTGTAACGTATAACAGGAGAACTATTGTGGCTGGTTTACCCCCAAAAAGAGATGCCTACAACCTCGGCAAAAGTTTCATCTTTACGCCCGAGGTGATGGACGATATCCATATCAAGGCCGAACTCGGCCGTTACCGCATGCGCGGTTTTTCGTTGTTCAAAAAAATTCCGACCTGGGATGATCTGACATTCTTGCCCGGTACTTTGACCCGTTTTGTAATTGAAGGCTATCGCGAGAAATGTTCAACCAAAACCATTATCGGCCCGCGTGCCAAACGGCCATTGGAACTGGATATTCCGATTTATGTTACCGGCATGAGCTTTGGCGCACTATCCTACGAGGCAAAGACCGCGTTGGCCCGTGGCGCTACGATGGCGGGCACCGCGACTTGTTCCGGTGAGGGCGGCATGATTCCGGACGAACGCCGTTACTCGGAAAAATGGTTTTATCAATGTATTCAATCCCGCTACGGGTTTAACCCGAACCATTTACGGTTGGCCGATGGTGTTGAATTCTTTATCGGCCAGGGTTGTAAGGTGGGCTTGGGTGGCCATTTGATGGGCCAAAAAGTGACCGACCAGGTGGCGGAAATGCGTTCCTTGCCGGCCGGTATCGACCAGCGTTCGCCGGCACGTCATCCTGACTGGATGGGACCGGACGACTTGGCGTTAAAAATTCAGGAAATCCGCGAAGCGACGGATTGGCAGATCCCGATTCAATTAAAATTAGGCGCGGCACGAGTGTATGACGACGTGCGTATGGCGGCCAAGACCGACCCGGACTCCATTTATATCGATGGTATGGAAGGCGGTACCGGTGCCGGTCCGCACCTTGCGACGGAAGAGACCGGTGTACCCGGTATCGCAGCCATCCGACAGGCCCGCCATGCATTGGACGATGTCGGCAAGACAGGTGAAATTTCGCTTGTGTATGCGGGTGGAATTCGCAATGGCGGGGATGTGGCGAAAGCCTTGGCGCTGGGTGCTGACGCGGTGGCTATTGGTCACTCGGTGTTGATGGCATTGAACTGCAACAAAAATATTCCTGAAGCCGATTTCGAGAAAGAAATGGGTGTCGAAGCAGGATACTGTTATCACTGTCACACTGGCCGTTGTCCGGTGGGTGTCGCCACCCAGGATCCCGAACTGCGTAAGCGGTTGAATCCGGACGACGCCGCCGAACGTGTGTTCAATTTTTTACATTGTCTCACAATTGAATGTCAGATGATGGCCCGTGCTTGTGGCAAGACGAACGTGCACTCATTGGAACCGGAAGATCTGGCCGCATTAACGATGGAAGCATCCGCACTAGCACAAGTTCCACTCGCAGGTACGCAACATACGGTCGGCCGCCCCGACATGGCTCGTTTTTAGGAGACGATGACAATGACCGACAAAGACATTAATCATTTTATCGAAAGCGATGGCCTGGACTCCGAACGTGAAAAGACCATTGGCCAGCACATCGGTTACCGTTACGATGTCAATCTGGTTCCGGACATGGATCGGGTCACGCCGTTTCTCAAAAAATACATGGAGACTATGGGTTGGCAGGATTTGAATTGGTTGGAAGACGTTCACATGGGTTATGAAGAAGGACGCCCGGCCGTATTCGATCGCAACATTAACGGCTGGGTGACAATTCCCGAAGATATTAATTTGCCCGGCAATCAACAGGACCGGGACATGATTGCGCGCGAACTGTTGATCAAGTTTCAGATGTCCAGGACTCACCCAATGGTAGACCTGCGTAACGCTTACGAGAAATTTAAATAGTGCCGTCTCCCGATCGTGACTGTCCGACGCTTGCTATACGAAACCCGTATTCCAATGCTGCGTCTTCGAGCCAGCGCCAGAGATAATCCGCAAAACTGCGCCGAACGATTACCCGGAAAGTGTCGTTACTAATGCGCTGAATTACGACGACGGCCTTTGCCAACACCGTTTGTGTGCAGGTGCCGGGCGGGAATTCCCGCGGGTGCAGATCGAACGGTGTACCCTTCGCGAGTACATCGGCCGCATTAGTGCCTTGTACCTCGAGCACGGTTTGGGCGCTGCTCAGATCGGTAAACTTTGCAAATAAGCCGGCCAATGCCGTGTCCAGTACGGTAACCGCAGCATCGGCATTTTCCGCACCACTCATCCACAGCCATTCATCCGGGCCGAGCCCCAACAACGTATGCTCGGCCGCGACCGTGCAATGATTGGGTGCCGGTAAATCATTCTGCAGAACCGTCTTTAACGCTTTGCGAAAATCCGAATCATTCGCATCCCCCCGCACATTGTAGTGCCGACAATCGCTACGTTCGGCCAGTACCACGCCCGCGTCGTCCCCGGCGGACGACATATCCCGTGCCATATCAATCCCGACCAACGGCGTCTGCGACTGCGGTAGCTCAGACATCCTGCCGCGCTCCTTCGGCGTCGTAGAACACGGGATCGGTAATTGTGGCGCTGAGCGTACGGCCATCGAGCAATGCTGCGTAGACTTTCCCCTGCATCCGCGAACGCCCGCCCTTCACCACAGCCAGCGCGATGGATCGCCCTAAACACGCACTGTAGTAACTCGATGTGACGTGACCAACCATCGGCACCGGATACTGATCCGACGGCTCGTTCACAAGCTGCGCACCTTCCGGCAGTACTTGTGCAGGATCTTCCGTCAACAAACCCACCAACTGTTTACGATTATCCCGCACACAATCGCTTCGAGACAATGAGCGCTTGCCGATAAAATCTTTATTCTTAGATACGATCCAATCCATACCTAAATCGATGGGCGTCACCGAACCGTCCGTATCCTGGCCGACGATGACGTAACCTTTTTCCGCGCGCAACACATGCATCGCCTCGGTTCCATAGGGCGTAACGCCGTACGACTGACCCGCTGCCATCACCCTATCCCAAACGAATCTCCCGAAATTCGCCGGCACATTGATCTCAAACGCCAGCTCGCCGCTGAAGCTGATCCGAAATACCCGCGCCGGCACGCCCGCTACCGTGCCGCTTCGAAACGACATAAAAGGAAACGCCGAACTGGCGAAATCGATACCGCTACACAAATCGCTGATCAATGATCCGCTGTTGGGTCCGGCAATCGATATGACCGCCCACTGATCGGTGACCGATGTGAGATACACCTTGAGTTCGGGCCACTCGGTTTGCAACCAGCGTTCCATCCATCCCATCACGTGGGCGGCGCCGCCGGTCGTGGTGGTCATATAATAGTGATGCTCGCCGATTCGCGTGCTTACGCCGTCGTCCATGACCATGCCGTCTTCACCCAGCATCAACCCGTAACGACAGCGCCCGATTTCGAGCTTCGACCAGGCATTGGTATAGATACGATTCAAGAATTCGGCCGCGTCGGGGCCATAGACATCGATTTTTCCGAGCGTCGACGCGTCCAGAATTCCGATGCTGTTACGGGTAGCCAAACACTCCCGGCTCACCGCCGCATCGATGTCTTCACCGGCCTGCGGGTAATACCATGGCCGCTTCCACTGGCCCACGTTTTCAAACTCGGCGCCGTGTTCAACGTGCCACCCGTGCATCGCGGTCTTACGCACCGGATCGAAACGTTCAGCACCGAGATCGCGACCCGCGATCGTGCCAAATGTAACGGGTGTATAGGCGGGTCGAAACGTCGTAGTGCCGGTCGCGCCAATTGATTTTCCCAGGCTTGCCGCCAATATTGCCATGCCATTGATATTGCCGAGTTTGCCTTGATCGGTCCCAAACCCGAGCGCGGTATAGCGCTTAACATGTTCGATCGAACGATAACCCTCACGAGCCGCGAGTTGAATATCGGCCGCGGTCGTATCGTTTTGGTAATCGACGAACTGTTTCGGTCCGCGCCCGGGCGGGGTCAGGCTCGGCACCAGCCACACCGGCTGCATGGGCGATTCAGCGGGTTCGTCGAACGCGGGCATATTCGGCGGCACCGCACTTGACCGGCCTGCGGCCTGTGCCGCGGCGACTCCACCGGCAAATCCCTGCGCGAAACAATCCCGTAGCGACATCGCACCGTTGCCGGCTCCGACCGAGCACTCCGCCTGCACCGAATCGCCCGGCACAAAACACGCCGCGGCGTCATCGAATCGCGGACGGGCACCCGACTGCGCATGCAGATGGACGGCGGGACTCCAACCTCCGGATACCGCCAACAGGTCGCAGCCGAGCGATCCCGAAGCTGCGGCCACGGCATCGCCCGTCGCATTCAGGCGGCCGATCTCGACCACGCTGATACGCTTCGTGCCACGTACATTGGTCACCACACACCCGGACACCACCTCGATACCGCGTTGCTTGAGCGTATCCGCGTAATAGCCACCCGGGTTTGCGCGCGCATCGACGACACTGACTGGCACACCCGCATCGGCGAGGTCGAGCGCCGTCGAGTACGCGCTATCGTTATTGGTAAACACCACCGCACGCGTAGCAGGCGCGACCGCATAACGGTTGATATAACGCGATACCGCCGACGCGAGCATCACCCCGGGCCGATCGTTGTTGGCAAACACCAATGGCCGCTCGATAGCGCCCGTCGCCAGCACCACACGCTTGGCGCGCACCCGCCATAATCGTTCCCGCGGAACGTGGGACGACGTGGTCGCGAGGTGGTCGGTCACACGCTCGGCAATCGTTAGAAAATTGTGATCGAAGTATCCGTATACCGTGCTGCGTGGCAGTAACGTGACTTCGGTATTAGCCCGCAACACGTGCAACGCCGTGTCAACCCATTCTATCGCGGGCGCACCATCCAACGGCGTACGGCTATGCAACAAGCTTCCGCCGAATTCGCTTTGTTCGTCGGCGACAATGACCCGGGCACCTGACGCGGCGGCGCTCAATGCCGCGGCCAACCCAGCCGGTCCCGCGCCCACTACGAGCACATCGCAGTGGGCATTGACCTTGTCATAGCGATCCGGATCGGGAACCGTGGGCGCCGTACCAAATCCTGCCGCCTTGCGAATAATATGTTCATACTTCATCCACATCTTCGGCGGCCACATAAACGTCTTGTAGTAAAAGCCCGCCGGCAACATTCGCGCAAATGCGCCCGTCACGGTGCCGATATCCGTGTCCACGCTGGGCCAGCAGTTCACGCTCGCGGCTGGCATGCCGTCAACAATTTCGGTTTGGGTGGCCCGCAAGTTCGGAATCGTCGTCGCGCCGCTACCGACCTGCACCAGTGCGTTCGGTTCTTCGGCACCCGCCGCCATGACCCCGCGCGGCCGGTGATATTTAAAGCTACGCGCGACGACCCGCACGCCATTCGCAAGCAGTGCCGAGGCGAGGGTATCGCCACTATAGCCCTCATAGCGCTGACCGTTGAACTCAAACTCGATCGGTTTGGAACGATCGATGCGCCCACCGGACGGCAAGCGGAAAGATTGCGTCATTGCTTCGGCTCCGGTGGCGTTTCGCCGACTTTATAGACGCTATCGATGCGATACGTGACGGTATCGCGTTCGGCGTTAAACCACCGCCGACAGCCATGCGCGTGACACCACTGCTCGCGATAACGGCCTTTGGTATTACTGCGCATAAACAAGTAATCGGCCCACTCGGCATCCGTTAGCGTATCGGGTTGTAGCGGGCGCACGATATGCGCCTCGCCGCCGTAGCTAAATTCCGTCTGATCCCGCGGCCCACACCATGGACATTCGATTATTAACATCAGTGGGCCACACCGGCCGCGCCGTGTTCGTCGATTAACGCACCGCTCGTAAAGCGTTCCAGACTGAATGCTTCATTCAAAGCATGGGGGCGGTCCTGCGCAATCGTATGGGCGAATACCCAGCCCGAACCGGGCGTGGCTTTGAACCCACCCGTACCCCAGCCGCAATTAAAGTACAAACCGCCGAGGGGCATTTTGCCAATAATCGGGCACGCGTCCGGACACACATCGACGATGCCGCCCCATTGCCGCAACATGCGCACGCGGCTAAAAATCGGAAACAGTTCGATAATTGCGGCGACGTTGCCCTCGATCACCGACAGGCTACCGCGTTGCCCGTAACCGATATAGGAATCGATTCCCGCACCCACCACGAGTTCGCCCTTGTCGGACTGGCTGACGTAGCCGTGCACACCGTTCGACATCACCACCGTATGCAACACCGGCTTCAACGGTTCCGATACGAGCGCTTGCAACGGATGGCTCTCGATCGGCATGCGAATCCCGGCCATGTCGGCGATGACACTGCTGTGACCGGCCGCGACGACACCGATCTTCGGAGCCTTGATGATTCCGCGACTCGTTTCGACCCCCGTCACCACGCCATTTTCGCGTTGAATTCCGGTGACTTCACAATTTTGAATGATATCGACCCCGCGCGCGTCGGCGCCGCGCGCGAATCCCCATGCCACTGCGTCGTGGCGCGCCACGCCGCCGCGCCGCTGAAACGACGCCCCAAGAATCGGGTAGCGCGCCTGCGACGAGATATCGATGATCGGCACGAGCTCCTTAATTTGCTCAGGAGTTAGCACTTCGCTATCGATGCCGTTCAATCTATTCGCACTGGAGCGACGCACGATATCGCGCATGTCCTGCAACGAATGGCCGAGATTCATGACCCCGCGTTGACTGAACATGACGTTGTAATTCAGATCCTGACTTAATCCCTCCCACAGCTGCAGCGACTTTTCATAGAGGTGGGCGGATTCATCCCAGAGATAATTGGAACGTACGATAGTGGTATTGCGGCCGGTATTGCCGCCGCCAATCCAACCCTTTTCCAACACCGCGACATTGGTGATGCCGTGTTCCTTAGCCAGGTAATACGCGGTCGCCAGACCGTGGCCACCACCGCCAACGATGATGGCATCGTAGGCAGGCTTGGGATCGGGGCTGCGCCACGCACGCTGCCAACGCTCGTGATAGCTCACGGCGTTACGCGCCAAACTAAACAGTGAATAGCGTTGCATAGCGTGCGATATAACCGGTGACGGCTGCGCCAGCTATGGTGCAGCCGTCACCGTGTCGACTAACCCTCTGCGATCGTTGCGATGTGGCGCTGAACGCTACTACGCGATTGCCGATTGATTGGCTGGCATCGATTCGCTGTAGACCGGAAACTGAGCGCATAGCGCCAACACTTTGCTCTGTACCTGCTTGATAGTGCCTTCGTTTTCGATGTCGTCCAACACATCACACATCCAATTCGTTAGCTCGCGCATTTCCGCCTGCCCAAATCCGCGCGTCGTGGCCGCCGGCGAGCCGATACGCAGACCGCTCGTAACAAACGGTGAGCGCGGGTCGTTGGGCACGGTGTTTTTATTCACCGTGATGTTGGCACGACCCAACGCTGCATCGGCATCCTTACCGGTAATGTCCTTATCGATCAGATCCAGCAAAAACAAGTGATCGTCGGTACCGCCCGACACGACTTTATAGCCGCGCTCCTGAAACACGTCCGCCATCGCGCGCGCGTTGTCGAGAACCCGTTGCTGGTAATCTTTGAATTCGGGCGCCAGCGCCTCCTTGAATGCGACCGCTTTACCGGCAATCACATGCATCAGTGGGCCGCCTTGTGTGCCGGGAAACACCAGCGAATTGAATTTTTTCTCCAGCGTTTCGTTAGCGCGCGCCAAGATCATGCCGCCTCGCGGGCCGCGCAACGTTTTGTGGGTCGTCGTCGTGACCACATCGGCAATCGGTACCGGATTCGGATACAAACCCACCGCCACTAAACCCGCCACATGGGCCATGTCTACGAACAGATACGCGTCAACGATGTCGGCGATGTCGCGAAATCGCTGCCAATCCATTATCCGTGAATACGCCGAAAATCCGGCGACGATCATCTTCGGCCGGTGCTCCTTGGCCAATGCCTCAACTTGGTCGTAATCGACCTCGCCGGTCGATTCATTTAATCCGTATTGCACCGAGTGATAAATCTTGCCGGAGAAATTCACCTTGGCGCCATGGGTCAAATGACCGCCGTGTGCCAGGCTCATTCCGAGTACCGTTTCGTGCGGCTCCAACAAAGCCATGTAAACCGCCGCATTCGCTTGCGAGCCGGAGTGCGGTTGCACATTCGCGTAATCGGCGGCAAATAACTGTTTCGCCCGATCGATCGCGAGCTGCTCGGCGACATCGACGAATTCGCAGCCGCCGTAGTACCGCTTGCCCGGGTAACCCTCGGCATACTTATTGGTCAGCACCGACCCCTGCGCTTGCAGTACCCGCGCGCTGGTATAGTTTTCCGAAGCGATAAGCTCGATATGTTCTTCCTGGCGCCGCTCTTCGTTTTGCATGGCGGTCCAAAGTTCCGGGTCGATTTCCGCGATCGTGTCGGATTTGCTAAACATATTGTTCTCCTGTCCGGGCCCTTCTATCCGGGCCGGTTTGTGTCATGCCGTTACGGGCATTGGGTATGCGGCCGGCTGTACTCAAAACGGCAGTGACGGCGTGCCGCGATACAGCGCGGCGGCCGGCCAAATCACGCCGACGGAACCGCATAGCCTACATGAATGCAATTGTATCTGCGTTTAACGAGCAACCCAATGCATGTCTGGCGGCGGCGCGGCGAAAGCATATAGACGCGGCGCCACGCCGACATACCTTTTGACGACCCGCAGTTATGCGCTGACGACGACGCTAAGTAGAGCGAGGACCGTCAGCTGCCTTGTTGGCAGGGGCGTGCTGAGTTTCCGCGCATCCACGCCATCACTACACAGCGCAACCAGTGACCGGCCCGTTGCACCGACGAGGCCGCCGCGGCAAACCAGGCACGTTGAGTCGCCGAGCGCAGCGTTCGCGCTCGCCGCCTATAGCGCTGCATTTCAGAATGCGAGATGCCTGCGCCAGACGCCCAATCTACACCAGTGAAAGTTTGCGACAAATGCGACCAAGCGGCCGTGTTTCGGGTTTGATTTGCAGATGATTTCATATTAGTATTTCTCCATTGTCATCATAAAGGTTGATAATTTCTGGACATAGCTTTCTCTTTCATAAACATAACTATATGGCTATTTAATTGACTCTTCAAACGAGATTTTGTACATTATTCATTTAGTTTTTCTTAACTATGAACAAACTGAGATTGCCACCCTTAAATGCGCTGCGAGCATTCGAGACGGCGGCTAGGTACCAGAGTGTGACCAAAGCGGCTGCAGAGCTACATGTGACCCCGGCGGCCGTCAGCCATCAGATCAAGTCTCTAGAGGCGCAGTTGCAGGTGCCGCTGTTTCGGCGCCGCCATCGACGCCTAGAACTGACCGACGCCGGTCACGCCTGCTTGCCCGGACTCAGCGACGGGTTCGTGCGGCTCGCTGACGCCGTGAACCTGGCGCGCCGTCATCAACCGCACCGCGGGCTCACCGTGAGCGTCGCGCCGTCGTTTGGCTCGAAGTGGTTGGTGCCACGGTTGGACAGCTTCTACGCCAGCAACCCGGGTATTAACGTGCGCATCGACGCGTCGTCTCGACTTGCGGATTTTCATACCGACGACGTCGAGATCGCCATCCGTTACGGCAGCGGCGATTACCCCGGGCTGCACATCGACCGACTACTCGATGAAGAAGTCTTCCCGGTATGCAGCCCATCGCTGCTGGCATCCGGACCGGCCCTGGAAACACCGGATGACTTACGCCACCACACCCTGCTGCATGTCGACAGCCTCGCGCAAAACAGTTCCTGGCCGGACTGGATTACTTGGCTGCGATCGGCAGGCCTGACCGATATCGATACCAATCGCGGGGCCACATTCACGCTTGCCAGTATGGCAGTCCAGGCTGCCATCGAGGGCCATGGCGTATGTCTCGCCGGCCGCACGTTGGTCGCCAACGACTTGGCCGCGGGGCGCTTGATTCAGCCGTTCGAACTGAGTTTTCCAGCAGGTTTCGCCTACTACCTCGTGTGTCTTCCCGAGCGCCTCAACGAAGCCGCGGTCGCCGAATTTCGGCGCTGGATTCTCACAGAAACGGGCACTGCAATCGGACCGGTCGCGGTATAATGGGAGTTCGTTCAGTAACTGGCGCTCCACAATATGTCCGTACAATCCGCAATCGAATCGAAGTTGACGAGCGAACTCGACCCCGTACATCTTGAAGTCATCAACGAAAGTGCGATGCATAATGTACCGTCCGGCTCGGAGTCACATTTCAAAGTCACCGCCGTATCCGCGAAATTTGGCGATAAGTCGCTGCTGGCCCGACACCGATTGATCAACCAAATCTTGGCGGAGCCGCTGCGCGGTCCGATTCACGCGTTATCACTCACGACACTCACTCCGGATGAATGGTTTGAACGCGGCGGCGAGGTTGTACCGTCGCCGCCGTGTTTGGGGGGATCGAAGGCGGATTCCTAAGGCACGGCTGTTACCCCAAAATTATATACAACGACAGTTCCGTTCCATTGGGATCCGATCCACGCCCCGGCTTTTTCTCCGCGCCGCTGCAGGCGGCCGATCCGGAAGTGGCCGCGGCCATTTCCAAGGAATACGCGCGCCAACAGCGCGTCGTTAATCTCATCGCGTCAGAAAATATCGTCAGCCAAGCCGTGCTCGACGCACAAGGCTCGGTGCTCACCAACAAGACGGTCGAAGGGTATCCCGGTCGCCGTTATCACGGCGGTGCCGAACACGTCGATGTGATCGAAACGCTCGCTATCGAACGCGCCTGCCGCTTGTTCGGTTGTAAATTCGCAAATGTACAAGCGCATTCCGGCAGCCAGGCCAACAACGCCGTGTTCGTGGCGATGCTAAATCCCGGCGACACCGTGCTCAGCATGGACCTCAACGCGGGTGGTCACTTGAGTCATGGCGCAGCCGTTAATATCAGCGGCAAGTGGTTCAATATTGTCGCCTACGGCGTCGACCGAGAGAACGGACGCATCGACTACGCCGATGTCGAGCGGCTCGCGATCGCGCACTCACCCAAGTTGATCATCGCCGGTGGTTCGGCGTATCCGCGCGCCATCGATTTTGCGGCATTTCGCGCCATCGCCGACGTGGTCGGCGCGCGACTACTGGTCGATATTGCGCACTTCGCGGGCTTGGTGGCGGGCGGCGCCCATCCCGACCCTGTACCGCACGCCGATGTCGTGACCACTACGTCGACCAAATCTTTACGTGGTGCGCGCGGTGGATTGATTTTAGTGGGGCGAGACGCAGCATTGGCGAAACGCATCGATCAGGCAATTTTTCCCGGATTGCAGGGCAGCCCCGCGTTACAGATCATCGCCGCCAAAGCCGTTTGCCTGGGTGAAGCACTGCGACCCGAATTTCGCCTTTACGCACAATCAGTGCTCGACAATGCGCGTGCCCTGGCCGCCACACTCATCGAACGTGGACTTCAATTGGTCACGGGTGGCACCGATACGCCATTACTCGTCGTGGATTTGCGGGGCCGCGCGGTCACCGGCGACATCGCCACCGCCGCGCTGGAACGCGCCGGCATCACCTGTAACAAAAATGCCGTTCCGTTCGACCCCGAACCGCCGATGGTGACTTCCGGCGTACGACTCGGCGTATCCACCGGAACGACCCGCGGCTTCGGCATAGCCGAGTTCACCGAGATCGGGCACTGGATTGCGGATGTCTTGGACTCAATGGCTGAGACACCCGAAAAGGCTCGCGCGGCGGAGCAACAAATCTACACAAAGGTGTGTGCGATGACCGCGCGCTATCCGATCTACGAACCTGTGCATATCACACAGAAACGTCGACGTCGTAGGGCGGGATGAGCGCAGCGAACACCGCCATTGTTGTTTGAGAGGGCGTCGGATCATTCGGCGGCGTTCGGCTTCGCCTCATTCCGCCCTACGAATTGCGAACCACGTACTCCGAACCGCGTTGGCGGTAACGTTCCGGTAGTTCGTCAAATATCTCATCGGCGGACACCACCATGTTGTAACGCACCAAGTGCCAAAGCGCCGCGACTCCGTCGCGCCAACCGATTTTCTTACCCTGAAGTTTGGAACGCGGGTAGTAGCGAATCGGAACCTCGAATATCCGGGCAGTGGTCTTGGCGAGATACGCGGTCAACTCTACTTCGACCCCGAAACGATCCGACGTCAGGCGCATGCTCTTGATCAAGTCCGCACGAAAGGCCTTATAGCAAGTCTCCATATCGGTCAGGTAAATGCCGGACAGCAGATTACTCAGCAAAGTAAGTAGTCGATTTACGAAGTAATGGTAGGTTCGGTGCACTTGCATCGAGCTCTTCTTGAAACGGCTACCGTATACGACATCGGCACTGCCATCCAATAGCGGTGCCAATAACTCGGGAATATCGTTGGCATCGTATTCAAAATCGGCGTCCTGAATCAACACAAAATCGCCATTTGCTTCCTGGATTCCACGCCGCACCGCAGCACCCTTGCCTTGATTGAAAGGCTGTTCGATTACCCGGAGGTCATGCTTGGTGGCCAGCTCCTGCAAGATGCGCAGCGACCCATCATTAGAATGGTCATCGACGAATAACCACTCACGCGCGATCGGGCATTGCGAACCCAACAGGTAACGCACGATGCGTTCCAGATGCGCCTCTTCGTTGTAGACAGGGACGATGATGCTTAGCGTAGGTGCACTCGAGACCACGATGTTGCCTGGAAATATCGATGCCACAAGTATAGCAGTGGAGTCCGGCGACGCCGGCTGCGCTTATGCGCGGTCGCAATCAATGCGGCACGGTGATTACGGCCGACCCTTGATAGCGGCCATGGCGCAGATCGTCCAATGCCTCGTTAACGTGATGTAAAGGATAGTGGTGGGTTTCGGTCGCGATCGGAATGGTGGGCGCGAGGCGGAGAAATTCGAGCCCATCGCGGCGGGTTAAATTCGCAACAGAGCACACCCGACGCTCGCCCCACAGCAAATGGTATTGGAATTGCGGAATGTCGCTCATATGAATTCCGGCACAGACCACCGTTCCGCCCGGAGCAACGGCACGCAATGCGGCTGGCACAAGGCTACCCACCGGGGCAAAAATGATCGCAGCCTCGAGCGCCTCAGGCGGTAACTCCGTGGATTCCCCCGCCCATATTGCCCCGCGCGATAACGCGAACTGTTTAGCCGTATCGTCACCCGGACGCACGAACGCATAGACCTCACGTTGTTGGTGGGACGCCACTTGCGTCAAGATATGCGCAGCCGCGCCGAACCCATAAAAGCCGATGCGCTGTGCCGCGCCCACTAGACGCAACGACCGGTAGCCGATTAATCCCGCACACAACAACGGCGCCGCCTGCTCATCGGCATAACCATCGGGCAACGGAAAACAATATCGGTAATCGGCGCAACAAAATTCGGCATAGCCCCCGTTTAAATGATGGCCGGTAAATCGTGCATCCGGGCACAGATTCTCTCGCTCACCGAGGCAATACGCGCAATTGCCGCAGGTCCATCCGAGCCACGGCACGCCGACGCGCTGCCCGAGTTGAAACCCATGTACAGAATCGCCCAGCGCGACGACTTCGCCGATAATTTGGTGACCGGGCACGAGGGGCAACGTAGAGGGATCCAGTTCACCGTCGACCACATGTAAATCGGTGCGGCACACCGCACAGCACCTCACGCGCAGCAGAAGCTGCCCGGTGGCCGGTGCGGGGCGTGAAACCTCCTGTAATTCCAGAGGCCGACCGGGCGCTGTCAATATCATTGCTTGCATGCCGACACTCGCTTAGCGATCGCACCCCATTCACTACTACTTGGGCCCGTCACGCTGCTAAATCGACATCGCCCTGCGCGGACCGAGCTTCAGCCAGTCGTAGCGGTCCGCCGACGGCACCGATACGGAGGCAACCTCACCGTCGCGCAGTATGCCTAACGGGATTTTCACGCCCGCGTCGCCAACCGCCCACAGCTTGCGATAAAAATCCTCGAGGCCCTGTACCGATTCGCCCGCGACATTGACGATAATATCGTTGGCTCTGACGCCCGCGCTTTCCGCCGGACCGCCAGCCGCAACACGGTTAATAATCACGTGGCCGCGTAATTCCGATACATAAACACCAATCCAAGGCCGGGGCGGCGTGCGGGTGCGGCCAGCATCGAGCAGGTCACTCAGTATGGGTTTAAGCGCATCGATCGGGACAAACATGTTTCCGGGCATAAACACATCCGGCTCTTCGGCGTCCTGAATAACCAGGGACCCGATGCCCATAAGACGTCCGTAGACATCGAGCAAAGCCGCGCCGCCGAACTGCGGATGCGGCGGCGCCGTTAAGATGGCGTTTTCGAGCAAATACTCCCAATACCCCGGGTAAGTGCGCCGGCTCACCACTCGCGCCGGCACGATGGGCTGCGGTCCATGACCACTGACCGCCAATACCGAATCTCCCACCGACAAGGCCGAGGAATCGCCAAGTTCGATCGGCGTAAACTCCAACGCGGCGTCGGCCCGTACGAGCCCGAACCCAGTTGCGTTGTCGTAGGCCACAATCGAGGCACTCACAAAATTACCATCATGATCTCTGACCTCGACCTTGCCGGCCTCAAGAATCAAGTATCCAATCGTCAGTATGAGTCCGTCCGCATCGATAACCACTCCACTTCCCGCACGGAACGTACCGAGTGCAGCGGCGGTGCGCGCATCGGCCGGCACCTCGGCTCGCAGACCCACCACCGCCGCCAACGCCTGCTGCGCCGACGACTGCGCCACTGCGGCTGCCATCGACAGAAAATACAGGAGCAGCGTTAACAGTGGGTAACGCAAAATACCAACGATGAACGGTTTTAATGGCATCGGCCCTCCTTACCAATATCGGCGCGGCCCGCCACCCAAGCACGAAACTCCGCCCAATCCCCACCCTCGGGGTGGTCCTTAATAATTTCGGTAATTACATGATGATCGTGAGCACTCGCCTCCAGTAACTCATCGCCGGTGCGCCCATTCCGCGCTCGCCAAAACATCACTAGAAAGGCCACTGTGAGAAGGTAAACCGAATAACCCAATAGCGCCATGCGTCGGTACCGGCAACGTCAGAATCGATGGATAACGATATTAAACCACCTATTTTCGAAGAGTAAAACTGGCATCGGCCAAGAGGCTATCAATTGCACCAATGAGATGATGAGCAAAAACCGCTTGAGCGGTAGATTATTCCAAGCTCGAATCGATAAGGCATTGAATTGGAATGAATTCCCACCTACCCAGTAGTATGTCCACTTTAGCGGCAGCTAAACGCCGCCCGCTTGAATCGTAGACCATACGATAGGCGCAGAAATGTCGGATTCATGCGAGAATTTCGCGAGCCGATTCGCGCGGTGTGCCGTTTTTCAGTGAATCGGTATTGTTGCATAACAAATCAAAGTCACTGATTGTTAGATGATGTATTTACGGCAGGACAGCCTGGTAGCGGCGCAACGACACCAGCGAATGGCTCGCATGGTAGGTCGTCTGCTCATCCTCGTAGCGGTGCTCGGCACCCACCGGGCACGCGGCGCGCGCTAAACACTGCGTCGCGCACGTCGACTCGGGCTTGAGCCGGAAGTCGATACAAGTCGTTAATTCCAACGAATTCTCGGCACGTACCGCGCCCGGTGGGCACGCAGAGACGCACGGTTTGTCGGCACAACTCGCGCACGGCGATTGCGATGGCCGCGCGGTGGTCGCCGGCAATGACTGCGTGATCAGAAACGCGCTACGATAAGCGAACCACAAACCGAACTCGACGTGAATTCCGAGCCCTAATGGCGATGGGTGGTGCCATCCCGCCAGGGCCCCTAACTGTTGCAACGGGATCGCGTAGTGGCCTGGATACAGAGGTAGTGCCTCGTCACATTGCAGATGCTCGGCAACGAAACGTTCGGCGAGATGTCGACTGAACGCGTCTACCGGGTCGTCGCCACGCATGCCGAACGCCTGCAATGCCGACCAGAACGCCGCACCGCCGTTTGCGATCACCACGAGGCTTTGGTAGCGTTCGATTACAACACCATCGGCCCGAAGCGGATCGCAGATCGATGCCGGTAGCTTGGCAACGTCGAAAATGGCGAGCATATTTAGGCCGCTGTCGGCCAAAAACTGCCTGCCTGATTGCAGTCGTTTAGATGTCTCCGGCATGAATTAGATCTTTGTTGCAGGTTGCAGGTTATTCTACCCCGGCCTCGCGCTTAATTACGGCGATTTTTTTGCCGATACGTTTTCCCGAGCAGGTCGGAACGCCAGGCACGATCACCCCACCCAATTTCGGCAACGAGCCCACCGCACACTATCGATCAGTGACGCAAGAGGCTATAGTCGCCCCGAAAATTTCGTGCGAAGCACTCAGGCCATGGCCCAAACTATCGACATCCAAGGACATCGCGGCGCACGCGGAATTCGCCCTGAGAATTCGATCGCGAGTTTTGCGGCAGCGCTGTCGATCGGCCTGACTACGATAGAGCTCGATGTCGGCATAACAGCCGACCAACACGTCGTGATCATGCACGATCGCTGCTTAAATCCTGCCACGGTGCGCGATGCATCAGGACAATGGCTCGATGGACCTGGGCCATCAGTGTGGAGTTTGACACTGGCGCAACTGCGTCAATACGACATCGGCCGCATGGACCCTGACTCCGATTACGCTCGCGACTTTCCGGACCAAGTTGCGACCGACGGCACACGGGTGCCGACACTGGAGGAACTCGTTGAACTTACTCGGCATGCCGGAAACGATAAGATACGATTCAATATCGAAACCAAAATCTCACCGCAGGCGCCGGACGAAACCTGCGACGCGGAAACCTTTGCGACTCGAATCATCGCTGAATTCCAGCGGCTCGAGATTACCGAACGCTGCACAATACAGTCATTCGATTGGCGAACTTTGCAACATACACAGCGGCTCGCCCCGCAGGTAGTGACAGGTTACTTAAGCGTACAACAATCCTGGTTCGACACGATTTGGGCGGATGCCGAGCGACCGTCGCCGTGGACGGGGCGTTGGCAGTATAGCGATCACGGGAAATCCGTACCGAACATGATTAAGGCCGCGGGCGGCGACTTGTGGTCGCCGTACTACGGCGAGTTATCGGCAGAGTCGATCGGCGAAGCCCACGCCCTCGGCCTGCGAGTCATTCCCTGGACGGTCAACCGCGTCACCGATATGCAGCGTTTGCTGGATTGGCACATCGACGGAATGATTTCGGACTATCCGCAACGGCTGCGCGATGTCGCGCAGCAACGCGGCCTACCGTTGCCGGACCCAACCCCGGTCGACCCCGCGGCACTCACCCATGCATGATGGCATTACCGGCGCGGCTGTCGTCATCGCAAATGACCATTACCAGACTCCTGACGCCAAGGTGTCTCACGGTTTGGTGCGCGGCTCGGATCGGTTTCGTGTGCATGCGGTTATCGACCCGAGCTGCGCCGGTGCGGATGCGGGCGTCGCGCTTGACGGCACGCATCGAGACATTCCTATCGTTGCCGATCTCGCCGATGCGCTACGCTGTGCCGCGGAACCCCTCGACTACGCGATCGTCGGCGTCGCCACCCACGGTGGTGCCTTAACCCCGGACATAAAACGTGTAGTGGCCAGTGCCATCGACGCAGGCCTGGGCATCGTCAATGGCCTGCACGACCTCGTGGTCGACGAGGTCGATTTGGCCGCCAAGGCGCGACAACATGGCGTGACTATCGTCGATCTGCGTCGGCCGCGACCGGCCTCGGAACTGCACTTCTTCAGTGGTGCGATTCGTACTGTGCAGACCCCTCGCATTGCCGTGCTGGGCACCGATTGTGCATTGGGAAAACGCACCACGACAAGGCTCCTGACCGATGCTCTGCACAACTCTGGCGTCCGCGCTGAGATGATCTATACCGGGCAAACGGGTTGGATGCAGGGCGCGCGGTATGGATTCATTTTGGATGCCACGTTGAATGATTTTGTAAGTGGCGAGTTGGAATATGCGGTGCTCGAATGCGAGCGTGACGCAAAACCCGATGTGATGTTGTTGGAAGGGCAGTCGGCGTTGCGAAATCCGACCGGACCTTGCGGCGCCGAGTTGCTGCTGTCGGGCGGGGCAAGCGGGGTGGTGCTACAACACGCGCCGCGTCGACAATATTTTGACGGAGACAGCGAGCGGATTCCCTCGCTTGCGAGTGAAATCGCGTTGATCGCGGCATACGGCGTCGACACCCTCGCGGTTACCCTTAATACCGAGGGCATGACCGAAGACAACCGACAATTGGAGGCGGAACAATTGCGCGCGGAGCTTGGAATTCCAGTGCTATGCCCGCTCGAAGACGGTATCGACGAGTTGCTACCGCTGGTGCGCGATCATATCGGCAAGCCGCTATGAAAATAACCCACATCGACAGTCGACGCGAGCATCTGCCGCTCACGCGCCCCTACACAATCGCCTACGAAACGGTCTCGGCCGTAACTAATTTCATCGTCGAGATCACGACCGAAGACGGCCGGCGAGGATTCGGCGCGGCATCGCCGTCCGAACACGTGGCCGACGAAACGGAGGCGGCGTGCGCACAGGCTCTCACGACCGAGGCACTTGGTTGGCTACTGGGCGAGGATATTCGTCGTGCTGCTGCGCTGATACGCGCGCTCGGCAAATCCATGGCAGACACACCGGCGGCCCGCGCCGCCGTCGATATCGCCTTACACGACTTATTCGCGCAGCAACTCGACCTGCCGCTCGTCGACGTGCTTGGGCGGGCGCACCATGCGTTACCGACCTCCATCACGATTGGCATTAAATCCGTCGATGACACGCTGGAAGAAGCCAAAGAGTATATCGGCCAGGGTTTCCGGATACTCAAAGTGAAACTCGGGCATTCCATTGAACAAGACATTGCGCGCCTGGTGCGCTTGCGGGAACACATCGATCGAGGAATCCGCATTCGTGTCGACCCCAATCAAGGTTACGATATCGGTCAATTGCAGTATTTTATGGCCCAGACACAATCGCTCAATATCGAATTTGTCGAGCAGCCGTTGCCGGTTGGCGAATTCGGCGCTTTGCGCGAATTCGATACCGCGTTTCGTCAGCACATTGCGGCCGACGAAAGCCTGCTGACCCCACGCCACGCACTCGAACTGCTGACGCCGTCGCCAACCTGCGGAATATTTAACATAAAGCTTATGAAGTGCGGCGGCGTGGCGCCCGCGCTAGATATCGCCCGGATTGCCGAAACGGCGAGAATCGACTTGATGTGGGGATGCATGGACGAAAGCATCATCAGCATCAGTGCCGCGCTACACGCCGCATTGGCCTGCCCCGCTACCCGCTATCTCGACCTGGACGGCAGCTTTGATTTAAGTCGCGACGTCGTTAGCGGTGGATTCGTGCTGCGCGACGGCCAATTGTCCGTGGCTGATCGGCCGGGACTCGGGGTGTTCCCGCTCGATTGACAGGTGGCAAATTCGTTCCGAGTGGCGGTTGTCGGCTACGCCTCTATCCGCCCTATCTCACCGCGAGCACAGCAATCACGCCATCGTACCCGTAGCTCGGATAGAGCGACCGCGAAATTCGTCATTAACAACACATCCTAAGATTTTATATTATCTGCGACCAAACAGATGATTTCGAACATGATGGCGGCGGTAACCAGCGAGGTTATTTTATTGGGTGAATCTTTAGTCGGCATTAAACACGCGACATCGCCTCCAATCACGTTCTGTGGTGCCGTTGCCGGTACTGTGCGGCACACCCACCAAAGCAATATCGCATTGGTTGGGGTCAAGGATATGGGGGCACCGAAATAGCGTCGGCACACCCCACCAGTAAAGACCGTCCAACATCGTTGCGTGATCGCTGTCGCGTTTATCGTTCATAAGTCGGTACCTCTAATCGCTGCGCTAGTGTGGATTGTATGCGACAGATTACAGAACTTTACAGGGCCCTATTGTATTTCGGGCCGTTGCACCGGCACGATAACGCGAAGCAACGCTATCTTCATTGGGGCCGGGACGAACTTGTGCCAATGGCGCCGGTTAATGCCTAAACGACGAGCCGATCCTGGCCGACAACGGTTAGAGCCTACCCCGATAACGATGGATTTTCTTCAGCCACAGCTTCACGGTAGCCCGAAGGTATTTTCGCAAGTACCCGATTAAACGCAGACTAGACGGGTATACCTTGATCGCCTCCTCGTAAGACTTTTTAGCGCCTGCTAAATCGCCATGTTTGAACAACGCACGCGACACCACCAGGCACCATCGTGAGTGAACTTCCGGTCTTAACGCAAAGTACTCCGGCGGTAGAATTTCCGAGTCAAACAACAAATCCACCATTTGCATGCCAGCGGTTGCCAACACCTGCGCATTATTACGCAAACTCGCGTCGTGTTTGGTAATTGCGACGACCGGATTGGGGAATGACGCGCAATCGAATAGTGCGATCGCGTGCGCAAAGAACACATAGTCTTCGCTGGTACGGATGGATTCCGGGTACCGCACCGCATCGAAAACGCGTTTACGCAACATAATGGCTCCGCCGTTACAAACGCATAATTCGTCGCGGACGAAGCGACAAAAGTTTTGGAACTTTGTCTGGCTCACACGCGGCGCCAGTCGCGAACGGGAAGAACCGTCCCGATACACGGACCGATATCCGCCGTAGATCAGATCGGCATCGGGATTAGCGGCAAAAGCCCGCCGGAAATGCGACAACGCCCCCGGCAACATCCGGTCGTCGGCATCGAGAAACAACAGATAATTCCCGTCACACTGTTGTGCGCCGTTGTTACGCGCGGCACCCGGACCGCGGTTCGATTGCCGATAATAACGCACCCGCGACGGGTGTCGGGCCGTCCACTGCCTCGCCACCGTGGCCGTATCGTCGCTGGAGCCATCATCAATCACGACAATTTCCAGCGCATCATCGTCTTGTTGCAGCACCGATTCCAGCGCGGCCGGCAGAAATGAGCCGTAATTATGGACTGGGATCACCACCGAGATTTTCGGCGCGGTAGATTGCATAGTGGTTGGACCGGAGTCTTCAAGCGGCATGAGCAATCCACTGTACCGCGGCAAAGCCGCCGCCGCCAAGCACGGTATCGTTACCCGCTACCGCTGGAGGCTACCAATATTAGGCGGTACACTTAGTACTCTATCAAGGTAATATTGACGGATGCAGCGAACCGAGAAGCGGTCAGCCGCTAGACGCGCGACCGCGGGACTAGCGGTAGCTAATTCGAGGGAGCGCAACAACGGGGATGGCCGCTTATCGGCTCGCCCG
>CAXMMZ010000082.1:0-8532 GCA_964194565.1 Arenicellales bacterium
GTCAACGGCACGATGTGGCCGTTGATCTTCGCACCGCGGCAACGGTGGCCGACTTCGGTGTGGATCGCGTACGCAAAGTCCAGCGGTGTCGATCCCATCGGCAGATCGATCACGTTACCCTTGGGGGTAAACACATAGACACGTTCCTCGATCGCATCGCTTTTAAACGCTTCCACGAGATGCGACGAATCCGATACTTCGTCTTTCCATTCCAGCAATTGGCGCAACCACACGACTTTTGAGTCGAGATTGGATTGCTGTTTGGCTTGTTCTTTGTATCGCCAATGCGCCGCCACACCGAGCTCGTTGTCCTGGTGCATGTCGTGGGTGCGTATTTGCACCTCGAATATACGACCTTCGAGACTCACAACAGCGCTATGAATCGATTGATAGTTATTTTCCTTCGGGGTCGCGATGTAGTCGTCGAACTCGCCCGGAACCGGGGTCCACAGTCCGTGCACGATACCCAGCACGGCATAACAATCCGGCACCGAATCCACCAATACGCGCACCGCCAGCACATCGAAAATTCGATCGAACTCGATATCCTTGCGCTTCATCTTTTTCCAAATGCTGTAAATATGCTTGGCGCGACCACTCACTTGCGCCTGCACACCGAGCTTCGCAATGCCGGTTTCCAACTCCGCGACGAATCGTTCTATAAATCGTTCGCGATCAACGCGGCGTTCCGCAAGTCGTGTCGCAATCTGTTTGTAGACATCCGTTTCGAGATACCGCAGCGACAGATCCTCGAGTTCCCACTTCAGTTGCCACACGCCAAGCCGGTTCGCAAGCGGCGCAAAGATATCGAGTGTCTCCCTCGCAATAGCCGATTGCCGGACCGGATCGGCGCGCTTCGATTCGCGCAGCATTTGCAATTGTTCGGCAAGACGGATCAACACCACCCGCACGTCGTCCACCATCGCGATCAGCATACGGCGCAGATTTTCGGCGCTGGCTCGCGACTGGTGAGTTTCCATCGCGTCATCGAGACTGGGCACGACATCCATCTTCGTGACCCCGTTGATCAACTCGACCGCAGGCCGCCCGCAGATTTTTTCGATACGCCGCGGCTCGACACACCCAAGTGCGACCAACCGATGTAGCAGCGCCGCCACCAAACCCTGCTCGTCGAGTTGTAAATCGTGCAGAATCCTCGTCGTCGCGAACGCCGTCTCAATGGCGCTCTCTGCCTGCAATCGCAGTTCGGGAGCAACCGGTAATGTGCCGGCCAATTCGCTGGCTTGCCGCAACACCTGAACGGCTTGCACGTCGCGGCCCGTACTCACGTCATCGAGCCACTTTTGCAGTGGGGCTTGCATGAAATACGCGGGCTATCGGCCGCGATACGGGGCCACGCCCTGATCGGGGACCCAGATGCCGTCGGGAGGCGGGCCAGACTGATAAAACACATCGATGGGCATACCGCCGCGTGGATACCAGTAGCCACCGATGCGCAACCATTGCGGTTCGATAGCTTGTTCTACGCGGCGTGCAATCATCACCGTGCATTCTTCATGCAACGCGCCGTGGTTGCGGAAACTACCGAGCAGGAGCTTCAAGGACTTGCTCTCAACGAGCCACTCGCCCGGCACGTAATCGAGCACGAAATGCGCAAAATCAGGCTGACCGGTCAGCGGGCACAGCGAGGTGAATTCCGGAGCGGTAAAACGCACCACATAGTCTCGGCCTGCGTGCGGATTTGACACCCGCTCGAGCCGTGCTTCGTCGGGGTTCGCCGGCATCGCGCCGGGGTTCCCGAGCAGAGTCAAGTTATCGTAGATCGTGTCGGTCATAGGGGTAACGTAACCGAAGTCGCGGTTTCCGGCTAGCTATTCGCATTTGGTTGCGACACGGACCGCAATGCCACGCACTCCCGCAGGACACTCGTGGCGTAAACACCACGCGCGAGGCAAAAGTCGAGCTGTACGTTCCGCGAGTCCCAACCCCAATTAAGGTTCGTGACCCGCGCCCTGAACGCCCGGTGCTGCAGCTCGCATCGTGCGCTTTCCAATGCCTGGCACAGCGTTTCCATACCTTGTAAAGCGCTGCGCTGGATGGCCGCCGCCCGGGCGCTGACTCGCAACTCGCCCCTGCCCCACAACGGGCCCGCCGGGTGCAGATCCATCGCCGCGATGCGCCGTCGAATATCATCGTCCAACGCGTCCGCGGTAAATATACTGTGGCTGCCGTCCAGCATAAACACATCCCCATCGAGCGCCTGATTCCAGTTACCGGCCGCGACGCGATTCGACAGTACCCGATTGAACAACCATGATCGCGCCGCGGATATGTACAAGCCATAGCGATATCGATCCCGCGGCCGAGTCTTTGCGGTTAGCACATCCAATGCCCGTACGACGTTACGACCGCCCGCTCCGAATCGTTGCGGCCCGAAGTAGTTCGGTATACCGTGCCGAGCAGTTTCCGCTAAGCGTGTCTCGAGGTCGGCCCGCGCGCCATTGATATCACGTAGCGTTATCGTAAAACGGTTGCCGCGGTGCGCACCACGGCGCAGTTTGCGCCGGTGCCGGTGACATCCCAGCACGGCGACCTCGGCATCCTGGTAATCGAGCCAGGTCGGTTCAGGCCGGCCGGCCATACGCACACTGAACCATTGCCAGCAGACTGCGCGTCGATCTTTTATGCCGCAATAGCTCACGTCGCGCTGTGGTACGCCGGCAAAGCGCGCGAGCCGAATCGCGACCTCGTGGGTGTTGACATCGCGCTTACGCACCCGCAGCAAACGATGCTCACCGTCGCCGCTCGGCGTGATCTCCAAAACTTCCTCGACCTGAAAGTCTTCGGGTTCGGCACGCATGACAGCCGAGACCGTCGGTCGCAATCTCGCGAATGCGAAACGTCCGTCGTCGTAGTGAAAATCTTCCCGGGTAGCCATTTGTGTGACTCTATCGAGCGACAACCAATGTTAGAATCAAAGTGTGCAACTGCCCGTCCTGACCGAACCTGAACAACTCGCGGCTCTACTCGGCGACGAGGCGTTGATCGTCGTCGATCTGTCCAACGCGACGTCCTATGCCGAGGCCCATATACCGGGCGCAATCCACCTCGACTATGCCATGCTCGTGCGCGGCGAAAAACCCGCCCCGGGTTTGCTGCCCGACAGCGCCCGGCTCAGCGCCATCGGCTCGCACATCGGCCTTACCGCCGACCAACATGTCGTCGCCTACGACAACGAGGGCAGCGGCCGCGCGTCGCGGTTGCTATGGACGCTGCATGTCCTAGGGCATTACCAAGTATCTGTGTTAAACGGCGGCATCCACTCCTGGACCGATGAAGGGTGTGATCTCACTGCCGAGAGTTCGACTCCCGAGGGCTCCGACTACACCGCCCATCCCGGCGCCGACGCGATAGCCGATCTGGACTATATCCGCGCGCGGCTCGGCTCACCGGAAATCGGATTGCTTGACGCACGCACTCCGGAGGAGTTTACGGGAACCACTGCGCGAGCGTTGCGCGGCGGGCGTATTCCGCGCGCATTTAACCTGAACTGGCTGGATACTATTGACCGAAACCGCGCGCTGCGCCTGAAACCGGCGACGACGCTACAGGCCATGCTGGATGCGGGCCAACTTACAACCGATAAAGAGATCATTACCTATTGCCAAACCCATCACCGCTCGGCACACAGTTACATGATGCTGAAGTCACTCGGTTATCCCAATGTTCGCGGCTACGCCGGGTCGTGGTCGGAATGGGGTAACCACCCCGATACACCGGTGGAGGTTGGATAGCCATGATCGTAATTCTCAACCCCGATACCCGTCCCGACAGCCAGGAATGCAAAGTGGTGCTGGATTTCTTGCGGGCTAAACCCGGAATTACACCGCAGGTGCATCACGTGATCGGCACTCAGCAGGTGCTTACCGAAATTTATCTCGTCGGTGACACCGCGTCGTTGGATGAAACCGAGATCAAGTCGCTGCCCGACGTCGATCGTGTCGTGCGGATTTCCCGCGAGTACCGCGTATTGGGTCGCCACCGCGACGATACCCGTGCCTATGGGTTCACCTATAACGGCATTCGCTTCGACCAAGATTCATTGCATGTATTCGCCGGATTGTGCGCGGTCGATACCCGCGAGCACGTCGAGCAAATGATGCAGGCGTTACAACAAAACGGTCAGCAGTGTACGCGGATGGGCGCCTACAAACCCCGCACCAGCCCCTATTCGTTTCAAGGCTTGGGCGCGAGCTGCCTACCGTGGGTCTTCGAGCTTGCCGGGAAATACGACATCAAGGTCATCGCGATGGAAGTCACCCACGACTCCCACGTCGAGGAAATTATGCAGGCGCTCGAATTGGCGGGTCGTCCGACCGGTGTGATGCTGCAGATTGGCACCCGCAATACACAGAATTTCGAATTATTGAAAACCGTCGGCCGCCAACAGGAACTACCCGTACTCATCAAACGTGGCTTCGGAATCACCATCGACGAGTCGCTAAATGCCGCTGAGTACCTCGCCAGCGAAGGCAATCGAAAAGTGATCTTTTGCTTGCGTGGAATGAAGTCGAACCTTGGCGACCCGCATCGTAACTTCGTGGATTTCACGCACGTACCCGTCGTAAAGCACCTCACGCTGATGCCGGTCTGCATCGATCCATCGCATTCGGTCGGTACCCGTAACCGCTCTGCGGACGGACTACTGGATCTCATGCACGCGACCGCCCAGGGCGTAATCGCCGGCGCCAATATGGTGTTGGTGGATTTTCATCCCGCTCCCCACAAAGCACTGGTCGACGGCCCGCAAGCACTACATCTCGATGAGTTAGAGATATTCCTGCAGGACGTCGATATCGCCCGTAGGGCCTATGTAGAGCGCCGCGAGTTGGCGGAGCGCCTCCCTCAGCACTAAATCTGGATATGTAATGAACTCCCCAGGCTAATCCAATGCGGGACCACGGCACGCAATCCACCCACCCCGCCGGGCGCCGGATTATTCACGTTGACATGGACGCGTTCTACGCGGCCGTTGAACAACGCGACGCGGTCCAACTCAGGGGGCAACCGGTCATTGTCGGCGGTGCCCCGCAACGGCGTGGCGTGGTCGCGGCAGCGAGTTACGAAGCCCGCGAATTCGGTGTGCGCAGCGCAATGCCAACTGCCACCGCGGTGCGGCTATGCCCCCGCGCGATTCGGGTCGCTCCGCGATTCGCCCATTACGCGGCCATCTCACAACAACTCCGCGGCATATTCGGACGCTATACCCCCGTCATCGAGCCGTTGTCGCTCGACGAAGCGTTTCTCGATGTGTCCGCGTCGCAACGCCTGTGGGGTAATGCAAGAAACATCGCGCAACGTATTAAGAACGATATTTTTCGAGAGCTTGGTTTGGTGGCATCGGTCGGCATCGCCAGCAATAAGTTCTTAGCGAAGATCGCGAGCGACATAGAGAAGCCGGACGGTTTCGTTGAAGTCGATACATGCGCGGTCGCGGAGTTTCTGAATCCGTTGCCGGTCACGCGGATCTGGGGAATCGGTAAGGTTGCCGCTAAGCGCCTGTCCGCTTTGGGGATCATAACGGTTCGCGATTTGAACAAGGTTCCAGGCGAGCGCTTAAGCGCCGAATTCGGAGCAAGCGGTGATCTTTGGTCGCAACTAGCGCGAGGGATCGATAGTCGAGAAGTCATAGCGGACCACCAGGCCAAATCTTTGTCCCATGAGGTCACGTTTGCCGAGGACATCAACGATGAGGCTGCGCTGCGGGCGACGTTGACCTCGTTAGTGGAAAATGCGGCTGCGCGGCTGCGCGCCGCCGAACTGCGAGCGGGCACCGTACAACTTAAGATTCGGCACTGTGATTTTACGACCCGGTCGCGCTCGCGGTCATTCGTTGCGCCGACACAGTCGACGGCAGTATTTCTTAGGACGGCGGCCAGATTACTCACGACTTACCGGCGGCAATATCGTAGCGCTGTTCGGCTGCTAGGCGTTGGCTTAGGCGGCTGCCGCGCGGCGCCTACGCAATCCGACCTGTTTTCGGAGTTCGCCGCGCTCGATAGCGTCGCCGACTCGATCAATCGGCGGTTCGGTGATGGAACCTTACGGAGGGCCGCTGGGTTGGAGAGTAAATAGCAATAAAATCAAATAACTATTCGTTTTATTTACTTTATTTTCTTATTGTATATGCAATAATATGGTCTAACCGGTCGATTTCGATTGAAGCACCGGTACCGCAAGGATATCGCCGATTTGCGGCGTGCGGCGCCGCATCGATGGGTTAAATCGATCCAGAACCCACATCGGTAAACTCAAATTACGAGCGACGGTCCAGACACTGTCTCCCGATTTGATCCGGTATTGATCGACACCGACAATTTCAAACCGGTCGTGGAACTGTTGTAGCAGCAACCGGTGGTATTCCTGGCGCTTCACTTGGAATTTCTCGCGCACCGCGTCGTCCTCAATAGGTATCTGCAATCGGCGGCCCAAGTGCACGACGTGACTCGCACCGAGTCCATTTACTTTGCGCAATGTCGCTGTACCGCCCACCCCGAGCCAATCGGCATAGTGACCAAGGGTTTCATCGGCCTCAACCTCGAGTGTATAAACGCGCTTTCCGTTGGACTGGCCTTCCGTCAAGTTGTAACCGAGTTCTTGCGCGAAAATGGCCGAAGCCGATTTCGGTTGCTCTGACTCCGCCGGGACATGGGTGCGTGGCGCTGACTTTGCGGTTGCGACTTTGACAAGCGTTGTCGGGGCGGGTGTAAGATCGGCCGGCTTCACTTGACCACCGCCAGGCAGCTTCAGCACTTGGCCGACTTTAATAAAACCGCGCTGATCAAGCGCGTTGGTCTGCATTAACGCGCGGCAGTCGACGCTATACTTGTTCGCGATGCGACACGCGGTATCGCCGCTGCTTACGGTATAAGTCGCAGGCCTCGACGCCGCTACGATGACACCGCCACCGGGAATCGCCAGCGATTGGCCAGTCCGAATCAGCGCCGATTTACCCAACCGATTATCGGCAATCAAACGCCTGCAATCGACGCCGTAGCGGCGCGCGATACCACATGCCGTTTCGCCAGTGCGCACCCGATGCGTTGCAGGAATATTGCGATTTGCGCCCGTGGCAGCGACGGCCTGCGGTGCACCCGGGATTATGAGGTTCTGACCGACTCGAATTAATGCGCGGCGCCCGAGATCATTGGCCGCAATAAGTTCTCGGCAGTTCACTCGAAATACACTTGCAATGCCGCAAGCGGTATCGCCCCGTTGCACGCGGTAATTGCCTCCAGCGGTTGGCCTGTCTTCGGCCGGTAGTTGCTCTAGCCGCGCTAGTAGCGGCGCCCACGAATCGGCTCGCCGTGGAAGTTTGAGCTGGTATCCGGCGGGCGCGAGCCGATAGCCCCGCCATACATTCTTCGTGAGCGCGCGATTTAATGGCTTCAATTCGGCGACACTGACTCCAAATACTTTATTGATGCGCTCGATGGAGGTACCGTGCTTCAACACCACGGTGTTGTAGCGTTGCGGGGTGTGTGCCCGAATTTTTCCAAAATAACGTTCTGCGTGAGTGGCGACGTATCGAGCCGCAACAAAGCTCGCATAGAAATTGCGGACTGCCGTGCGGAAGCTTCGCGACCGATACTCCCGCAACACTTTCATATAATCGGGGCCGAATTGGCGCAGCGCACGAGACATGCCGGCAACCCCATAGTTGTACGACGTCACCACAAACGGATTGAGCTGTGCCGCCGTTACGCGACTTTGTTTAGTTTTCGCGGCGGCGGTGAGCTTTTTGATGCTGTGCTGAAAATAGCGCGTGGCACCGAGTGTCGCGTGCTCCGGATCCATGCGTTCATCCAGCGACGCACTGACTTGTAAACCCAGATTGCGGGCGGTGCGAGGCATGATTTGCCATAATCCCGCGGCACCCGCCCGCGAGTACGCATTCGGGTTATAAGCGGACTCCACGAATGGCAGATACACAATGTCGGCCGGTAGCCTAGCCTGTGCCAATGATTTCTCTATCATCGGCCGGTAGGCTCCGAAACGCTCGAGTGCCGTGGCAAAGCGGTCGCGGTTACCCTGCTGGCAGCGCACGCGTTTGGCGGCTAGACGTAATTCGGCCGGCTTACGGGGCGCAAACATCTCCAGGATGTGGAGCTCGGTCTTGCTCCACTGCGTATTGCCGCTTTCAAGCTTACTGGCGAGCCCGCGAAGCCGGGATTGAAGCTTTTTGCGTTCGCTTTTCATCGAGCGCGAACCGGATCCACTGCACGCCTTGGCGGCTGACACGGAATACACGCGCTCCGGATATTTTGAATCGTGCAGTATCGCCTGATCGGTACGCCATTTACTGAACACCACAACCCAAAAGTCGATACGGCGTTGCAGTTCGGCGGCACAGGGAAAGGTATCGCCACAATTTAACGTGTGGCGTGACACCAGGTGGTGAGCTTCGGCAGCAGTTGAGTAAGACAATCCCATGAATCCGACAAGCAGCGCCAGCAACGCTGTCGCCGTCACTCCGACGCGTAGCGCCGCAAGCCGGTGCGAAACCGAAAG
>CAXMMZ010000083.1:0-17278 GCA_964194565.1 Arenicellales bacterium
ATGGAGCGAGCCCAGAATGGTATCAATCGCTTGCGCTCGATCTTAACCAACCTGACTGAGGCGGCAAATCTTGAGGACGCGTTACGGGACGAAGCGCGCGAACGGATCAATTTGGCGGACTTGGTGTCAAGTTACGTCGAGGGTTACCGGCTCAGTCATCCGCATCACGATTTCGACTTGCAGATTCAAGATAAACCGTTGTTGATCGATGGATCACCGGACCAAATTGCACAAATGCTCGATAAATTAGCCGACAATGCGTTGGATTTTAGCAGCAAAGGTTCGCCGATCAGCGTTAACCTAAAACGCCTCGATGGTTCGGCATTAATTAGCGTGGCGAATCACGGCCCGAGCCTTCCCAAGCATATGCGCGAACGCTTGTTCGACCCGATGATTTCAGTAGGAAAAACTAACGCCAAACAGTCCCATCTCGGTCTCGGTCTGTACGTGGTACGCCTGATAGCGGAATTTCATAATGGTACCGTGCAGGCAAGAAACCGCGGCGACGACCAAGGCGCCGTAGTAACGGTGGCGCTACCTCTGGTCCGCCAATAATGGGCTACTAGCGACCCAGCGCAAGTTTCAGACTCCAGCCCGGCCTATCAGATCCTGATGCAGTGAATGGCTGATACTCACTCCGTCCCGCTGAGCGATCAGTCGCTGCCCCAGGCGCCGTGACCCGGGCAGCCGTGCGCCCTCTTGAGTGAGGATATAAGACAACAATGTCTCTACCCGCCCGACAAATCCGTCCCCGGCCAGACCTCCCGGCCGCAGCAACAAAAACAATTGACCTATTCCGGGCGGTGGTCCGCCGGCCTCGAAAAACGAACTGGCCTCATATCCGAAGTGAGAGCCGGTTAATGCCGCACACAAAATTTCGACCACCAGAGCCAACGCGGCACCTTTCGCCTCCCCTAACGGCTCCATCGTACCCTGCAATGCGGCTTGCGGATCGGTCGTCGGCTGTCCGTTTTCGTCGCGTGCCCAATCGGCCGGTATTGAGACCCCCTGTCGATTCGCCTGCATGATTTTGCCCCGAGCGACCCGGCTCAACGATAGGTCGACAACGAGGGGTGGTGCGGATTCTCGCGGGCACGCAAATGCGATAGGGTTGGTGCCAAATGTCGCCTTGAACCCACCCCAAGGTGCCATTGCCCCCGGTGTATTGGTAAAGCCGAGAGCCACAAAACCTTGCTCCGCCATGCGTTCGACGTGGTAACCGCCAACTCCCGCGTGGTGCGAGTTTCGAATCGCGATTGCGGCTGCGCCCGCTGCGCTCGCGCGTTGCATGCCGTGCTTTAAGCCCAAGTCGATCGCCGGAAATGCGAACCCGAATCGCGCGTCGATAACTACCAGAGCAGCCGCACTGTCAATCGCTACAGGCACAGCGCGGCCATCAACCTTACCGCTGAGCGCTTGGTCCGAGTAGAAAGGTAATCGCGATAGCCCGTGTGAAGCGATACCGTCGCCCTCCGCCGCTACCAGCGCCTGTGCAACCGCAGTGGCGTTCTCAAGGCTTGTATTGGATGCCGCGAGCACCCGTACCGCTAATTCGTGCAGATCTTCAAGTGTCAGTGTTACCGCACCGGGCATTGTGTGTCGGTCGTTATGGACTGCAGAATCAGGGCCGCAATACGATTTTTGCAGCGGCGCAACGGCCTTCGAGCAATTCGGTAAACGCAGCCTGACCGTCGGCGAGCGGGCGTTCATCGATCCACGTAAGCGGCCCGAGCGCGCCACTGTGCAACATGGCCACCGCCGCTCTCACATCGACCGCGGTGTAAGTATAGGTGCCGATCACGGTCACTTCCGAAAGCGTGATCTTGCGCATATCCAATTCACCGCCACCATTTGTTTCCGGGTAACGGCAATTTCGCCGTGCCATCCGTCTAGTTCACGGGCGTAATCGCGGACTCGCCCCTCCCCGCCGGACGCGATCTCGTCCAGCATTTCGGTCACAATACGCCGTGTGTCGTCTGCCCCGGATTCCGGGGTTTTTGTTGCTTTTTTTACGTACTCAATGGCCATGAACCGCTCCGTTTCGGCGAATTATCCGGGCTAAGCGCTGCGGTATAACTTGGTCATAACGAACTCGCGATGGCCCAACGCTTCCGCCGCCGTAAGCCGCCCATTGCAAGTACGAATCGTCATATCGATCAACGCGTCCCCTGCCTCGTCCATCGTCATTTCCCGCCGCAATAGACCGGATACATCGAGGTCGACGTGTTCACCCATCGTGCGCACGGTGCGTGGGTTCGCGCTGAGCTTGATTACCGGTTCGACCGGATTACCAATAATATTGCCCTGCCCAGTCGGAAAGATATGCACAACAAATCCGGCAGCGGCCTGCAAGGTCACACATTCAGCGGCCGCAGACGAAGTGTCCATAAAATACAGTCCCGGCCCGTTTGCCGGCTCTTCGGCAGGCTCCAACACCTCGATATATCTCGTCTTTTTGCCGATTTTCTGCAGGTTCCCAAATGCTTTTTCCTCAATCGTCGTCAACCCGCCCTCGATGTTGCCTTTAGTCGGTTGGCTCTCCGACAGGTCGCTGGTTTTATTAGGCTCAATGACATCGTCCATATAAGCCTTCCAGACTTTGTAAAATTTGTCACCGATCTCCGGTGATATGGCGCGCTCTTTACATACCAATTCCGCACCAGTAAGTTCCGAGGTCTCACCAAAGCAGTTCGTCACGCCCAGCGGATCGAGTTTGTCGATGAGATTACCGACAGTCGGGTTCGCACCCATGCCGGATGTGGTGTCAGATTCACCGCATTTATGGGAAATCCACAAATCGCCAATATCGCACGACTCGCGCTGCAGTTCCGAAGCCCGTTGCAGATAATCCTTGGCGACGCGGCTGGCCGCGGCAATCGTTTGTATATCGCCGTTCTGCTCAATCGCAAACCCTTGTACTGGTTTACCTGTTTCCGCAATTCCATCCACAATGCGTTGCGTCCAACCGGGTTCGATACCGATCACCACGACGGCCGCCACGTTGGGATTTCGGCCGGTGCCGATCAGCGTACGGAAGTGCAGCTCCAGGTCTTCACCAAATTGCAAACGCCCGTAGTGATGCGGCAACGCCAGCGTGCCCTTGATATTATTCGCAACGGCTTCGCATGCGGCATTCGACAGATCGTCCAACGGCAGGATAACAACGTGATTGCGGATGCCGACACGGCCGTTTTCCCGGCGGTAGCCGTTTATTGTGTAGTTTGACATCGCTACCACCTCTTGGTCTTGGAGTTGTGGACATGTAAATGGCCACCGGTTTTAACCGCATTGACGATAACGCCAATATCATGGCCGTACTTAATGACGGTGTCGCCCTCGTTGTGATCACGCATCGCCACCTTGTGCCCAAGAGGAATTGCGTCCAGTGACTTGACGACGACCGTTTCGTCGCCGTCCATAATCCAACCGGTCATATCGTCCCCGGCCTTGATGCCCTCGACGACCACCACCCCAACCGAATCTTCGCGGTCGTGGACAATAAAGTCGGGTACTTCGGATGACGCCATCTGCCATTGCCTCCATATTTTAATAATTTATTAATTAATAAATACAGTATATTATACAACTATTATACTAAATAACATTAAGTAATATTACTATCGATCAGTTTTCCCGGGTTCATAATTTCTAGCGGATCGAGGGCACGCTTCACACTACGCATCAGTTCGAGTTCAATGCTCGAACGATACCGCAACAGCTCAGGCTTCCTGAGTTGCCCAATTCCGTGTTCAGCGCTAAATGTCCCGCCCAAACGCATCGCGAGGTCGTGAATCCGATCGGTAATCGGCTGGACCGTTTGCCCGAAATGCTCAGGTGCAACGTCCGGCGGTATCGCGATGTTATAGTGGATATTACCATCACCGAGATGCCCAAACGCGATAATCATCGCGTCGGGCACCGTTTGCCGAACCAACGATTCCGCTTGTTGCAAGAACGACGCGACGTTCGAAATTGGGACCCCAATATCGTGCTTTAACCCGCCGCCTGCGCGCTTCTGGGCGATCGGAATCGATTCCCGTAGCGTCCATAGTTGCTTACGTTGGGCCGCGCTCGCAGCCACCACGGCATCCTCGATCAAACCCGCTTCAATCTGTGCCTGAAATTCAGTGTCCAATGAATCGGCCGAGCATTCCAGCTCCGCCAACACATAATGCGTATATCGGTCCGACAGGGGATCGCGTACATCGGCGATGTGTTGGAAGACAAGATCCAAACATGCGCGGTGCATATATTCATAACCCGCTACCCTGTCGCTGCTGGCGCGGCGTAAACCTGCGAGGATCTCAACTGCGGCATCGACATTGCGGACCGCGGCAAAGTACGTCGTGGATTCGGTAGGTTGTGGAAATAATCGCAGCGTCGCCGCCGTGACGATCCCCAACGTACCTTCAGCGCCGACAAACAGTTGTTTCAAATCATAACCGGTATTGTTTTTACGTAATCCGTGCATCCCGTTCCATACCTCACCATTCGGCAATACGACCTCTAACCCAAGCACCAATTCCCGCATGTTGCCGTAGCGAAGCACTCCGGTACCGCCCGCATTGGTGGAGATCGTACCGCCGATTTGACAACTGCCTTCGGATGCGAGGCTGAGCGGAAACAGGCGATCCGCCGCGGCCGCGGCTGCCTGAATCGTTTCCAGAATACAACCCGCATCGACACTGATCGTAAAATTGTCCACATCGATAGCGCGTACCCGATTCAATCGAGTTGTCGACACCACCACTTGATCGCCGCTGGCATCGGGTACCGACCCACCAACCAAGCCGGTATTGCCGCCTTGCGGAACAATACCAATACGCTCGTGCGCGCACACTTCAACCACGGTGGCGACTTGTTGAACCGTAGCCGGGCGCAAAACCATGGCGCTGGCGCCGCGATAGCGGCCGCGTTCATCGATCAGATAGGGTTCGCAATCCGCGCCGGTTACGGCGCCGTCTGATCCAACAATGTCACTCAGCCGGTCGAGTACTGAGGCCGGCACGGTACTCATCGATATAACGAAATAGTGACTAAGTTTATATTGGCTGAGCTTGGAATCTTGAGTGGTGACTGCTAACGATCAAACGACTCGCGATACGCGGCTCCGGACAGTGGAATTAAGTAACGCTCGGGGTCGTTCAATATTTTATCCCGGGCCGATGCGAGACTTGTTTCACCAGCATAACTAACCGCCGATCGCAGGTGCCCTCGAATCCGATGCAGAATATCCACGACGCTGCCTTTATACGGTACCTGTAACTCCTGACCCTCCGCCGGTGTTGCCATGGCGGCATCGACGGTGTCGCCATCCTCAGTGTCGTACAACGATTCGAACACGGCTTCCGGAGAGGTCATACCGCGATATATTTTCTTTTTTGTACTGGTCGCTGGATCCTCGATCACGCGCCCCGGTGCTTCGTCGGTACCGGATAATGCGCTACCTAACATGACGGTCGACGCTCCGCATACCAGCGCCATAAATATGTCTTTATCGTAACGAACGCCGCCATCCGCAACGATCGGCACGGTGTCCCTCACCCCCGACCAAGCCTCCTGTATTGCTTGCAGTTGCGGTACCCCGGCTGCGGTCTCGAGCCGCGTACGACAGCCCCGCCCCGGACCGACACCGACTTTAATCGCACTGGCACCGGCGTCCCGCAGATAGCGGGCGCCTTCGGCCGTCGCGATATTGCCACATACCAATTCGACGTCCGCAAATTGAGCCCGAACCTGGCTAATCGCGTCGTCCATGATGACCGAATGACCATGGGCGATATCAATAAACAAACAATCGGCTCCGGCCTCCAACAACGCCGCGCTACGCTCCAAATAATCACCGCGCGCGCCGATTGCTGCGGCCACCAACAACCGGCCTTTATTGTCTTTGGTGGCAAACGGGCGGCGCCGCAAAAACAAGATGTCCTTGCGCGTGATCAAACCGTGAATGCGTCGTTCTTCGTCCACTAACGGTAACCGTTCGATGCGTTTGTCAAATAGAATGCGTTCCGCCTCGTCCACACCGATTCCTGGACGATGGGTGTGCAACTCGGAATACGGCGTCATAAAATCATCGACGGTGCCATCGATTGATGCATCGGACCAAGGCATGTCGCGACCCGACAACAACCCCGCTAATATGCCGCTACCGGCGGCCGTCTCGATAAGGATACCGGTGACATCGTGTTGCCGCGCAAACGCGCGGGCCTCCCGAATCGGCGTGCCGCTCGGCAAGCACATCGGCCGTTCGATGACGGCACTATGGCTGCGTTTTACTTGGGTCACCTTGCGTGCTTGCTGCTCGATCGACAACGCGCGGTGAATAACTCCGAGGCCGCCTTCTAAGGCCATCGCCTGGCCCATCAACTTACCCGTCACGCTATCCATATTGGAAGAGACAATCGGCAGCTCCAACGGCAAATTGTTGGTAAGTGGGCTGGTCAGCGCGATGTGGGTGCGGGATTCGGCTATGCCCTTCTGCGGGCGAAACAAAAAATCGTCAAACGTTTTTCCACGCCAAAATGAATCGTCCGCAAGCTCGCGTCGGGTCATCTCGGCAATCGACAACTTCGGGTTGGACATTGTATTCAGGACCTCGCCGGTAGTGGGTCACCTATTCGGAACAATTCAACAGCAGCGACTCTCAATCGCGAAATTTTATCGATAGCGGCCGAATGGCCGGTTAGACGGTACTCTAACTCAAACTCGCAGCGCAACGACAATGGGCCAGACATTCCCATTTATTTCGCCGTTGCGGCCCTAACCTGGTCAAATATAGGTCGCAAGCCAGCCTTGTTTTCATGTATTTCGGTATCATCAAGGCCATGCAGCTCGTGTGGAAATACCAGCCAGCGATCCGTACTGTGGATGTAGTAATCCGGTTCGCGGTCGGTTTTGTTGTTGGACGGTTTGTACCACGGTGTCGCGACCCGAATATCGTGGGGGGTGTTTTTCCGAGTGCGCACCTGTAACTCCGCGATTATCGCTTGAATACTCGAGCCGGTGTCGAATACGTCATCGACGATGAGTAAAGCGTCTTCGGCATTGATAGTACGCACGATATATCCGAGACCATGCACTTGCACCTGCTTACTGCGTTGCCCTATACCTGTGTATGACGAAGTCCGAATCGCGATATGGTCGGTTTTCACATCGAAATAATCCATGATTTCTTGCACAGCGATGCCGACCGGCGTACCACCGCGCCAAACGCCGATAATGAAATTGGGCCGAAACCCGCTGAGCAGAATTTGTGCCCCTAATTGAAACGAATCCAGGAGCAAATCTTGGGCATTGATGTAGATTTTCTGATCAGTCATAACGGTAGTTGGCGATGAAGTGTCGGTCGATTGGTTAAACGGGTTATGCACCGGATTGACGCTCGGCGACTGGCCCGTCGCACGAGTCTGTTTGCATCTCATCGGTTAGGGGGCGCTCTCCCTTAGCGTCACCGCTCAGAATTGACCTGCCACGGCGCGGGTTCCCAGCAATTTCAACGCTAAATTCACCAATTCCCACCGACAAGTAACAATAATATCAATAACCTACGGCGATCACAATAACGTACTCTACCAAGCTGATATTGACGGGTGCAGAGCCCACTCAATCGGGCAAGGCAAGGCGCAGCCCGCCGGCAATGACCCAAGTCCGTGCCAAGGGTTGCAACGCTGCATTGGCCGATTGAATGGGCTCCCTTCGGGCGCGCCGATAAGCGGCCCTCCGCTTCTCGATTCGCTGCATCCGCCAATATCAGCTTGGTAGAGTACTGGCAAAAATACTTATACCGGGCGTGTTGCGGGGTACCCATCCCGGCTGCTATTAACCCATAATGGCGGCCCTCGAAATCACTACGAGCACGTAGGAAGCGGTCATAGTAAAACGACATCAACTACTTGTATTGTTGGCGGCGTTATTTGTGCCTAACGGGGCAAACGCGTGGTCATTCGACCTCATCAAAGAAGACAAAAGCAACGTGCTGTTGGGGTTTTTCGGGGGAATTGCCGTTCATGAATTGGGGCATATCACTGTTGCCGCACTTAAAGGCACCGACATTAAATTCGATCGGTTGTCCATTACCTATCCAGATCCGGATCTCACCGATGACGACCGTCTTCAACTCTCCTCCGCGGGGTTTCAATCTCAGTGGATAGCGTCGGAGTTGGCGTTTCGTTACTTAACCGATAAAAACACAGCGACTCGAATTCGCAATCGAGCCGCCGGTGTCGTCCTCAGCCATTTGGCCATAACTGCCGCCTATATGACCTTCTTAAAAAATGACAGCAACGGCGACATCGACGGCATGTCACGAGCAACTGGGATATCCAACGATAGACTTCTGCTCGCGGTGACGGTCCCGGCTATTTTGGACGGCTGGCGTTTATTGGGGCACACGGTGCCGAAGTGGGTACCGACCGCCTCGGTCGTGACCAAAGGCATCGGCATTACCTGGGTATGGACTTACTAACGAAATTTCGTCCGGTCAGGCCGCAGCACCCGCGTCGTTTCAGGTAGTAGGCTGAATCGCTTGGTTAGTGATCAAGTCGCCGAATATCCACCATCGAGCATATACACACTGCCCGTGCAATAGGCGGCGGCATCCGAAGCCAAAAAAACAGCGAGTCCTGCAATATCGTTAGCGGTACCGGCACGCTTGAGCGGAATGTGCTGTAAAAATCGTTGCAAAATTGCCTCATTGTTCCACAGGGCTTCGCTAAATTTGGTTTTAATTAAACCGGGGCAAATCGCATTCACCCGAATATTATCTGCGCCCCAATCCTGGGCCATCGCCTGGGTCAGATTATTAATCGCGGCCTTACTGACACTGTAAATACCAATTCCCGCCTCGGGTGTGACGCCGCCGATCGAGCTAACATTGATGATCGATCCCCCGCCTCGTTGCTTGAGGATGGGGTACGCTTTTTTGCACAATTCAAACGGGCCTTTGAGATTGACATCGATAATCTTGCCAAACGCGCGTTCGTCGGTATTTTGAATCGGACCAAATACTGGGTTAGTGCCGGCGTTGTTGATTATGATGTCTAACCCGCCGTACGTTTCCACCGTCTTATCCACCAGGGCGCGGGCTTGTCCAACATTTCCCATGTTTGCTGCGATACCCGTGGCATCTAGCCCATCGGCTCTAAACGCCTCGGCCACGGCATCAACGGCTTGTTGTTTTCGACTACTAACCACTACCTTGGCCCCAAATTCGGCCAGGCCTCTGGCTATCGCCTCACCAATGCCCTTACTGGCTCCGGTGATCAACGCGACTTTGCCCTCCAATTGAAACAGGGGTTGAATACGTTTTGGTGTTGACATTGAGATATTCCTCAGAAACGGGCAGACAATCAATCGGTTCTCTCTGGTGAGCTGGGCACGAATCCCAAACTTTTGTCGACAATATTCAGCAATGGCTGCCCCGCCATGTATTTCTCCAGGTTGTCTTTAAACTGATTTACCACGTCTGCAACATATCCCTGGTAGTCACCGGACATATGTGGCGAAGCAAGTAAGTTGGGGGCATCCCAAAGCGGATCGTTTTGTTTCATAGGCTCCGTATTGAATACATCAAGCATGGCCCCTGCGATGGTATTTTGTTCAAGTGCATTGATGAGATCTGCCTCGACTACGGCACCGCCACGTCCGACATTTATAAACCGGGCACCGCTATTCATCTTGCTGAAGAATGCAGCATCGAAGTACTGGACCGTTTCAGGCGTTGACGGCAGAACTCCTATCACCCAGCTCGATTCTGGCAGAGCTGAACCAATATTGGAGGAGGCATACACTTTGTAGAAATCAGGATCATTTTTCCGCGCGGAGCGGCCGACGCCTGATACGCGAAGACCGATCGTGTTTAAGACGCGGGCTATTTCCCTCCCTATACTGCCCACACCGAATACCAGCACATGATCGCCTTGCAATTTTGCAATCGACCGGGAATTCCAAACATGATTTTCCTGGTTTTTGCGGGTTGTTATGAAGTCCTTTGTTTCGACCAGCATGTAGCCGAGGACATATTCCGCCATCACCCGGTCGAAAATGCCCCGGGCGTTGGTTAGTACCACATCACTTTTCTGTAAATCTTCAAACAACACCGCATCAACGCCCGCGCCACACCAGTGAATCCATTTAAGATCCAGCGCGCGATGCCATTGGTGAACAAGTTCATTACCTTGGAAGTCCCAGCCCACCAGAATTTCACTACCGGGTAATTCGACACCCAAGGCTACCTCGTCAGGGGCGAAGGCAAGATCAACTGTGTCCGTTCTTGATTCAATTCCGAGCACATCGGTTTTTGAAGATGCACCCAATATGACGACTTTCATCACTAGTCCTTGGATTCAAACGTGCGAAAACAACGATAAAACCGATGTAGCTAGCATTGTTTCTATCGGCTTATGCCAGAACGTTACCAAAACTTCACTCAATGCCGAACAAACACAATTCGGTATTCTAACCCATACGCACTAGTAGAAATATATGATGATATAGTCATCACAAGCTGGCAATTTGTTGATCGCATACGTCCCTGGATCGGTGGTAATATGTAAATACTGTTGCAGATTTTGGTCGATCTCCGCCTGTCGCTACACCAATTTTCCCGACTACCGAACGGCAGGTTGTAAGCCGTGGCTGTCGTTCGGCAGTAGAATCGACGACAGGCACAAATCGATCGAAACAAATTACTTACAGTTCATTTTGCTGGCGTTGTTGGACCAGGTTCTCGAGTCCGTCGATGTGCCTGTTCTGGCAGCCGGTGGTATATGAGCTGCGGTTGCTCTTCGGCCCACGACTCCGCAATCGAGCGTGTAGACTGATCAGGATGACGGATCTCGCCCCATAACTTTATGCAGCGCTTCTCAAGCCAGACATTCAAGGCACTCAAGCTGGGGGGTCAGTTTTCGGTGCAAATCAACACCTTGACCTATGGCCGCGGTTATTTCTCGCTATTTTGGATTACGCCCGGGCCGTCGATGAATTTGTTCGGCATTGGGCGCCCTGAATCCGTTCGGTATACAATTCACGCAGTAAGTATCGACGTGACGATATACCGTTGCCCACTTGCAAATCAGAATTGAAGCCAATCGGAGGACAGAGCTAATGACAATGCAGAAAATTTTTTTTCGAATCAGCGCTAGACACAGCGCTCTTGTGGGCGGCATCGTCGCACTCCTGATGGCGAGCACTGCACCCGCTGCGGAGGAGCTCAATGCGCTGGTGTGGTGCGACCACACTGACCCGGCGCTGATTCAACCATTCGAGGAAAAGCATAATGTTCGTGTCAACTTGAAGGAATACGAAGGTACTGGCACCGCGCTCGCAATCGTGGAGCAGTCACAACCCGGTGACTGGGATGTATTCGTAGTGGATGGCGTCGACGTGCCGCGGGTTGCGGAAGCCGGCCTGCTCGCGCCGTTACCTGCCGACCAGTTGCCCCTCGACGATGTGTTCGAGCAAGTTCGGATGCTCGATGTAACGACCCGCGACGGCAATATGTACGCCATAATGGAAAAATTCGGGTACAACGTCGTGAGCTACAACAAGAGTAAGGTCGACGCGGCTGACATGCGTGACCTCAGCACGCTGTGGTCGGACAAATACGCCGGTCGCATTGCGGTCTACGACTACTATATTCCATTGATGGGTCTGGTCGCACTGAAGATGGGGATAAATCCGTCGGATATCACTGCCGCTACACTCCCCGCCATGAAAGAGGAGTTGTTTCGACTGAAGGAAAATTCGGTGATGGTCGGCGAGGTTGTGTCGTCCACGACCGCGCTCGCAACCGGTGAGGCGGATATTCTGATCGGCGGTGGCGAGTGGGCGGTCGCTGTTATGCAGAGCGAAAACCCGGATCTCGACTGGGTGTTGCCGGACCAAGGCGGCATCCTGTGGAGTCAGTCGCTGGCGATATTTAAGGACTCCAAGCGCAAGGACCTGGCGCTCGAGTTCGTCAAATACATCATGAGCCCAGAAGGCCAGGCGCGCCTTGCGACCTCGTCGTGTTTCTGGGGCATGCCGGCGAACCGCAAAGCGGGTGACGTACTAAACGCCGAGCAGAAGACCGCACTGCGGTGGGACGAGCAAGCGAATTTTCTAAAGAATTCCCATCGTTACTTTATCCCGGATGCCGATCTGGACGGGAAAATGCTCGACGTTTGGACCGAATTCCTACAGCACTAAACAACTGGTGATCGTTCGGCTCGGGGCATTGGTCTGAGCTAACAAACATGCAGGCATTGACGTCGCGGAGCGGCCGGGGTTGGGCGTTGCTGGCCCCGGCGCTGCTCTGGACGGTGGTATTTTTTTTCATGCCGCTTGCGATCATGGGCGTTTATAGCCTATGGCAGCGCGTGGGCATGAGGCTCGTGCGATCCGTGAGTGGATCGAACTATGAACAGTTCCTCGCCAAGTCATACTTCCTTGAGTCGCTGATCAACTCCCTCGAGGTGACTTCGATTGTCACTGTCGTGAGCGTGCTGCTGGCCTATCCGCTAGCGTGGATTCTCGCCGTACGGGTGCCAAGGCGCTGGCAGCGTATCGCACTGATTCTCGCCATCCTACCGTTTTGGACGTCCTATGTGGTGCGCTCGTACAGCTGGCTTTTGGTATTGTCCGAGGGCGGTATCATTTCAAATTTTCTGATTGACGCGGGCATAACCGATGCGCCGGTTTCGTTTGCGAATAACCGCGGTGCGACGGTGGTCGGTTTCGTGCACTTCTTTGTCATGCTGTTGACCCTCACCATCTACGCGAACTTGGTACAACTTCCGGAAAGTTACCGAAAGGCAGCAGCCGACCTCGGTGCTGGACCCGTGCGCAGTTTCATCTACGTCATTCTGCCACTGACTTTGCCCGGCGTTATGGTCGGCGCGTTCTTGACATTCGTGTTGTGCATCGGCGACTACATAACACCGCAGATTCTCGGTGGTAACCGTGAGCTGTTGTTGCCGCAGACGATTATGCTGCAAATATCGAGACGTTCGGATTTTCCGATGGCGTCGGCGCTGGCAATGGTCTTGATGGGGGTCGTCAGCATCGTGTATGTCGCTTGTGCGCGCTGGTTAAAGCTGGAGCGAGTGTGAGCGTTATGGAGCATATTCGTCGCGGTGGCTCCGGGTACATGCGAGCGGGTCATGACTAGTTCGCGGTTGTTCCGAAATTTGCCGGCGATCGGCTACGTCGTGTTGATTTACGGTTTTATTTTCTTGCCGGTTGTTGTACTGGTGCTGTTCTCATTCCAGGACTCAAGGATACCGATACCACCGTTTGATGGACCGTCGCTAAAATGGTATCGGGCGATACTCGACGACCGCCGTATGATGGATGCGTTGTTCAATTCGGTGACCGTCGGGTTGTTGTCGTCCGCGGTATCTGTGGTACTCGGATTCCTTGCCGCCCACTCACTGGCCCGGTTCAACATACCGGCGGCACGATTCTTCCAAGGGCTTCTGATTGCGCCGTTGACGGTCAGCTATCTGATCATCGCGATGGGTCTGCTGATTACATTTACCGAACTCGGAATACCCAAGTCGCTGTTGACAATTGGCATCGGTCATGTGGTGATCAACATGCCACTGTGCTTTGCGATACTGTACAGCCAGATGGGGGAGCACCAGGAGAACGTCGAACGAGCCGCGCGCGATCTCGGCGCCCACGATTGGCAGGTTATGCTGCTGGTGTCGGTGCCGATGCTGTGGCCCGCACTGTTTGCGAGTTTCTTCCTGTCGGTCACATTTTCCTGGGACGAGTTCATCATCGCGTTTATGGTGAGCCGGTTCGATGTGACGTTGCCTGTCGAAATCTGGAGCATGTTGCGCAGCGGCCTGAATCCTAAGACCAACGCCGTCGGCAGCCTTGTGTTCATGGTGTCGTTTGTCGTGGTGTTACTCCTCGATGTGCTGATTTCGCGGAAACGGCGATCGTGACTGAGGAGTCAGTACGGTTTATTGATATCGGTATGCGGTTCGGTGCAACTGTGGCACTGGCCGGGATTAACCTGTCAATTATCGAAGGCTCCTACGTCGTTTTACTTGGGCCTTCGGGCGGCGGTAAGACGACACTTCTGAATATTCTCGGCGGATTTCTCGAGCCGACATCGGGACGTATCGAGATCAAGGGCGAGGACATGGCCGGTGTGCCGGCCGCGAAACGGCCGACGGCAACCGTGTTCCAGGACTACGCGTTGTTCCCGCACATGAATATTGCCGGCAATGTCGCGTTCGGGTTGAAGATGCGGAAAGTACCGCGCGCTGCTAGAGAAAGTCGGGTGTCAAAAGCACTCGACATGGTGGAACTCGGCCATGTCGCGCAACATAGGGTGCACGAATTGTCCGGCGGCCAGCGCCAGCGCGTCGCCCTTGCTCGCTCGCTGGTGGTCGAACCGAGCGTACTGTTACTCGACGAGCCGCTGGGCGCTCTCGATCTCAAGCTTCGCCGGCAGATGCAGGACGAGTTGAAGGCGATCCAGAAGCGGGTCGGTACGACATTCGTTCACGTCACGCACGACCAGGAAGAAGCAATGGCGATTGCCAACACTATCGTAGTGATGAATAAAGGTTCGATCGAGGATGTCGGTGCGCCGGAACGGGTCTACCTGCGGCCCGCGACGCGCTTTACTGCCAATTTTATGGGCGAAAGCAACATACTGACCGGTCGCGTCACGGAGGTCTTAGGGGATTTCGTGACGGTTGCCACAGAGAACACGAAATTGACGGTGCGTGGAACCGCGCCGGTGGACCACGAAGTGGCTATATCGATACGGCCCGAGCACCTGCATACCGAGGATAAATCCGGGCGCGCCCAACTTGGTACCGGACACGTAACCGAATATGGTTTTCGCGGTACCCACCACCAGTGTACGGCTCGCATGGAACGTTTCGATACTCCGCTAAGGGTGCGTTTGCCGCAGTCCAAGATTCCGTCATCCGGCGAGCGGCTAACGCTGTACGTCGATCCTGATGATGCAGTGCTTCTAGATCGTTAGTTCGCCTTCGAATCGAGATACTCGCGGATTAGTTCGCGAAACCGAGCGCCATCGAAACTCGGGAAGTGGCCACCGTGGACGACGCGAACCGGGATGTCTATGACCTGCTTCATTGTTGCAAGGTAAGCGTCGATGTCGGAATGATAAGCATCATCGATCAGCGGCCCATCGTAGACCGAGTCTCCGGAGAACAGCACGCCCGTCGATGGTTCCCAGAGCATAATGCCACCGGGAGAATGTCCGGGGGTGTGCAGAACTTCGAAATGGCGATCACCAAGATCGATGATGTCGCCGTCGTCGAGCAGCCTAGTGGCTGCCGCCGACTTGACCTGGTACTCGGAAGAACGATACGGAAGTGGCGGTAACCCGGTAAAAATGTCGTCAGTGACATAAGGATCGGCGAGCGTATCGTGCCGGTTCGGATTCGATAGTATTGCGGATTCGTTTCGATGCACCAGCCGTTCGTCGAACTCGTGGTGGCCACCGATATGATCGAAGTGCGTGTGGCTTGCGACTGATAGACAGCGCTTGCCGGTGAGTTGTGCCACATGCGCGCGAAGACCCACAACTCCCATACCGCTGTCCACCAACATATCGGCGTCGCGACCACGGACATGCCAAATATTGCAGCGGTAGAACGCTTTGATGTACGGCTCGGATATTAACGAAACACCGTCGTCCAGGCGCTCAATCGAATACCAAACTTCGGGTGCAATTCGTTTCATCACGGGGACTCGATTTTGCCATGATAAGCAGTTATCCGCATCTTATTTCGACAGCGAAGCGTCTGATTTAAGACCGTAGACAGAATCTGTGCTGCACCATAATTCCATCCGAATCGTTTCCTAAAGAACTTGCCGTCCTTTAATCAACTACTCTATTTCAACTAGGCTAGCCATCTCGCGCCACGAAGTTGATCGATTGTTGCGCGGTTCGGCGTGCGTGTTTTCGTTTTAGTGGCTCGTGCAGAAATCGATTCAGCGCGGCGAGCACGGTTGCATTCACTTGCGGATCGACGCCGTTGGATATTTCTTCGCGAACCGCGCAAGTTGTTTTCACTAGGTGAACTGAAACAATGAACTCCTCACACCCGTGGTCGAACATCGATTCGATGGTGTCAGTGATGAATCCGTCAGCGTCCTGGACCTGCCAACGGTCCACATTTTGTGATGCATCGATATAGGGGGCGTTGCGCCCAGAGAAGCACGCCAATTGAAGCAAGCCATGAGGCCAGAGTTCCGGGAATTTGGAGCATTGGACGCGGACCGCATTCGCGAACGTGAGGCCATGCGTGAAATCGAGCCACCCGACGTTATCTTGTATTGGGCGTGTTGTTTGTTCCTGGTAATACAGGTCGTACGTCAGCAGGTTGTGAGCATTCGCGCCAAGTAGGGCGTTGTAGTGCTCATTCACTGGCGTGTTGCTCGAATCTACGGTAAGCGCTAACGCCTTGTTGATGCCGAGTCCTTTATAGTCATTTGCGTTAACAGACGTAGACTTACTGTGCCTACCCCACCTTCCAATCACATGTCCGTAGCGACGAAACTCCGGAATCATGTCTTCGCGAGTTGCAAAAATGAAGGAACGCACCAGCGACAACAACAGCGGCAATTCGACTACCTCACCCAAACGCTCAATCAGGCGTCCCGCTTTCAAGGTGTAGATCAAAGAATGTCCAAAGTCATTGTAATGGGCAAGTGCGGACCGAGTAAGTCCACGCTCGAAGTCTGTGAAACCCAAGCTTTCTGCCAGGCCACCACGCACAAGCGCGATCGCGCTCGATTCGTCCTCCGCTTCAATCGCAGCGACGAATGCATCTTCGTCGTAGCTCCTTCGCTCTTCAGTAAAGGGGTATGTTCGCTCGCGAAGGACGTCGTCAGCGAGATGCGCAACGATCTCCAAGATACAGACAGTCTGGGTTTCAGCATCACCTTCGTTTTCGTCGTAGAACGCCAACCAATCGGGTGCGCCAGCAAACGCATGTGTCCAACCGAACTCCATATGCTGGTACGACCAAAGTATCGCTTCGCGCACAGCGTCCAGCGGGTCGCCGCCAAGCAGTTGCAGTCGTGCAATTTCACGTCCCATACGGTCGTAGACGTTGTCGTCGAATGCGTCGTGAAGACTGGACAATATTTGCGCGTAACGCGTCTCGAACGGCGGATCGGTTAGATCGATCCAGACTTCATCGTCACGAACCGAAGTGGGATAGATCCGCAGTCGATCGCCACCGTAAAGATTTTTCCCCGTTTTTAAATTGAATTTCCAGTTGTGCCAATTACAAGT
>CAXMMZ010000084.1:0-8415 GCA_964194565.1 Arenicellales bacterium
CGAACCAGGTGTGCACGGCGAACAGTCCCCGCCAGTTGAAGGCGCGCGCCGCATACACTTGAACGACCGCACGCGGCTCGGCCGCCGCCGAGGGGGCTAAGCCAACCGTTGAACGGTCGGCCGTCCGCCAGTCGACATTAAACTTCACGTCGCCCGCAATGGCTACGACTAACGGGCCAATCAGCACGAGCGCCAGCAACGCCGCGCCGCATTTCAGCCACTGTTTCATTTCGATCTTTGGCGATCTGCGCATCGGCGCCGATACGGCCAGTCCACAAAGATAACCTCAACGAGATTCAAGCCGGGTATCGATGACTGTTGAATTTGATTTTACAGCCAGCCACCTGCGGCCTGTAGTGGTGCATCATCCGCTTTGCGGCTCACCCAAGCCGCAACCGCGAGTCGCGCGCCGTTAGTACCTTCGATGCGATTTTCCGGCAGCTCGGTGTCGATGCTATAGGCGCCATCGCCCTGTTGCATTGCGATGCTTCGATACCCCAGTACGGTAAAGTCGTGCTGGAGCTCACGGCCTCGGTTTTCGCCGGCCTTGACCGCCGTAACGAGGTTAGAACCCAGTAGCGCGACGTTCAAAACCAGGCTGTCCTCGGTATGTTTGGGAGGCGTATAGCGTGCGCTTATCAGCGAGGATTCGACTTTTAGCGCCAGACGTCCGGCCGCGCTGGCATTGGCGGTGGGCAGTGTCGGTTTGCGAAACCAACTGCGCCACTCGCTACCGTCCACAAAAAAACCAGGTGTGTAGATCGTACGCATTTGGTTACGTGCGCCGTTCTGCCGTTGCCGGGCCGTATAGGCAGGGGACGCGAAACGGTCCGACCAGCCGATATAGTCCCAGTAATCGACATGAAACGCGACCGGTACGAAATCGCGCCATAGTGCAACATCGTCTTTCAGATCGCTTAGCCAGCGATCGGCCGACGGACAACTGCTACAACCTTCTGAGGTATACAGTTCGATGAGTGTGACCCGGCGATCGGTACTCGCGATGTCGATGGAATCGGCTCGCGCGACCAGCGTGGTGGCGGTGAGTACGACGGCTGCGATCCCGCATAAGGCTCGTCGTGAATCGAATAATTTCGCAAGCGGATAATCAGATTTCGTGTGCATTGTAGACGTCCCGTCGTTATTGAATGGGAATTAGACCGGCGCTCGCCGGTAGCGTTCACCGAGACTGGCGGTTGGTCCCGTGCCGGGCCACAGCGTCCGCAACCCTCGTCCCGAACTTGTCGCCCGCATCACATTCGATTTCCTGAACGGATGTAGTCTGATAGGGTAACAACGCACTGCTCGCTCATAAATACTACGGAGGCCACCATGGCAGAGATCGAACAATTACAGCAACAAAATCACCGAACATTTGTTCTGGTTTGCGTAAATTTCATCATGTTTTTGATTCTATTTTCTGGGTTGGCGTACGTTTCCTGGAAATCGTCGATGCTGATTTCCAAACTCGAGACGGATTTGGAAAAGGTCGAACGGGCCGCTGTACAGTTTCAAGATAAGATTCAGCACATGGATCTTGATGCATTGATGGGTAAAGTTATGGAAAGTGCTAAAGAAAATATGGGAGATTCAATTAGAACAGCGCTCAATCAGTCCGACTTTGGTGGTTCGTTAAATAACTTGGCAGAGAAAGTTGAGAACACACAAGATAAACTCGAACGTATTAGCGAAGCCGTTCAAGAAGCCAACAACAAACTCCAGAAGATCGATACCCAGCAATTAGCACAGTTGGTGTCTTATAACATATTAAAAGGTGTAGGCGATGGGTTTACAAAAGCCGCCGAAACCAATAAACCCACGTTTAAGGTAGGCGATAATGATAAATCCTCAGCCACGCAATAAGGATGGGGCAGTATATTTTCTTTTGGATTTTTGTGATTGTCTCGCGGCGAGGGCGCCGCTCCTACAAGAATACCTTGCGCTGAGAAGCTAGACCTAATACAGACTTAAATCCTGTATTATGTACGGATTAAATTAATCTTACAGTTCTTTCGAATCAAAGGCTGGGTCCCGACTGACAGTTGTTAGCGGCAGTTCGGCGGAGCATAAAAACTGATCGCTTAGCGCCGATTTGAGAGAAAGTTTGAATACGACGATATCGATCTGGACTAAGAAAATGTTAGCGGGGCTGCGCTGATTACCAAGAATTCGGGTCAGGCGGGACGTATGAAACGTCTCCAAACCCAGCCTGCGGCCGGGCGCTTGCCGGTGGTCGTATAACACAGTACCGAGGGGTCGTAGCGAATACGGGACATACGGTGGATAGCGGTTTCGTGGCCACAAAACAATATTTGATCGAACGGCTGCAGGGCCGTTTTGAGGTCGGGTAGCAATATGTGTTGGCTGCCGCGCTTCATGAGTAACGGAATACAACGCAGCAGTCGCTTACGGTCATGGGGATCGCGGCATAAGTGCTCCAGCAACACCGTATCGCCATTTTCCAAGGCCTGTGCCACAGCTGGTGCGTCGGTGGCACGCGTTTCCAGCATCCAAGTTTGCGGCACCCGCTCATCGGCGACGCCAATAATGCGGTTGATTAGCTCATTGGCCCAATGCCGGTCTTGCTGGTTAGCGAGGCGCAAAAACTCGGCGGTTAATGGCGTGGTGATTAACGCCAGAATTCGGCTCGCGATTATCTCGCTGTTCTTAGTGACGAGGTCGAGCCGTGCGGCACGAAATATCGCATCGTTTTCGCTGCGGTTTTGGCGCGCTACGATGAACAGCTCAGGGTTCAAATCTCCGGCCGTCATTACAATCGACAGATTGTTCGCGTCATCGTCAGTGCCGGCAACGATGCCGTCGGCGTTTTTCACATCGGCCTCTAATAACGTATCGGCCTCGGTGCCACGCGCGCAAATGGATTCAGCCGGTGCGCCGGTGGCTTGTGGATTAGCCTCGATGACAGTGACGGTATTGCCTTCGTCTAACAAGCGCTTTGCGACGGCTTTGCCGAAGCGCCCGTAACCGCACAGAATCCAGCGGCCGCGCGGCGGAAAAAGCGGTTCCGACAGAGGTTGATGAGAGGCGCTGGTCAACCATTCGCTCATTAGGTACATCGACGGAGCGTTGAGGGCCATCGCAAGATGATCGGCGAATGTATCGAATGGGTTGATAATGTGTTCCGTGCCGAATGACGCGATGTTCGCGGCCGCATCGTGGGTCTCGGCCCGGCAAATGACGCGTAGCCTAGGGTTGATGAGCTTAGATGTGATCGCAATTTTGAGATTGACGTGGTCGTCATCGGTCAGTGCGACGACACCGGCACAGTGTCGGTGTTTCAATCCCGCGGCCGATAGCGACGACAACTCCGACGCATCGGCACAAAGGCCCGGCACATGCACTGGTAGTTCTTTTAGTTCGAGATTGTTGATCCGATTTTGATCGACATCGATCGCCACCGCGCGTAGACCGCGGTCAGTCAGCGCATCCACCAACAGTTCACCAGTGTCGCCATAGCCGCAGATCAAGAAGAAGGTATCCCGAATTCGACGCGTACTCCGAATGAACGCATTGCGGGTTACGGCCGATTGAAAGGCCGGGGTTTGAATCAGCGAGATCATCGTACCGATCGTAAATAACCACGCTACCACCGCAATGTAGATCGTAAATACTACCCACATGCGCTGTGCATCGGTAAATGCATAAGGGATCTCACCGAAACCGATCGTAGAGCCCATAAAGCTCACGAAATAAAACGCGTGGAAAAAATCCATATGCCAAGGATTGCCTTGATCATCCAATCCCGGAATCAGCACCAAGCCGAGAACCGATAGCGCGTAGACCGAGACTAATAAGACCAGCGGCAGGCGCATGCGCCGCAAGATCAGAAGAATAATACTTTCCATATTTGCGAAGGATTTTTCGCGTGGATACTAACGGCGCGCCATTACGGTCTCGATAGTAAGTAGCACGACCGATACGAGGTTGGCCAACACCGCTCCGCCACTTAGTGAAACGATGCTGGCGGTGGCGGCCCCGGTGAGTCCCGCCGCGGACACGTGCACGGCAATCGTCCACAAGATCGCGGCGGCGACGAGTTGTAGGTCCGCCACCAGGCTTGACGCGAGTACCACGGCCCCGAGTTGAGTGCGGTCGCCGAACTTCAAAATTGTAGCAACAATGCTGACCACGATGGCAGCAAACAATTCGAAGATGTTGTGATGTTCCGGATTCGATATATCGCCTATAAAAAATCCGAAGTTCAACGTTAATGCCAGAAGAATACAAAAAGCAAATACGACTTTTTCAAGATTCATGCGTTAGCTCCAGTGGGAAACGGTAACCCGGGAAATCGTAAACCACGTTCGAATTTCAGTCAGGCGACGGCAACCGGGATCTCGCTGAGATGCTTGCGCCACGCCATGGGGCCGCTGATATGCACCGATTCGCCACGCGAATCGACCGCCACGGTTACCGGCATATCTTCCACCTCGAATTCATAAATGGCCTCCATGCCAAGGTCCTCGAACGCCACTACTCTGGCCGCACGAATTGCGGTCGAGACGAGGAAGGCAGCGCCGCCGACGGCGATGAGGTACACGGCCCGGTGCCGTATTACGGACGCGATTTGGATGAGGTCGTCGTTATCGATAGAGGTCATAGCGAAAGGGAGATCGTGTAGTTATGGTTCACGTCGAATCGGGGAATAGTTTCGCATACCCCGCCTGTCGAGCGTGTTCGAAGCGAGCGTCCAGCGCAGCGAATTGTGCACTCGGTACGGCACCGCGTAACCAGTATTGTTGCGTCAATTGGTCGAATGCGGTGGCGTCGTCGGAATTCTCAGCATGGGTCTGGCGTGCGCCCATGGCGGCGGCCAAACGTTGCACTTGGAAGGCCATCCGGTCTTTTGCAAATTCAGAGGGTGAATCGATCTCAGCCAGTATTTCAAGTTGCAGGCACAGTGCATTCTTATCATCGAGATTCGATTGCAGTTCTTCGTGTAGGGTGCGTTCGGCTGTGGGTTCGCGCGCCGCGGCGCGGTTCGCCAAATCGAAACGTCTCGCGATCGTGGCTTCGGCCTCTGCATCGAGCAGTTCGAACTGTTGCCAGCGCTGGTTAATAGCCGCGAGCTCGCCGGCAGACAATGCCGTGGTAAGCAGCGCGAATTCCAGTTCGGCGCATAGCGCCGCTTTGCCGCGTAGTTGTTCGAGTTGGCGCCGATTACACTCGCGTTGTGCTTGTTCAATTGCGAGCGTAGCGCGGTGGCATGCCGCGCGATATTGTTTACCTAAACGCTTCGCGGCCGCCGGGGGGACTTCCGTGATTTGTTGCCATTGATCGGTGAGCCGACCCAAATCCCGTTGCGCAGCTATCAGATTATCGGCCGTTACCGAAGCCAGATTATCCAGTTGTCGGCAGATATCCTGCAGCGTATTTTCACTGTCGGACAGCGAACGCTTGAGCGCCTGTTGCTGCTGATCGCGTTGCTTGAATACGTCATCACAGGCACCGCGAAACTTCTGCCACAATCGGTCCTCTTCTTTACGTGTCGCGAGTACGGTTGGAGACCAATCGCGTTGCAATTGTTTTATGCCATGCAAAGCTGATTCGGTGTCGCTGGATTCTTTCCACTGTTGGGCACGCTCGATAATGCCTTCTCGGCGTTTGCGATCGCGTCGCCGTTCGCGTTGCAAGTGATCTTCAAATTTCTCGGAAATCGCATCGAATCGCTGCTGTAGCCGTTTACGATATTTGTGTTCGACTGGGTCCGGTTTGCGCCACTGTGCACGCATTTGCCGCAACGATTTGTCCACTTCGCGCCACGGCGGGTGCTTCCAATCTGTTTGTTCGTAAAGGGTTTCGAGTTCCGCGCACAGCGCTTGTTTGGCTTCGAGATTCCGGCGCCGGGCTTCGGTTTGCGCTTCAAAGTGTCTTTTTGGTCGCTCGTAGGCGCGCGTGCACGCATTATCGAATCGGTGCCATAACGGTTTATTGGCGGGATCACCGGCTTGATCCCATGATTTCCAGGTGTGCCGAGCGACGCGAATCTGTTCCGCGATAGCGCTCGGATGCAGATCAGTGTCGATAAGTTGTTCCACTGTGGTGATCAGCTCGCGCCGCGCTCGCCGCGTACTCCAACGCTGCCAACCGCGTAGCTCGCGCAATTTGCGTTCGCCAGCGACAAGGCGGCGCTGCATGTGTCGCGGAATCGATGTCGCGCCGTCTGCACGACGGTCATGTCGTAATCGATGGGACAAGGTACGGGCTTGTTTGATATGGCCAGCGGCTAACGCCTCCTCAAACTGATCAAGCATGTTGTCGAGGCGTTGCGAAGCGGATGCGTCCTCAATGGTGTCGGCCACGACGTCGCTCGGGGTCGGCGCATCGCCGTTGGTAGCGGCCGGAGTCGGTGCGGGCGGGCCATCATTTTGACGTTGGACAGCGTGGTCCGCTGCGATATCGCTTTGGGGGTCAGTCACGACGCTGTTACTCTAGTCGATTTCCGCAAATCGTAATCACAGTACCCGAGCTCGGACGCCCCGAGTGTGAATTAAATAATCTGAACGGTTGCGATTCGACGGGCGATCGCCGGTTCGATCATATTTGGATGCAACGGACTCAATAGTACAACATATCGCCGTGATGCCGGTGCACCGGCCCCGGTCCGGCGGCCAATACTGCCCGAATTCGAACGGCACAAGCCGTATCGGGGCTGAGTCACCCATAAATCGTATTTGGTCGTTCGGTAATTGAAAAAAGCTAGGATCATGCTGCACCGTCGTAAAACCTCTGAGGCAGTCGTTTGGCCGTCGATGTAGCGCTCGCGGTGTGCCGTCTCAGGCTGTATCGCACGTTCGTCATCGTCGCACTCAGCGTAGCGGCCGCCGCGTGTGTAAGCCGGCCGGTCGGGGACGATAACCGCGACGAACGCTATGCGACCGTTGACCGTCTGCTGGCAGAACGCGAGCTGGTGGCCGCCCTAAAACGCACCGAACGTTATTTGCGCGATGTACCGAATGATAGTGTGCTGCTCGCGCGCCGCGGCGAAATACTGTACCGAATGCAGCGCTTGTCGGAGGCGGTCGCGGCATTTGCGGTGGCACGCAAGTACGCACCGAATTCGTATAATCTCCTGCATTGGCAGTGGCGCGCCGGGCGCGCCCAAGCGGTCTCCATCGCCGAATTTCGTGCCGAAGTTGAAACTGAAATTGCGGCAATGCTCGCGCGCGGTGGCGACGAATTTGTGGTCTTGATGACCGCCTATCGCGGTTATGGTCTGCTGAGGATGCGGGATCAACAGCGTCGTCTGGTGCCACGATTATTAGCCGCCCCAATAATCGACGGTAATAGCGTGGCCGAATTGCTCACGGAAGAGTTGTTTACAATCCGCGACCGTAGTGAACGGTTAGATCTTGCACAACGGCTTTTGCAACGCTTTCCGGACCATCGCCATGCACCCCGAATTGCGGTTGTACTGCTTCGCGAACTGGATCGGAGGCACGCGGATACGGCCACGTTGCTGCATACGATCGAACCGTTCCTAGCGGCCGCTCGGCACACAGAGTATTGGATAAATCCGTTGGCAGAGCTGTTGCTGCGCCGGGGGCAACTCGATGCGGCGGCGGCTATATTGGCGCTGGCCGCAGGGCCTGCGCCGGTAGCGCCCTACGACTACGGCGCCATTCCGAGCGAGGCCCGTCTACGCGCTGCCAAGGCACAATATCTAAAGGGGGTTTTGGCCTATCGGCAGCGGCGTTGGGCGGATGCCGAGGCGCGGTTTGCGGAGTCACTGCGCGACTATCCGCGAGATGCCGCGGCGCAGTTCTATGCCGGAGAGGTGGCATATGCCCGTGGCGATGCGGCGGCGGCGATCGAATATTTCGTCGCCGCGTTGCGGGAGCAACCGATGCCCGCTGCCGAGAATCGCTTGCACGAGTTGTTGCGCCGGCGCCCGGACTTCGACACCGAACCCGCGCAATATTTTTCCCAAATTGAAGGTCAGGTACGGTTTCAAGATCTGACCACACAGTGGGGGATGGGTGGCGTTGCGGCGCAGCAGCTTGCCTGGGGTGATTACGATAACGACGGTTTCGACGATCTGCTGATTGACGGCACGCGCATATATCGCAACGACGGCGGCCGGCGTTTCTTGCAGATGAATGACAAATTGGGAATTCCTGAACGCGACAAAGGCGTCGGTATTTGGCTCGATACTGATGATGACGGTGACCTTGATCTCGTGTCCGCCAGCGCCCGACATTTCGAATTATGGCGCAACGATTCCCACGGTTTTACGGCGGTGACCGAAGCGGCATTTGCGGTGCGGCCCACCGGGCCCGTAACCGCAGTGGCTGCGGGTGATATCGACAACGACGGCCGGCTCGATCTGTATCTGGCGAAATTCGAACTTGGCATTGAGCGCGGATTTTGTGCACCAGATCAACTGTTCCGCAA
>CAXMMZ010000085.1:0-7237 GCA_964194565.1 Arenicellales bacterium
TCAAGTTACAACTTTTACGAATAATATCTAGATTGAAACATTCACGGCCTTCAATGATCCTATGGAGTCCGTACATGATGCCAGCGACCTTATCTACTGTGTATAGATACAGTTATGAGGACTCTGTGGGCGTATGGCTGGACGATCCCCGGGTAAGGCTGCTTACCCTACTGGGTACGGGTTAGCGGCCACTCATTGTCGCCGCACAAGCTCACTTAATTCCTGACTGTCCGCCTTTCAGCTCGTCGAGGTAATCGGCCCAAGCCTGCATCATCTTGTGGCGCTTGGCGAACAAATGGCCGCGCCGATAAGCTGCTTCAGTTTTGTTCTCTATGACGTGGGCTAAGGCCATTTCGGCCACGTCACGCGGGAAGTTCGACACTTCGCCGGACCAGTCGCGAAAGCTTGAGCGGAAACCGTGTGGCACGTAGTCACCACGGGAACCGTTAACCCCATACCCCATTCCGCGCATTAGTTGAAGCAAGGTTGAGTTTGACGGGGGCCGACCGTGGCGAACACCGTGGAATGCGTAAGAGTTGCCTTCGATACGGGGCAGGATTTCCAAAACGGTCATAGCCACATTAGATAGTGGCACTCTGTGCTCTTGCCTAGATTTCGTTCGTGAGGCGGGAATGGTCCAGACGGCGGTCTTTAAGTCGATTTCTGACCATCGCGCCTGCAATACCTCGCTGGTGCGGGTGGCCGTCAGAATGAGCAAGCGAAGCGCTAGCGCGGACAGACTGCCGTTGTTCGACAGTTCCACCATGAAGGCGGGAACCTCGGTATAAGGCATTGCGGGGTGGTGAGTAACGGTTTTTACCTGCGACGGCTTCGGTAGCAACTTGTCGAGGTGCCCACGCCACCGAGCAGGGTTCAGCGGATCGCGGTATTTGCGGACAGCCGCAAAGTCCAGGATGTTTTCGATGCGTCCCCGTACTCGTTTGGCCGTTTCCGTTTTGGTGGCCCAGATCGGAGAGAGGATATTGAGAATGTCGTCAGTACTAATGACATCGACCCGCTTCGATCCAATGAAGGGCCGTGCGTAATTCTTAATAGTACTCACCCACTGCCGTGCATGTTTGGCGTTCGTCCAGCCGTGTCGATGCGAACGGATGTAACGGGCCGCACAGGTGGTGAAGGTGGGAACCTTCTGCTGCTCTGCTGCGCGTGCATCAATGGGATCAATGCCCCGTGCTGCCTGTTGTCGGCACTCTGAGGCCTTAGTGCGCGCAGTCGCTAGGCTTACATCAGGATAACTACCGAGCCCCATTTCCCGGCGTTTGCCGTGTATGGTGAAGCGCAACACCCATTTCTTTGCACCTGCCTTCGACACGACCATGCGAAGTCCACCGCCGTCCTCATATTTACCGGCGGTAGCAGTCGCTATCTTGCGCGGCTTGAGCTTGTGAATCGCCATGCCATAATCCTCCGCATTTGGCGGGGCGTGCTAGGATAGTCCCCCAACAGGTCCCCCAATATGTTTGGATTATACAAGATGGCTCTGGATTGTCTAGGATTATAACCTATTGAATAATCACGCTATCATGGATGTTAGTGGACATAGCAATATCATATGTCGGCGGACACGGGTTCCGCCTCAGCGAAATCCTGCGTCATCGGGTCATCCTGAAATTCCTGTCCCATAGAATCGTCCGGCGATTCCGAATCGAGCTCCGCAATTTGCGGCGGCGGCTCCAAATCGATCGGCAGTTCCAGGTTCATATCGCGCGCAATCTCATCGAGGTCTCGCTTCTCAATGAGTATCGGCAGCTCCGACAGCGACTTGAGGTTGAAGTACTCGAGGAACTGCTGGGTCGTACCGAACAACCCGGGCCTGCCGGGAACATCGCGGTGCCCGACCTGGCGAATCCATTCCCGATTCAGCAACGTACGAATCGTGTCGCTACTGACCGAAACCCCTCGAATATCTTCGATATCGCCGCGCGTAACCGGTTGCCGGTAGGCAATGATAGACAGTGTCTCCAGCAACGCACGCGAATACCGCGGCGGTCTCGAATCCGATAGCCGCTGCAACCACGGAGCGTAGCGTTCACAGGATTGAAATCGATAAGCATTGCCTATCTTCATGATTTCGACCCCGCGATCTTGATAGTCCTGGCATAACTCGTTAATCACCGCTTGTATCTCGTCGCGGCTCGGCTGCGCGTCGCGCGGAAACAACGCGAGTAGTTTGCTGGTCGACAACGGAGAATCCGCGACCAGCAACGCAGCCTCGATAATATTTTTCAGTTCCAGCGTCGATTTGGACATCGAATTTATAACATTGTGCATTGCGCCGGCGAACAGACTAGGAATATCGATTAGGTCCGTCAGCCCGATGCACTGATATGGATCGGCGCGAGTGGTTCATTCTGAACGGCCACCAAGACCCCGTCCTTGACCAATTCCAAGATCGCAACAAATGTGACTACCACACCCATTCGTCCTTCGCTGCGCGTGAACAAGTCCTCAAAACGCGTAAACTGGTGCGATTTCAGGCGCTCCAATATCATCGTCATACGCTCGCGCACCGACAATGTTTCCCGGCCCACGACGAGGTGTTTATTGCGCCCGGCCAACACGATGACATTCTGAAACGCCGCTACCAAATCTGCAAGTTCCACCGACGGTAACCGCTCCACGGCCTCGACGTGCTCGTAATGGGCGTAGGCGAGATAAATGTCTCGGCCAACTTGCGGTCGATCGGCAAGATCGAATGCGGCTTTTCTGAATCGTTCGTATTCCTGCAGTTGACGCACCAGCGCGGCACGCGGGTCCTCACCCTCCTCGTCGGCGAGTTCCGGTTTCGGCAACAACATACGTGATTTTATCTCCGCCAGCGTCGCTGCCATGAGCAGATATTCCCCGGCGAGATCGAGTTGCATCAAGCGCATCATCTCCACATACTCCATGTACTGCCGAGTGATATCCGCAATCGGAATATCCAAAATATCGATATTGGTTTTTCGTATCAGGTACAGCAACAAATCCAGCGGGCCCTCGAATCGCTCGAGAAATACTTGCAGGGCTTCGGGGGGTATATATAAATCGTGCGGCCACTCTGTGTAGCTGATCCCGCCGACAACCGCGCGCGGCTCCGCAGCGGACTCGCCGGATTGCAATTCGTTTACGCTTGCCTCAGCCATTAATAGTAGTCGGTACCGACATAGTGCCGCACCTCCGCCATGGTTTCTTCCGCCACACTGCGGGCGCGTTCGCAGCCATCGGCAATGATATTACGCACCAACGTCGTGTCTTCAATGTATTGCTTGGCGCGCTCGTGCATCTGCGACTGCTCTTTCAATATCGAATCGATTAACGGCTGTTTGCAGTCCAGGCAACCGATATCGGCGCTGCGACATCCTTGCTCAACCCAGCTGCGTACGTCCTCTCCCGAATACACTTTGTGCAGGTCAAAAACCGGGCAAATCGTCGGTTCACCGGGATCAGTGCGGCGTTTGCGAGCAGGGTCGGTAGGCATCGCCCGCAGGTTCTTCTCAACCTGAACGGGGTCATCGCGAAGCGCGATCGTGTTTTTGTACGACTTGGACATCTTGTTGCCATCCAATCCCGGCACCTTGGGCGCATCCGTTAATAACGCTTCGGGTTCCGGAAGAATAACCCGGCCGCCGCCATCCAAATAACCGTACAGTCGTTCCTTGTCGCCGATGGTCAGGTTGCGCTGCGCTTCCAGCAACGCCTGAGCCTTATCAAGCGCCGCTTGTTCGCCGCGCTCTACATAAGCTTGGCGGAGTTCACTATATAGTCGCCCGGCCTTCTTGCCCATTTTCTTAATAGCAGCTTCGGCCTTTTCGGCAAAGCCGGTATCACGCCCAAATAGATAGTTGAAGCGCCGTGCGATTTCCCGGGTTAATTCGACGTGCGGGACTTGATCCTCGCCGACCGGCACCAACGAGGCGCGATAGATCAAAATATCGGCGCTTTGCAGCACTGGGTATCCCAAAAACCCATGGGTCGCGAGATCCTTTTCTTTTAGATTCTCCTGCTGATCCTTATAGCTTGGGACCCGCTCCAACCAGCCGAGCGGCGTAATCATCGACAACAGTAAACTCAACTCGGCATGTTCTGGCACCCGCGATTGAATGAACAAGGACGCGCGACCGGGGTCGATGCCCGCCGCCAGCCAATCGATGACCATATCCCAGACGTGCTCGCTCATCTCGCCGGGTTGGTCGTAATGTGTCGTCAACGCATGCCAGTCCGCCACGAAAAAAAAGCTGTCGTATTCGTGTTGCAATTCGATCCAATTTTTCAGTACGCCGTGATAATGGCCGAGGTGCAATCGGCCGGTGGGGCGCATTCCCGACAATACTCTTTGCGCTTGACCAGGCACAATCATCGTTTTATTACTCGTTGTCCAACTATTGTTGGTGGAAACTCAAGCGCGCCACCAACCATCAAACCGCCCGCGCTTCGTTTGACTGCAGCATCGCGATGTCCCCCTTGCCGACCCGCAGTACCTCGGGCTCATGGTCGACCAGATCGATGACGGTCGTGGGTTCGATCCCGCATGCACCACCATCGATGACCAAATCGACCTTATGCTCCAGCAACTCGCGAATCTGATCTGCGTCGCTCTGCGGTTGTTCGTCGTCCGGCAATATTAGCGTGGTGCTCAACAGCGGTGCCCCAAGCTCGGCCAGCAACGCATTAACAATTTCCGAATCCGGGATACGCAAACCGACCGTCCGGCGGCGCTGATTCTGAAAGCGACGCGGGATCTCGCGCGTGGCCGGAACGATAAACGTATAGGGCCCGGGCGTAAATGCCTTGATAAAACGGTACGCCTCGTTACTGAGCTTCACGAACTGTCCGACGTCGGATAACGCGGCACACACCAAGGTAAAATTGTGCCGCTCATCCAACCCGCGTATATCACGCATGCGTTGTGCGCCTTGGGCATTTCCGAAACGGCAGCCGAGCGCATAACTCGAATCAGTCGGATAAGCGAGCACGCCGCCCGACTCTATGATCCCGACGGCTTGTCTGATTAGCCGCGGTTGCGGATTACGCGGATGGATTTGAAAATATTGCGCCATGGCTAACCCGGATAATTCATGAAGGGTTCGGTGTTCAGGGGAAATCGGGCTAAGTAGTCGGTGCGATCGTCCGAAGATTCATAGGCGTAGTTATGGATCAAGGCCGATCGTGCCAAATACGACGCCCTACTTTTCCTGAATCCGAACAGGACAAACCGTGTGGAGGCCCCGTAACCTAAAACACAACGTAACCGGTTCAAATATCGAGTCGATCTATGGTACATCGTCCGCCTTCGCGAAATATCCGAGCTAGTGGTCTATACGCGCTACGCGCTGATCGAGGCAGTGGCGCAGTAATTCTCGAGCCGCGCCCCGCCCCGGAATCGTCACGTCGGGGTCGAGTTCCACTAACGGCTCCAGCACAAACCTTCGCAAGTGCATACGCGGATGCGGGATTTGTAAACCGGCGAGCGCGAGCTGCGAATCGCCATACAGCAATAAGTCCAAATCCAGAATCCGCGGTCCGTTGGGCCCCGTATTGCGTTTGCGTCCGAACGCATCCTCGATATTCCGCAGCCCGGAAAATAATTCGTGGGTGTCGGCGGTCACGGTCATCCGGCACACCGCGTTAATAAAATCGGGTTGATCCTGAGGCCCAACCGGCGCGGTTCTGTATAGCGACGACGCCGCGGACAGCGTGGCCTCGTCAATGCCGCGTAATACCTCGATCGCGCGCCCGATTTGTCGCTCCGGCTCGTGCAAATTACTCCCCAAACCGATATAGGCATAGGTCGCACTGCTCATGCGGCCGAAGTTCGGCGTCGGTGGCGCCTTGGACGATCCTTGGCGCTAAGCTGATGGCGATCACGCACCATCGAATGCCGCTGCGACTCATCGACCCCCTGAAACCGAGTCCACCAATCGGCGGCCTCCGAATCCGCATCCCCGGCTTCGCTGCGTAAAACCAAAAAGTCATAGGCGGCACGAAATCGCTTGTTCTCCAACATCCGCGCAGCCCGGCCACGGCGGCTCTCCAGGCGCGGCTGCATCACCCAGATCTCCTTGATCGGAGTCGCGACCCGACGCGGCACCGTGGTCCGCACCGACTGCTGAGCCAACACCTCGTCCGCGGCGATAAATTCCGACTCGTGGTCCGGCACACCGGCCTCACGATGACCCGCTACCGCGGCTCGTACCGGTCCCCATAAGAACACAGCCAATAAAAATGCCGCTATTACCGGTTTGCCGTCACTCACCCGCTGATCGGTATTGCGCAGCGCCAATCGGTACAGCTTTTCGTGGCCCGCTGTGGGCGCCCGCTGCAGATGCATCGCACTGAGCGGAAACAAATGTGAGAATAGCCCGTATTCACGCAACAACTCGTAGGTCGCCGAAGCGTGCCCGCGGTGAAACAATTTTAACACCTCATCGAACAGCCGCGCGGCGGGGACATCACCGATAAGCGGCCCGGCTTCTTCGACGGCCGCCGCCAATTCCGAATCGATCGTGAACCCTAACGCCGCCGCGAACCGAATCGCTCGCAATACCCGCACCGGGTCCTCGCGGCAGCGTTCATTGGCATTACCGATCATACGCACTACCCCAGCATCGAGATCCGCGACGCCGCCGACGTAATCGACGATACGGCGTTTACGATGGTCGTAGTACAACGCGTTGATCGTGAAATCCCGGCGCCAAGCATCATCGTCCTGCATCCCGTAGACGTTGTCTCTGAGCAACCGGCCGTGCTCCGTTTTGTGTTCGGGGTCGATCGCAGCGGCGCTGGACCGATAGGTAGATACTTCGATGATTTCGCGTCCGGCACGCACGTGGACAAGCTTGAAGCGCCGGCCGATCAACCGCGCGCGTCGAAACACCTCACGCACTTGTTCGGGGTGCGCCTCGGTGGCCACATCGAAATCCTTCGGGTGGCGCCCGAGGTACAGATCCCGCACGCACCCCCCAACCAACTGGCTCGCATACCCCGCATCGTTCAACCCGTCCAGCACTTCGATAGCGCCGCGACTGATCTCGTTGAACTCGATGGGGTGATACGTGGTGGACGGTGTCAGTGGACTGGGGTCGGTTCGGCTCATACGGGCCGGAGATGAGTTACGTAAATTCTATGCACCCCTTATAATAACACCCGCCTATGCGTAATGTCGTATTTCTGCGCACCCGCTCCCTTCGTCTAGCGGTTAGGACGCTGGCCTCTCACGCCGGTAACAGGGGTTCGA
>CAXMMZ010000086.1:0-4875 GCA_964194565.1 Arenicellales bacterium
CTGAAAGTGCTTTACAACCCGAAGGCCTTCTTCACACACGCGGCATTGCTGGATCAGGGTTGCCCCCATTGTCCAATATTCCCCACTGCTGCCTCCCGTAGGAGTCTGGGCCGTGTCTCAGTCCCAGTGTGGCTGGTCATCCTCTCAGACCAGCTACCGATCGTCGCCTTGGTAAGCCGTTACCTTACCAACAAGCTAATCGGGCGCAGGCTCATCCAATAGCGCGAGGCCCTAAGGTCCCCCGCTTTCCCCCGTAGGGCGTATGCGGTATTAGCCCGAGTTTCCTCGGGTTGTCCCCCACTACTGGGTAGATTCCTACGTGTTACGCACCCGTCCGCCACTCGTCAGCGCAAGAGCAAGCTCCCGCCTGTTACCGTTCGACTTGCATGTGTTAGGCATGCCGCCAGCGTTCAATCTGAGCCACGATCAAACTCTCCAGTTTAAGCTTTGTTGTCCCCGAAGGGACGGCATTACTTTGGAGCTTGCAGCAACCGTCCGATCAATCGATCAGTAGCCACCGCGAAGCCCACATTTCTGGATGGAGATCACGACTTCCAGAAGCGCTCGCACAATCTGCTTGTTCCAACTTGAAAAAGAGCGACCGCACCCCGGACCGGGGTGCGGCGAGGGGGCGGATTATACGCTCCCGCGGCGGCGGGTCAACCAATCTTTCGGGGTAATCCGAAATTACACGGCGCCGCGGCCGAATTACCCGCTAAATCAAGCGCGACGCGATGCCTAACCCAGATAATTGATGCAACGCTTGCGCCTGCGGAAGTTGAAACTCACGCAAACTGCGCTAGCACTGCGGGACAGTATCCGAGCTAACTTGACTGCAGCTGGACTCGCGCGACTCGGCGTTTTCCGACCTGATACAAGTGAATCGAGCCGGCCGCAATTTCGCGCCGCGGATCGGCCACCCGCTCGCCATCGATGCGCACGGCACCTTGTTTAATCATCCGTATTGCCTCGGAGGTACTGGGCGTCAAGCCCGCCGCTTTCAACAAATTGGGCAGGGCCAAACGCCCGTCGTCGGCCGCCGCTACCGTGAGTTCGGGCACATCGTCCGGCAAACCACCGTGTTGAAAACGTCGGATGAATTCGGCTTTGGCATGCTCCGCATCGGCTGCCGAATGAAATCGCGCAACCAACTCGGTGGCCAACTCAAATTTGGCATCCCGCGGGTTGGCGCCGGTATTTACTCCACGACGCAATGCGTCGATTTCCTGGCTCGGCCGAAAACTCAGCAATTCAAAGTACCGCCACATCAACTCGTCAGATACCGACATTACTTTGCCGAACATTTCCGCCGGACTCTCGGCGATGCCGATATAGTTGCCCAAAGACTTCGACATTTTCTGCGCGCCATCGAGCCCCTCAAGCAGCGGCATCGTCAACACTACTTGGGGCGGCTGGCCGTGTATTTTTTGTATCTCCCGACCCACCAGTAAATTGAATTTCTGATCGGTGCCCCCCAACTCGACATCGGCATGCAATGCGACAGAGTCGTAACCCTGCACCAGCGGGTACAAGAACTCATGGATGGCAATCGCCTGCCCGCCCTGGTAACGCTTGCGAAAGTCGTCCCGTTCCAGCATTCGCGCCACGGTGTGGTTCGCGGCTAATGCGATCAAATCGGCCGCCGACATGGCACCCATCCACTTTGAGTTGAATGCCACCGTGGTCCGCTCCGGGTCTAGGATGCGGTAAATCTGGCGTTCGTAGGTCTCGGCGTTGGCTTCGATATCGTCCCGCGTCATCGGCTTGCGGGTCACATTCTTGCCGCTGGGATCGCCGATCATGCCGGTAAAATCCCCGATCAGGAAGATCGCCTCGTGCCCGAATTCCTGGAACTGTCGCAACTTGTTTATCAACACCGTGTGCCCGAGATGCAGATCGGGCGCGGTCGGATCGAAACCGGCTTTTATCCGTAGCCGGCGGCCGCTGCCCAAGCGCTCAAGCAACTCCGCTTCGAGCAGAATTTCTTCGGCGCCACGGCGAATTTCTTGCATTGCCGGGGCAACATTTTTAGCAGACGACACGTAGGACCCTCATTGATTTCGAACAACTTATACCGTTGATACGGTGCGACCAGCAAATACAGGCGCAGCGAGAGTTGATTCGATGTGATCGCGGACGCAGTCGACCGCCCTAGCCCTTCCGCGCTTCCCTCGGCCGCGGATCGTTAGACTAAGCACCGCCCGGCACACATTCGATCGGCAGATATCTAGAAACACCTTGTGGTATGCGCCCCACGCCCGCCGGCATTTCGCGGACTCGACGCCCGAAATAACGCGCAGCTAAAACTTATCGTGCCACCAAATAATGTCGATTAAACATTGCATTTTGACGCGTTTCTAATAAATTTGTACAGTACGGCCCGAAATATACGCTAATACCGAAGGATACCTAGTGGGAAAACGCGATAACGCGCTATTCTCTCGCGACCTCAAATATCTCGTCAGACCAGTCCGTTACAAATACCCGCAATCACGCCCTAAACGACGTGGCGGCTGGGTTATTGTGGCGTTGGTCGGGTCTGCTGTGGGTGGCTGGATGTTTTTCGGGCCGGGCTCGGATGCGGCGCTGGACAACAACTATAAACCGATCAAACAGGCGTCCGTAATTCCGGGCACACGAACGCTCACGCAACAATTCGACGACATTTTCTCCGTCGCGCCGGTGACCTGGCCCCGCGCTACGGCCACTTCAGAAATGCCGATCGCAGATACCGGGGCCGCACCATCGCCCGCAACGTCGGACACGGTCACCGAATCGCCGGAGCGGATGGTTAAGCTCACGCTCCCGCAAATACAGCGTACCATCACCGACATCCCCACAGCGTCGAGTGCGGCGTCGACTGGAGCCGCCGTGCATCAGTGGTCCGGCGTTATGATCCGCAAAGGCGATACCTTAGCCGGGATCTTTCACCGCCGCGGGCTGCGTCCGGCCGATGCGATTAAACTCGCGGGATTGGACGGAGCGACGATGTTGACGAAGCTGCGCCCGGGCCGGGAACTGCGTATCGGCACCGACGCGGTTGGCGAGTTTGCGGCGCTGCATTACGAACTGAATCCAATCGAGTACCTGTCGATACGGCTCGATGACAACCGCTACGAGGTGGGTAACGAGAAACGACAATTCGAAATTCGTTACGCACAATCTCAGGGTGTCATAGAATCGTCGCTGTTTCGCGCTGGCGCGAAGGCTGGGCTGTCCGATCCGTTACTCATAAAGTTGGTGGGCGTGTTCGGATGGGATATCGATTTCGCTCTCGACCTGCGCCGTGGCGATCGGTTCGCAGTGATTTACGAAGAGCAGTTGGTGGAGGGAGAAAAAATCGGCAACGGGGGAATCGTTGCGGCCGAATTCATCAACAATGGCGAGACATATCGCGCAATCCGCCATATCGACAGCGACGGATTCGAGGCCTATTTCACCCCGGCCGGTCAGTCTGTGCGGCGCACGTTCCTGCGCACCCCCGTTAAGTTTAGCCGTATTTCGTCAACATTTTCGAAACGACGTTATCACCCAGTACTTAAAACCTGGCGTGCCCACCGAGGCGTCGACTACGCCGCACCTCGCGGCACGCCGATATTAGCGACCGCCGACGGCCGAGTCGTTCGGGTTGGGACGGATGGCGGCTACGGTAAATCAATTGTAATTCGGCACGGCGGCAACTACAGCACGCTGTACGCCCACCTATCCCGCTACAGCAAGGGTCTTAAAATCGGGAAACCGGTCCGCCAGGGCCAAACCATCGGTTATATTGGCAGTACCGGCCTAGCCACGGGCCCGCACCTGCACTACGAGTTTCGGGTCAACCGCGTTCATCGCGACCCATTGAAGTTTAAGCAACCGAAAGCGGATCCCATTGACAGTAAATACCGCGACGCATTCTTGCGCGATGCGCGGGTTTGGGTTGCCCGTCTCGACACGATGCGAGCGCCGAGCGCGGTCGCACTGGTCGATTAGGACCGCGCCGCGCCATATCCCCACCGCAAATCATTTGGACTGTGACGTGACCGACTATTACGTCGGGCTCATATCCGGCACCAGCACCGACGGCATCGACGCGGTCCTCGCCACTATCGCGGAAGATCGCAAAGTTCAAATCGACAACGCCTGTTCGGTCGCCTACCCGGCGCCGGTGCGCTGTGCTGTCGAGGAATTAGCCCGTACCTCGCGCACGCAACCTATCGATTTGCAACGCGCGGGCGAACTCAACGTGCAGCTCGGAGAGTTGTTCGCCGCCGCCGCGCAATCTGCAATGTCGGGAACGAATCCAGACCGGGTCCGCGCGATCGGCAGCCACGGCCAAACCGTGCTGCACAACCCAGCCGGCAAGCATCCATTTACGTTGCAGTTAGGCAGTGGCGCGGTGATCGCCGAGCGCACCGGGATCGCCACGGTGGTGGATTTTCGTGCTGCCGACATCGCCGCGGGCGGCCAGGGCGCACCGCTGGTCCCGGCGTTTCACAATGCCGTTTTCCACGACCTTCGGGAATCGCGTTGCATAGTGAATATCGGTGGTATTTCCAACGTGTCGTATCTGCCGGCGAACCCGCGGCAACCGACCCTCGGATTCGACACCGGTCCGGGGAATACACTGTTGGATACTTGGATCGAACGACATAAGCGACAACCCTTCGATCAGGACGGCGAGTGGGGCGCTTCGGGGTTGGCCGATATCGGCCTGTTGGCGGCCATGCTGGCCGATCCGTATCTGGGCACCGCACCGCCGAAAAGCACGGGCCGAGAATATTTCAACCTCGACTGGTTGGACGCGATTCTCGCGTCGAGACCGACCAACCTTGAGCCGGCTGATGTACAGGCCACATTGGTACGATTAACCGCGACGACGATCGTAGACGC
>CAXMMZ010000087.1:0-3523 GCA_964194565.1 Arenicellales bacterium
AGGTCCGCACTAGCGCACCGTTCTCGTAACACTGTCGTCACTTGCGCGCAGTTCGCGATATACACCATCCGGACCGAGCGCTCTGCATCGGTGATATCGAGGCCGATCGTATCGCCATCGCGGCTGCCGAAATTTGCACCAGCAGCCGCGTCTTCCATGAACAACGCCACCTTGCCGGGCACCGCGAAGGGGGTAATATGCAGTCCACCCACCACGAACGTGTGATCCAAATCGAATTCGGTGCGCGTCACGACATCCGTGGCCAACACATTAAAGATGGGATTGGCTTGCAACACATCAAGAACCCGCTGATGCCCATAGACCGTAAACGGCGTCCGCTCGCGCAGGTTCAGTAAACCGGCGATCGCATCGACATCGCCATTGGTAAGCACCACACCGCAAATCGGTGATGAACGTAACGCGTAACGCGGGTGAAGTTCGGGCTGGCGGTTAATCTGTGCGCGCAAATCCGGCGCGGCATTAATCACAACCCAATGTTCGCCATCGGCGCTCAGCGCGATGGAGGCTTGCGTCGCAGGACGCGCAGCGGAATCCCCGCCGCGCGCTCGACGACATGCCTGACTGTTACTGTTCCATTGGGGGAACCCGCCACCGGCGGCCGCCCCCAGTACAAGAACGCGGATCACGCGCTCAACGCAGTGGCCGGCGCACGCGCCGGACCGGGGTTTTACAGTTCAGCGCAGACGTAAAGGTTGATCTCCATACCAACCTGAATTTCGGTGATAACAGGCCGCTTCCAAGCTTTCATATCGGTTACCCTTAGTTGTTTAATTGTCACTACTAGGAATGATGATTGTAATCCGGTAAGTAGCCCCTAAGTCAACCAGTGCGATCGCCCACGATCTCATTAATGGCTATTATCGTTCCCAATTATGCACCGCGAACTCAATTTTTACGTGCGATTATCGACAGTTAGCGACACGGATCGATCCTGATGGAAGCCGATCAAATCTGTATCTCAGTGCAGAAACTGCGGTTCGCCTACCGAGGGAAAACCGTGTTCGATGGCGTCTCGACCCGTATGCGATCTGGTCGATTCACCGCTCTACTCGGCCCCAACGGCGCTGGAAAATCCACACTCATTGCGTTGCTGGCGGGCTTAGTGGTGGCCCAGCGTGGCCATATTGAGATTCTCGGCGCCGACATGGCGCGGAAACCGCGCGCAGCACTTGCGCAAATGGGTTTCGTATTTCAGCAGCAAACCCTAGATCTTGACCTCAGTGTCTACCAGAACATGACGTATTTTGCCGCATTGCGTGGTTTTTCCGGGCACCGTGCCCGGCAAAGAATCGACGCCTGCCTCGAGCACATGGGGCTCAGCGCGCGACATACCGAAAAAGCCCGCCAGCTCAACGGCGGGCATCGTCGGCGCCTCGAGATCGCCCGCGCTCTCGTGCATAAACCGCGCGTATTGATCCTCGACGAACCCACCGTTGGCTTGGATATTCCCGCACGTACCGAGTTGGTGAGTTATGTACACAACTTATGCGCGACCGACGAGATCACCGTATTGTGGGCCACTCACCTGGTGGATGAGGTCGATTTGTCGGACGATCTCATCGTACTCCACGAGGGCCAAGTGCGCGCCGCAGGTGCCGTCACCGAGGTGATAGCAGCGAGCGGTGTAAGCAACGTATTGGATGCGTTTACCCGCCTCACCGCCAACCACGAACCCGCGATACCTACCTCGTCATGAGCATCACCGGAACATTGTATTGGAACTGCCTGAAGGGCGTGGTGTGGCGCGAGGCGTTGCGGTTCGTGAATCAACGCGAGCGCTTTGTTGCGGCTCTGGTACGGCCACTGATCTGGCTATTAGTGTTTGCTGCCGGTTTCCGCTCAGTGCTCGGCGTTTCAATAGTGCCGCCGTATGAGACCTACATTACTTACGAAACATATATCGTTCCCGGGCTTGTCGCGATGATCCAACTATTCAATGGCATGCAAAGCTCGCTGACACTCGTGTACGACCGCGAAATGGGGAATATGCGGCTGCTGCTTACAAGCCCGTTGCCACGCTGGTATTTGTTGCTGTGCAAACTCTGTGCGGGCACCGTGGTATCGATTATTCAGGTGTTTGTGTTTCTTATCATCGCCGAATTGACCGTAGTGGATTTGCCGGTATGGGGCTGGCTCGCGGCGCTACCCGTGTTGTTGATCAGTGGATTAATGCTCGGTGCGCTCGGCATGCTGCTGTCTTCCGCGATTCGACAATTAGAAAATTTCGCGGGAATCATGAATTTCGTCATTTTCCCGATGTTTTTTCTGTCATCCGCCCTGTATCCGCTATGGCGCATGCGCGAATCGAGTGAATTAATTTACTGGATTTGCATCCTGAATCCGTTTACATACTCCGTCGAAAGTATTCGGCATACGTTGTATCTCGACACCAACACGATGGCGATCGGCATAATGCTAGTCTGCACGGTGGTGTTTTTTCTGCTCGCGGTATGGGGCTATGACCCCAATAAAAATATGGCTCGGCATCGGGCCATTCCCTGATCCCGGGTATCGACCATTAGAATTGTTACCTATGTACAGGTACAAATTTGTAACCGTAGCGGCGTTCGCAGTGATTGTGCTTACGGCGCCCATGCTGCACGCCAAAAACACCGGATTAGTATTTGTCGGTAACGAAAAAAGCAACACCATTACGATACTGGACCGCGACAATCGCATCGTCAAAATCATGGAAACCTGCGCACGCCCACGCGGCATGCATTTTAGCGCTGACCGTACCGAGTTTTTTGTGGGCTGTGCGGACGATTCGGTCATCGCAATCTATGACGTAGCGACCCAGGCGCTGCTACGCCGTATTCGCAACGTCGAGGAACCGGAAACCTTCGATTTACATCCGAACGGCCGGCATCTGTATATTTCCAATGAAGAAGACGCCACGGCCACCGTGTTCGATGTCGAGAGTGGAGAATTTATTGCCGAATACGAAACGGGCGAAGAGCCGGAAGGCGTACAGATCACCAGCGATGGCCGCTTGGTGTTCGTTGCGTCCGAAGCGGCCAACCTGGTGCATGTGATCGACACGGAAAGAGGCGAGGTCGTCAAAGACATTCTGGTGGATAGCCGGCCACGCCGTTTTGCCCTGACCCCGGACGAAAAGGAGCTGTGGGTGTCGGCGGAGCTCGCGGGGATTGTCGATATTATCGATGTCGCTAGTCTTGAAATCATCGCCGATATCGCATTTCTGCCAACCGGCTTCCGCAAAGAACAAGTCACACCGGTCGATGTGCTCATCACCAAAGACGGCAACCGTGCGTATATCGCATTAGGCCGCGCCAATCACGTTGCCGTGGTAGACGTTAAAGCCCGCCGAATTATCGACTACATCCTGGTGGGCAGACGCGCTTGGGGGTTGGCGTTGACCCACGACGAAAAAAAACTTTATGTCGCGAACGGATTATCCGACGACATCTCGATAATCGATACCGAGACACGGCGCGTCATCACCTCCATTCCTGTGGGAATGGTCCCGTACGGGATTCTG
>CAXMMZ010000088.1:0-32977 GCA_964194565.1 Arenicellales bacterium
TGAACAGGACATCGCCTTTCTGTAATGGCTTATTTGGTTCTACAGGGACCTCGATAACTTTACCTTTCACCTGGGATACCACGGGCGTGGTATAGACGAAACTCCGCGCATCCTTTGATGACGGCTGATACAGGTTTACCATCATCAAAACGAAACCAATAATAGCAAGCCCAATCAGCACTGAAGTCACCACCGTCCACTGGTTTATGGGTATCAACTTAAACTTCTTAAATACCAACCACCAGAGGGTGCCATACACAGCAATCATTAGTTCAATCATGATTGCTTTCCTTCAAGTCGTTGCTCAAGTATTTCAACCTGTTGCTTCAATGCCTCTACACTGCTACGGAGGTCGGCATTTTCGTCCAGGTTTCCGCTTCCGAGCTCCTTGCCGTCTACGACTTTGATTGCGAGGGGATAGGGCGTGCTTACCGCCCACATATAGACCAGCGGCCATATGGCGTGCAGGGTAAACAGGCTAAGCCAGCATGCCACATGTATCGTTTCTGCGTGAGGGTGATCGCGCTTTTTGGCAATTTGGTAGGGGATGTCGTGAATGAACAGAAAGACATAAATGGCGACTGTCACGCCGACTATCAATATGAAGAGAGCTACATACTCAAGGATCATGAGATTTTTTCTGAATTTATTACCGGTTTCGGAACTTCCTGTATTACAGATTACACGGAAATCCCCAGGCCGGATGATTATTCAAAACTACCGCCAAGGGCCAGGTGCAAATTGACACGTTGAAACAATCGCTGGCGCTGAATATTTACCATACCTATTCGTGCGGCTACCCAACTCGCCTGAACCAGCAACACATTTTCAAGGCCAATTTTACCTACATCGTACTCGGTTCTGGATAACTCAAGCGCCTTCGCGTTTTCCTCAACGACAGCCCCCAACAGATCTTCTCGCTGGCCCAGTAAATTCTCGTTTACCAGTGCGGTTTCGACTTCCTGAAATGCCCGCAGCAGGACTGAGCCATAGTTAGCGATAGCCGCTTCCTGGTCCGCGGTAGCCGCATCAAGCTGTGCTTCAAGGGCACCGCCATCAAACAACGGCGCAAACAGCCCAGCACCGAGACTAGAAATGGTACTGCCCAGGCTAGAAACGCCTACACCGCCGGTCAAAGCGAAACGGGGCAAGCGGGCCAGCTTGGCCTCCTCGGTCAGGAAGAACGATTCCCCGACCATCCGTTCGGCAGCGATGAGATCGGGTCGACGCGCAATAATATCGGAGGGTGTACCGGCCGGTATTTCGGGCGGCACAGCGACCAGTCTTTCTGCTGCGTCTAACTCCGCCGACGGATAGCGTCCAAGCAATACTTCAAGGGCGCGCACAGTCTCATTCCAGGCGATTTGTGCTTGCCTCAATGCATCTTCTGAGGCCGCCAGACTTGCCCTGGCCAGGTGCACGTCCTTCATGGACACCTTTCCTGCCTGTTGCTGTTTTTCAGTAATATCCAGCGTGCCTCTATAGACTTCCGTTATTTCTTCAGCGAGTTCCACCTGAAGGGTCGATTCGGTATTCAGAAACCAGGCATTCGCAACCTGCGCCGCCAGGGACTGCCTAGCGAACTCAAAATCGGCCTGGGTTGCAAGCAGGGATTCTTCAGCCGCAGCCGCACCGGCACGCACTCGTCCCCAGACATCCACTTCCCATGATACTGACAGCCCCACTCCCGATGACGACTGACTCTGGGAACCCGCGGAAGTGCCGGATACACTACCGGCCAGGCCTACAGTAGGTTTAAGGGCTGCATCGGCGTTATCGAGCAACGCTGCTGAACGATCAACCCGGGATGCAGAAATTCGCAAATCGGGGCTGTTTTCCATCGCTTCGTTGACCAGCTCTACTAATTTTGAATCTCCAAACGTCTCAATCCACCCGCTGTCGACAAGTCCAACATCCAGGTCCTCGGCGGACCATTCAGCGGGAACTTCCACGGTAGGCAAAGCCGCACTGACAATTTCTTCCTGAGCGGGCGGTTGATTCAACGCGCAGCCTGCCATAACCAGCAGCGTTAAACAGACTACGAGACGCCTACGGGTTTCAATTGTGGTGTGCAATAGCAATGAAGGTATACATACAAACATACTGAACTTACGAAACAATTTAGCTTTCATTCTACATTGAGTGACGTTATTAATCGGGCTGACAATTGGACGGCAATGCAATAGTCTATGTCATATTGGGATAGTTTCCCATGCAATTAGAATATTTTGTTATCATTATCGGAAGTGTAATCCTCCCATTAATTATCGTGACTGTGCCGCTCTCGTTACGAGGGGTGAGAAATGCGTTAATGTTTTGACGAAGGTAGGCGTTGTCGCTTTAAGAACCGGAAAGTCGTCGTCTGGCCGGACATCGGAATTTCCAACCGTCTGCTTTCAGCAGGAATTAAGCAAGATCAGTCGTTCTGGATTTCCTGTTTAGCTTGTTTCTTTTGTTCAATCTAGGTCGACATTTGGTTTCTGCCAGGACTATAGGTTTATTCGATTGGGTGCGATTGCGACTTGGAATTATCTAGCCAGATTGGTAACTATAAACTCAATAGCGTGCGTTGTGGTAGCGGCGCGGCTACTCAGGGCCATGCGCGTTGGAAGCGATATCAATACCCACCAACCGTTCGAGTAGTTCGGCGTTGGATCTAAGTTCCGCGCTGGGTCCGTCTCGTACGATTCGCCCGCGATTCATGACGATGCAGCGTTCTGCGAAATCCAACGCGACACGACTATTTTGCTCCACTAATACTATCGCCAACGATTCTTGTTCGCGCAGCGTCTGCATTGTTGATTGCAATTCATCGACGATAACTGGAGCCAAGCCCTCTGACGGCTCGTCCATTAGTAACACCGACGGGTTGCTCAACAAGGCGCGACCGATAGCCAACATTTGCTGTTCGCCACCGGATAGTTGGTTACCCATATGGTTACGGCGTTCGTAAAGAATAGGAAAGAGCTCGTATATTCGATTTACAGTTGCGCGCTGTCGGTTACTCGCCACTACGGTTAAATTTTCTTGTACCGATAACGACCGGAATACTTCGCGTTCCTGTGGTACGTAACCGAGGCCATGCCAAATGCGCTGGTAGGTCGCACAATCCGTAATGTCAGCGTTGCCAAGAAAAATCGTTCCATCGTGTAACGTCGTTTGGCCGAGGATTGTTTTCAGCAGCGTGGATTTACCGACGCCGTTGCGGCCAATGATGCTGAGCGCTTCGCCCCGACCGACGCGTAGAGTCACGCCCTCCAGAATCACGGTCGCATCGTAGCCCGCGCAAATATTGTCCAGGCGGAGTTGGTCCGGTTGGTCGCTCACGCTAAGTGACCGCGCTGGAAGTCCCCTAGATATATCGCCCGTACGCGATCGTCCGCAGCGATTTCATCGGGCGTGCCTTCCGTCAAAATTGCACCCGCCAACATTACCGTGATGCGTTTAGCAAATCGAAATACGATCTCCATATCGTGCTCGATGATTAATATCGCAATGTCGTCGCTCAACGAATCCATGACTTCGAGGATAAGCTGGCTTTCGGCGGACGGTACGCCGGCGGCGGGTTCATCCAGCAGCAGGACTTGGGGATTTTGCCCAAGCGCGATGACGATCTCGACAAGACGTTGCTGCCCATACGGTAACTGATTGACGAGTTGCATGGCGTCGCCATCGAGCCGAAGCATCTGCAATAAGTGCATCGCTTCGTCGATCACGCGCTGGTGGCGGCCGAATGGAGCGAGTAACGAGCGGGCCACGCCGGTGCGCTCGGCGATCGCGAGGCACACGTTGTCCAACACCGACAGACCCTTAAAGAGTTGGTTAATTTGGAAGGTGCGGGCCAGTCCAAGCCGGCTGCGCTTGGATTGACCCATGTCGGTGATGTCAGAACCGAGCAGTTGAATCCGTCCGGCGCTGGGTCGCAAGACGCCGGTGATTAGATTTAGAAATGTCGTTTTGCCGGCGCCGTTCGGGCCGATTAACGCGTGGCGGGCGCCGCGCTGCAGTTCGAAGTCGATATGCCGAGCGACCTGGAGTGCGCCGAAATTCTTATCTAGTCCGGAAATCTGTAATGCGGTGGGGCTCACGACCACACCTTGTGCATGCGTTCGTTAATGTCCGCCATTAATCCCAGTAGGCCGCGGCGTGCGAATAGTACCACCAGTACCAAAACCAGCCCGACCCCGAACTCCCAAAACTCGGGGCTCAGTTTGGTGAGTTCATCCTCTACGACCATGTACACTACGGTACCAACGAATGCGCCGTAAAGTCTGCCGGTGCCCCCCAATATCAGTATGACCAGTATGGTGCCGGAGCGGACGAAGCCCAGCACATCGAGCGTGACGAAGGCGTTGGACTGTGCGAACAAACCTCCCGCTATGCCCGCTACTCCTGCGGATATGGTGTAGATCGTCACTAGCCGGCGGCGCACCGGCGTGCCGATAGCGTGCATTCTATGTACGTTGTCGCGAATACCGATCAAAGAACGGCCAAACGGCGAAAACACGACGCGGCGGGCCGCTAAGAAAACGATAAACAGCACTGTGAGCGAATACCAATAGTAAGTGTGTCCCCATAGGTCGTTTTCAAACCTACCCAATAACGGACTGATCTGTATCCCGAGCAAGCCATCGAAACCGCCAGTGATATTTTCAAGGGTATTGGCAAGCTCGTACAAAAGAATTGCGGTCGTCAGCGTCAGCATAATTAACGTGAGGCCGCGGTAACGAAGTAGCACGAGACCCGATATCCAGCCCACTACGGCTGCCGCTGTGCCGGCCAGCACTAGTCCCGTGATGGGTTCGTTCCAGCCGAGGTGCGCCGATAACATTCCCGCGGCATAGGCACCGGTACCGAAATATGCGGCGTGTCCCAGTGTGATGATGCCGGCATAGCCAAGAATAAGATCCAACGAGATCGCAAAAATAATAGTAATCAGTATTTGCGTACCGAACGCCAGGTAATTGGGAAGTGCAAAATATGCACCGACCGCGATCACCCACGGTAATGCCTCGGCCGGGTGCCAGCGGTGGCGTCGGCTCGGGTGCTGGTTATTCTGTGTCCAGCGCATTCGCTACCAACCTAGTCAGTCCGGCCCAATATTCCCGCCGGGCGCCACAGCAGAATCGCGATGGCGACGGCATAAATAAAAAACGCACCGCCCTCCGGCCATAGGTACTTGCCGGCGTTGTCGATGATTCCGAGTGCTAGAGCGGCAACGAATGTGCCGCGAATCGTGCCGAGACCCCCCACTGCGACGACAATCAAAAACAACACAAGGTATTGAATTGCAAAATTCGGAGTTAAGCCGAGGATATCGATGGCCAGGCCGCCACCGATCGCGGCGATACCGCTACCCAAGGCAAACGTTAATTTGAACAGAAGACCCACATTGATGCCGACCGCTTCGGCCATTGGCCGATTATCGACCGCGGCACGGATTTGCGCGCCCAGCAATGTGCGTTCAAGGCCTAACCATAATACAAGTGCCATCGCTATGCCGACGGCAATCATAAATACACGATAGGTAGGAAAGCTTCGGACGCCAAGGTCGATTTGCCCGCGTAAATAGTTGGGTAATTGCACGGATACCGGGTCGGGTCCAAAAAAATATGTGAATGCGCCGCTGGCCATGAACACCAACCCGATACTGAGAAGCAACTGATCAAGTTCGCCGGCTTTATATAGTGGTGCGTAGAGCGTCCGTTCCAGGACAAGACTGGCGATCCCGATCGCGACGCCGGCACACAGTAAGGCGGGGATAAACCCGATGCCGAACTGGGTCATGATGGCGACGGTAGCGTAGCCACCAGCCATAGCGAACACGCCATGAGCTAAATTGACAAATCCCATCAATCCCATCGTGACCGACAAGCCCACTGAAATGATGAACAAAATCATTGCATAGGCGAGACCGTCAAAGACGATACTGATTACGATATTAAGAAATGCGGACATGTTTCCAGCCAAACCACCCCATCGTGCGAGCGGTCGGTGCCGTCAGTGCAGAAAAGTGGCCGGATCGACCGAGCCAAGGTGGTGCTATTAATCAGTTAGCACATTTACCGAGTCTAAGGGCTTTGCACGGATCTATGACCTGAGGAATTGTTCCTATTACCTGAATCGCCAGGCGGTCTCCCGATTTCACAACTTTATGTATATTCACATCCTGAACAATATCACGAGTATCGGGATCGATCATGATGGGCCCACGCGGGCTGTTAAATTTCCAACCGCGCAGCGCCTGAATTGCGCCATCCGCATCGATCTCGCCATTCTGTGATCGAATGACATGAAATATTGCGGCCATCCCATCCCATCCCGCCACCCCCATGAAGTCTGGTGTCGTGTCGGCACCGTATTCGGCCTTCCAGGCTTGCACGAATGCCTTGTTTTCAGGGGTCGCGTAGTCGGCGGAGTAATGATGCATTGTGACCAGTCCGACGGCGTCTTCACCCATCGCTTGCAATTTCGTATCTTGGGTGATATCGCCTGGGCCGATCAAACGAATTCCAGCTTGCTTCATACCGAGGCCCGCAAATGTTTTGACCACGGCGGTAGAATGGTTACCGCCGGGGACAAAAACATAAAAACAGTCTGGTTTGGCGTCTTTGACTCGTTGAAAGAAGGGTGTAAAGTCCGGCACTTCGCGCGGCCCTCCCATCGGAATCGAGTCTACGAGTTTGCCGCCAGCGCGCTCGAATCCATGCTTGAATGCCGCGACACTGTCTTTACCAGGCGGGTAGTCCGTATATCCACTCGCGGCGGATTTGCAGCCCAGCGAATCGTAGGCATAGCCGCCCATTGGGTGACCAAATTGCCACATCGTAAACGATACTCTGACGATGTAGGGCGACAGACTCGGAATCCAAGCCGTTCCTGCATTCATGATGATCATCGGTACTTTGCCTTGAGTAGCCAATGGCGCACTCGCCATCGCATTCGGCGAAAATACGAAGCCCGTTAGGAGATCGACTTGGTCCCGGGTAATGAGTTCTTGAACAGCGGTTTTGGCGATATCGCCACCGGGTCGTTTTGAGTCGCGTTTAATAAGTTCAATGTTATGCTCACCAAGTTCGGAGCCATGTTGTTTAATATACAGATGCATACCGCGGTCAATCTGTTGGCCGAGCTGAGCGGCACCACCGGTGTAGGTCAGTACCACACCTACCCTAACGGTCGCTGCCAACGTCACGACCGGTAACGAAGACAACACCAGAAGTGCGCCCGCACGGCCGTAGGTTCTAAACTTCATGGAGGTTCTCCGTTGTATCAATTGTGCGTACCGGGATTTTTGGTCCAGTCCGACGAGGCATGCGCTCCGGAACGCCTTGAGCACGCTGGAACTTGCTCCGGCGGCTCATACTAAACGATGAATGTGCCCGATTAAAAGTCTGGTGGGTCCAGCCCCGCCATGGATTGGATACACGACGAGTTCGCCGTAATTCATGTCGATTGACCATCCGAGTCGAATCAGCCTAAATATAGTCGAGTGAAGTCGGGTGGCCGAGCCGACGACTCCATGGGAAACTCACCACATGCACGAATAGAGTGATTATGACGGAAACGATCGAAACCCTCCCGGCAGCCTGGTATACCGACCCGCACGTATACGCCCGCGAGCGGCGGCTCATATTCGCCTGCAACTGGTCGGTCCTGGCACGTGCGGATCAAGTGGCGAATCCCGGTTGTTACGCGGCGGGAAACGTGGCTGGGTGGCCGGTGTTTGTGGTGCGTGACTCGGACGGTGTGTTGCGCGGATTTCACAATTTTTGCCGGCATCGCGCGGGTCCTGTCATCAGCGGATCGTCCGGCCACTGCAATCTATTGCGCTGTCCCTACCACGGCTGGACCTATGGTCTGGACGGCTCTCTTCAAAAAACTCCCGGCTTTGTGCGTGATGCGGCGGTGAACCCGGATGCTATGAGCTTGTTGCCGATTGCGGTGCAAATATGGAACGGTATCGTGTTTGTGTGTTTGCAAGATCGCGGTATCGATCTGGAGCAATGGCTCGGTGAAATTGTTCCGCTCTCGCAGGCGTATCCACAGGTCGACGACATGGTTTTTCATAGCGAAGTCGTGAGTGAAGGTAAAGTCAATTGGAAATCCTATAGTGATAATTCCGCTGAGGGGTACCACCTAGGTTCAGTTCACCGCGAGCTGACGCGGGCGTTGCTAGCGGAGCATACCAAGGTCAGCGCTTACGAAAACGGCCGGTTTATTGCGTTTAACGTGGTGTACCGGGAGACGGAAAATCGTGCAAAAAGCAACGGTTTATGGATCTATAAGTTTCCAGGGTTGCTATTGCACCTTTCTGACTATGGTTTCAATTTGGAGCGCGTCACACCGTTAGGTGCGGAGCGCACACGTATGCAACGGTGGTTTTGGTTCCCCGATTCAACGCCTGGCGCGGAATGTGATGACGTAGTGGCTGCGTCCAATAAAGTGATGGGCGAGGACCTCGCGATTTGCATTCGCGTTCAGGAGAATCTTGCCGCCGGGACATACCACACCGGGCAAATGTCTCCAAGTCGTGAAGCGGGTACGATTTTCTTCCAGCGTTGCGTGCGCGAAGCGCTGGAATCCTAATCCTCACGGTTTTCTGCGTATCATCCCCATTTAATCGTCTGTCGCTATATGCGGCGGGCTCGGTAAGCGCTGGAGTTCATGGCTAAGATACTGCGCGATTGCAAACATGCCGCCGCCACGCGACTTATCCAGTCCAGCACGCGATTCGGCGTCGCTATTGAAATTAGTATTAACATTGATGTCGTAGGTGTACGCAGTACCGTCACGGTCGAAAATTAGTTCAATACCGGCGATATCGATATTGTGTTTGGCTAACACTTGAAGATACGCATCGTCATCGGGCGGGCGAAAATCGGGGAGGATTTCGAATCGCTCGCGAACGGCGGAGTTAATCGGTCGACCGGTTTCGTCGATGACGCAGGCATCCGCTGGACACAATTCGAAGCCGGTCGAAGTGTCGACCCGGAGCGCATACAGCAGCCGGCCACCGACATACTCGTTACGCACGATATAGCCCTCGGCGGATTCAATATATTGTTGTATAAGCACCGCCCCATCGGGTCCGGCGTCGTAATCACCACTTTTACTGATGTGTTGTAATGCTTGTGCGGAGTCGACTTTTTGAACGCCCAAGCCTTTGCCGCCTCGATTAGGTTTCAGCACAACCGGAAACGTAATACCGTCTGCGGCCGCGGCGATCGCCTCGCTGCCTACCGCGACCCGGGTCAACGGCACGCGCACTCCGGCGGCCATCAGGGCGCCGTACTGACGCGCTTTGCTGAGTTCGAGGTCAAGGCCGCGCAGACCATTTATTACCCGCCGGTTATGGCTTTCCAGCCATGCCAGTAGCGCTGCCGCGAAGCTGGCCGCATCGTCGTGGCCTCGGCTGTGCGCCGAGGCGCTCATGCGGCTGTAAAACACGCCGGCCGGCGGGGTGGCGCCGAAGTCGACACAACCTGTGGAAACATTCCAGAATTCAAATGATACAGCGACACTCTCCAAGGCCGCGCGTAGCGGTCCGATCCACTCGGGGTTTTCATGAAGAATGTAGATCTTGCTCAACTTTAACGATGTCCCGCAGCGCATCCGACGATTGTGATTGTACCTGCGCAGCGGCCGGCGTTGGAACGGGTGAATTCGCTTATTGATGAATTGCTGACCACGACGCTATTATGCCGTCTTTGCAAGCACGTGGAGGTTGCAACGATGGCAGAATGTCCGGTATGCGGTGCGGAGGTGCCTCTTGATGCGGGCACAGTGCGCAGTGAATTAATCGAGTGCGGTGACTGTGGGAGCGAATTGGAAGTGTTGAGCACCGACCCGATGACCCTTGGTGAAGCGCCGGAAGTTGAGGAGGACTGGGGCGAATGAGAGTGGGATTTCTGCACTCACTCATTCGCAAAGAAGAAAAGCTCCTGATCGACGCGTTCGCAACGATTAACGACGTAGAGTTAGTATTGTTGGATGATCGCCGCTTGGTGTTCGACCTGCATAGTCGGATCGATGTCGATGTCGTGTTGGAACGATGTATCAATCACTCGCGCGCGGTGCACGGATTGCGATTTCTGGAAAGCGTCGGCATTCGGTGTGTGAATAGCTCCGAGGTCGCTCGAATATGTGGCGATAAGTTGTTGACTGCGGTGGCGCTGAAGGAACATGGTATACCCCAGCCCGACGTTCGCATCGCTTTTACCGAAGAGTCCGCGCTTCGCGCGATCGAAGAGATCGGCTACCCGGTGGTGCTAAAGCCAGCGGTGGGTTCTTGGGGTCGGCTGTTGTCGAAAATTAATGACCGCGATGCGGCGGAATCGATTCTTGAGCACAAAGCCATCCTCGGCAGTTACCATCATTCGATTTTTTTTATTCAGAAATATATCGAAAAGCGTGGCAGAGACATTCGCAGTTTCGTAGTGGGGGACGAATGTGTCGCGGCTATTTACCGCACGTCCGAGCATTGGATCACCAATACCGCACGCGGTGCCGAGGCCAGCAATTGTCCGCTCGATGCCGAAATCTGCGCGCTGTCGCTCGGTGCCGCGCAGGCAGTAGGCGGGGGCATCCTGGCGGTCGATCTTCTTGAGGCAGAAGGTCGATTACTTGTCAATGAAGTGAACTATACGATGGAGTTTCGTAACAGTATCGACACTACCGGGGTCAATATCCCTCAGAAAGTGGCGGAACACGTAGTGGCGGTCGCGTCGCAGTGATCCGCGTTTCGATTGTTGGTGGGTCCGGATACTCCGGCGGGGAATTGTTACGACTGCTGCACGGTCACCCGGCCGCAACCGTGCAGCAGGTAACTTCCGAGCGGTTTGCGGGCAAACCGGTAAGTCGTACGCACCCGAATCTACGCAAGGTCGTCGACCTCAAGTACTGCGCGATCGGCGATCTCGGCCACTGTGACGTATTATTTTTGTGTCTTCCGCATGGCGAGGCGATGCGCCTCATTGGTGAGTTTTCGAAGTTGGCCGAGAGGATTATCGACTTAAGCGGTGACTTTCGGTTGAGCGATGGTGAGGTCTATAAAAAGTGGTACGGCCGTGAGCATTTGTGTCCGGAATGGTTGCCGCAATTTGTATATGGCATTCCTGAGATAAGCCGCACCGAACTAATCGGGGCGCGCTACGTGGCCGGCGCCGGATGTAATGCGACGGCCGCTATATTAGGTCTTCGGCCACTGTACCGCAGCGGCCTCGTCGAACAGGTCGTGATTGAGGTAAAAGCCGGCTCCAGCGAGGCCGGGAATACCGCGAGCGATGCCAGCCATCATCCGGAACGCAGCGGTGCGGTGCGATCCTACAAACCGTCCGGGCATCGCCACATAGCCGAAATCAAACAGGCGCTAGCAGCAGATCGTGTGCATTTCTCCGCCACATCCATCGATATGGTGCGCGGTATCTTGGCAACCTGCCATGTTTTCATGAATCAGGACGTGCCCGAAAAAGAAATTTGGGGGTGGTACCGAGACTGTTATAAACACGAGCCATTCATTCGTATTGTAAAAGAACGTTCCGGGATTCATCGCTATCCGGAGCCAAAATTGCTGAGCGGGAGTAACTACTGCGATATTGGCTTCGAACGCGATGCCGATAGTAATCGGGTTGTGGTAATAAGTGCGATCGATAACTTGATGAAAGGCGCTGCGGGTCAGGCAATTCAGGCATTCAATATCATGCATGAAATTGCAGAGACCACCGGACTCGAGTTTCCTGGACTGCACCCCATTTAACTACCCCAGATGTGCCGTTTGCTTTGTGTCAGGTCTGCCGGTCCGCCCTTTGCGATGTCGGAACACCTTGTCGCGCTCGCCGGTATCGCCAAAACCAGCAAAGAGTATCAAGGTCACGGCTGGGGATGTGCCTGGCTCGAGTCGGGGAAATGGCACACCTATCACAATATTCGCCCTATTTGGGAGGACGAGCTGTCACGGTTTGGCGATGCGACGGTATTGTTGGCCCATGCCCGAAGTGCGTTTCGCGATGAAGGAATCTGTGTCGACAACAACATGCCGTTTTTCGATGGTGAGTACGTGTTTATTTTTAACGGTGAGCTGCGTGGAGTGCGCATTCGCGAACAGGGTCGTATCGGAGCGGAAAAAATATTTAACTACGTAAAACGATTCGATCACGGAGACATGTTGTCGGGGTTGAATAAAGCCGTCGAAGTGATTACTAATCGATCGCGTTATATAAGAGCGCTGAATTTCATCATGTCGAGTTCTAGTGCCATTTACGTTGTTTCCCAGTTCGGCGAAGACCCCAATTACTTTCAGCTTTATCGCTGTAACGAAATGGGGCTCGATATCGTGTGCTCACAACAATATACGTCACGCGGTGTGTGGCGGCCGATCGATAATGGTGCTGTGCTGCGCTTATGAAGTGCACCACGGTATTAATACTGTAGGAGAAATCGTGTATCTGATTAAGGTTGGCGGCGGAGCCGCGATCAATTTAGAGGGCATTGCGGCCGACTTAGCCGTGTTGAATCTGCCATCCATCGTGATTCTTGGCGCCAATGCTATCCGAGATGAAGTGGCCGGAAAGTTGTCGACGCCAACCGAAGTAGTGACGTCGGTGTCTGGATATAGCAGCGTGTTAACGGATCGATCGATGATGGACGCTATCATGATGACCTATGCCGGGTTACACAGCCAGAGATTCGTGGAGTTGTGCCAGCGCCAGGGTGTAAACGCGCTGAGTTTGTCGGGATTGGATGGCGCCGTCGTGCGGGCCCGCCAGAATCGTGGAATACGAGTGCGCCGGGCGGATAAAGTACTGATAAAGAGGGATTTTTCCGGGAAGCCGACACAGGTAAACGGGCCGCTACTGCAGTTATTGTTGGCGCAGGGCTATACGATTGTGCTCACGATACCACTATTGGGTGAAGACGGCGCGGCTCTGAATTCCGAAAACGACGATATCGTGACTGCTCTACACGCGACCTTAAGCGCAGAACGTATTATCCAACTGATCGAGGCCCCGGGGTTTCTTGATGACCCTAGTGACCCCGAGACGGTAATAGCTACGCTGAGTCGGGCCGATCTCGTTGACCGCGAGCAGCAATCGAGCGGTCGGATTAAACGTAAATTAATGGCATTGCGAAAGTTGTTCGACGGTGATCCGGTCGAAATCATCATAGCGGATGGCCGGGTTGCGCAGCCACTGCGACAAGCTATGCACGGTCACGGCACGCATATTAGCGTTGATCGGTAGCGACATTGTTTTCAACAGTATTTTGGAGTTTGGCAGTATGAATTATCAGGAGATCAACAAACTTTACGAATTGAATATCTACCCGCGCCGCGACATCACCTTGGTAAAAGGTAGCGGTGCGTTGTTGTGGGATGATCAAGGCCACGAATATATCGACTGCAGTGCCGGAATCGGCGTGGCCAACGTCGGACATGCAAACGCCGATGTCGCCGCGGCTATCAGCCAGCAAGCGCGAACCTTACTGACTTGCGCTAATGTTTTTTATAATGATGTTCGCGCCCAACTCGTGGAGAAGCTCGTTCAATTGGCTCCGCCAGGCCTGGATCGCGTGTTCCTTTGTAACTCGGGGGCTGAAAGTATCGAAGCGGCCATCAAATTTGCCCGGCTTGCGGGCGGTGGCCGCAGCCAATTTGTGTGTGCGACACGAGGGTTTCATGGACGCACAATGGGGGCCTTAAGTGCGACTTTTAAGAAAGAGTACCGCGAACCGTTTCAACCCGTGGTGCCAGGTTTCGAATTTGTCCCATTTGACGATATTGAAAAACTCGGCAATGCCGTTAATGAAAATACCGCGGCAATTATTCTAGAGCCAGTACAAGGCGAGGGTGGGGTTCGGTTGGCCGGGCCGGACTATTTTCAGAACGTACAAAGGCTTTGCAAGAAACGTGGAGTTATTCTGATTATCGACGAGATTCAAACTGGGTTTTGCCGAACCGGCAAGATGTTTGCCTGCGAGCATTACGGCTTGGTGCCCGATATATTGTGTCTCGCAAAAGCCATTGCGGGAGGTGTGCCGATGGGTGCAGTGCTGTGTGGTCAACGAATTGACGTCAAACCTGGCCAGCACGGCAGCACCTTTGGCGGTAACCCGCTGGCGTGCAGCGCGGCGTTGGCTGCAATCCGTTTCATGGAAGCCAGAAATCTTGCAAGTCGTGCAGCCGATTTGGGAGGCTACTTTATCGAGCGATTCGGTATGCCGTGGCCACCAATAGTTCGCAGTGTGCGCCAAATAGGATTGATGATCGGCATCGAGCTTAAAGAGCGTGCACAACCTCATTTGGTGCGCCTACTGGAACTCGGAGTATTGGCGTTGCCGGCCGGGCCGACGGTAATTCGCTTGCTTCCGCCATTGGTTATCAGCGAGGCGCAGCTTGATCGTGTGGCACAGGCTTTGCGAGAGACGTTACATTGAGAACTTGCTTATATACCCATGTTACTCAACGTCATCATAATATGATTGAGGACACCGGTAGTGCGCGGGTGCTCGACTTCGAACTGCCGAATCGTTTCTTGCACGTTGTCGACCAATTTATCGTGTTCGGCGCTGGCTGGGTCGGCAAGCCGTTGCTCCAGGCTTTCAACGAGCTGATTCAGGCGTTGTTTGGCGCGGACGTCGTCGTCGGACAATTGGTCGATTTCGTCGCGTAGATCCGCGATCAGTTTAGGTAGGTCTGGGTCCGCCATGTAAGCCTCGTATGGGTTATACAGTGTTGATAACTATACCCGTTTTTCGTTCCCTATCGAACCCTTTCACTGCGATACCCGGCCACAAGATTTTCGATTGGTCCGGGTGCTGTCGTCCGCCATCGGCCAAAGCCCACCGATTGCAGTTGTCATTGCTAGCATTTCTGCGGTGTTTGCTACAATAGGGTAAGGTTGATCGAACGTGGCACCGGCGATGGCATGCACAGGATGCATCGCCGACCGCATTGGACATTGGTTTGCGGGATAGACTGCGCTACAAACACGAATCGGGTTGTGAGGAGGGTCGATGGATCTGGTTAAAGAAACGGAACGATGCAGGCAGAATTGGGAGCTTGTACCCGATAAAAAATTAATTCGCCGGCGAGCGTCGTCACGAAAGACGTTATTTCAGAGTCCATTTTGGTTTCTCAATCCGCATTCGGTGCACGGGCTATATCGGATGGCGAAGGAAGAATGGTTAAATGACGATCAGAATTTTCGGTTTCCACTAATAGAGGTTCCCAGAAGTGGGGCTGTCAAATTCGATAACGGTTGGGCCATCCCTAAGGGCGATTTGAAATATTTATACGATGGCCCGCTGTGGTCTGAGGACGGTAGGACATGTTTGGTGCCGCCGAATACCAGCGTCGAAGTCGCAAAACGTTGGCTTGGAATCTGGAAGCCAATCGCTCTCCCGTTGTTGTTGCTGGCGATCGTCTATTTTCTGATTTAGTGCATGCCCCTCAACGCCTGTTGATGCGGTCGCACTCATAATGCGTCGCACACGGACGCGTATTTATGGCCTATAGGCCTTGCTGACCAGGTATCGGGGGCGGATTTATTTATCGGTCAATCGACCGCTTTTATAATCGTCGATCGCTCGTTCGATTTCGGCCCGTGTGTTCATTACAAATGGGCCGTAGTGCACGACTGTTTCGTTCAATGGCGAGCCACCGACAAAGATAAAACGTACACCGCTCGGTCCGCTATCGACGGTGATTTTCGATCCCCGAGACAATACCGCCAGCGACTGTGGCGGGACCTCAGTCGATCCAATACGGGCCATGCCATCCAGAACATAGACGAAATGCTCGGCGCCCGGGTCGGTGTCGGTGGTCAGCGACTCCGTAGCTGCGAGCTGGACATCCAAATAAACCAGATTGGTATGGGGATCGACGATTGGGCCGTGCAGGCCGTCAAAAACACCGCCGATGACTTTGACCGTGCTGTTAGAAACAGTCGCGGAAGGAATATCGCTCGCTGTGTATTCCTGATACTCAGGGTCCGACATTTTCTCGGAAGCTGGGAGGTTAATCCAAAGCTGGAAACCGCGCATCAGGCCGTTTTCTTGCTGGGGCATTTCCGAATGGATCACACCGCGCGCGGCCTTCATCCACTGCACGCCTCCGGATTTGAGGTCGCCGCTATTGCCCATGCTGTCCTCGTGGCGCATATGGCCGTCCAGCATATAGGTCAGCGTTATAAACCCGCGGTGCGGGTGGTCCGGAAAGCCCGCGATGTAGTCGTCCGGATCGTTGCTACCAAATTGGTCGAGCATCAAAAACGGATCCAGGGATCGTAGTTGGTTGCTGCCAATGGAGCGGTAGATCGATACGCCGGCACCGTCCTGCACGGTTTGTGCCGCTATTATCTGAGTTACTTCGCGATTCAATGGTACACGGTGAATCCGGTTATCGGTCGTGCGCAGATGATGAGCAAATTTTCCTTACTTTTTCAGCCAATCCACCAATCCGCCTCGTAGTTCCTTCCATTCGAGTCTAAGCCAAGGCGTGAAGATATCGGGATTAGTAATCAGCTCTTGGTCGAGCTGCCGGGGGCTTACATAGCGCCAGTCGGCGATTTCGTTGCTATTGGCACTTACAGAATCGTTGGTTTCTCCTAGGTACACCCAACAGTATTCGTGTTCCGACCCGAATTTCTCATAATTGGCCTGGTAAATAAACTTATAAACGAATTGCAATTCGGTCGTGATACCTAACTCCTGATAGAGACGGCGCTGTACCGCATCTTCCATCAACTCTCCGTGCCGCGGATGGCTGCAGCAACTGTTCGCCCAATATAGCGGCCAAAGGCGTTTCCGTCCGCTGCGTTGCTGTAATAACAATTCGCCTTCAGTATTAAAAATAAATAACGAGAATGCTCGGTGTAGCTGACCATCGCCTAAGTGGCATTCGTCTTTCGGCATATGACCGATTTCATTGTCATGGCCGTCGACCAGTATGAGTTGGTCGGCATCAAATGAAACAACAGCATCGTTTATTGCTGCACTGGAGCGATTATCCAACTTGAACCTCCATCGCTTGGTATCCGGCGCCCCGAATGGCTTCGATTACTTGTTGAGTTTTATCGATACACACCGCGACGATCGAGCCGCCGCCGCCACCACCGGTGACTTTTGCGCCGATTGCACCACTATTCCTGGCGATGGAAATTAGTTCTTCAATTTCGGGGCTTGAGACTTGTAGGGAGTTAAGCAGTCCGTGACACACATTCATGAGGTCGCCGAGTTGTTGTAGATCGTGATTTTTTAACGCCTCGACCCCTTGTAATGTCAAGCTGTCGATATCGTCGAAGATGCGATCGCATAGCGACGTATTGCGTTCCCATAACTGCCGAACCCCAGCCACCATTTTGGCAGTAAGACTTTCGACGCCGGTCATCGCGATAATCAGGCTGACCGGTTCGTTTATATGCAAGTGTTCAATAAGTGGTGGATCACCGGCCTTAAACAGCAGAAATTTTCCGTAAGTGGCCATCGTATTATCGACCCCGGAGGGAGTGCCATGGGCCACCTTTTCGCATTCGAACGCTAATTCATTGACCTCCGTGTCCGCCAAATCGAGCTGAAAGTGCTGATCGAGGGCGCGGATAATCGCGACCGCCATCGCAGCCGACCCGCCGAGGCCCATTGCCCGTGGGATGTTGGGAAACACTTTTATGGAAAATGAGCGATCGCTTAACGCAAACTTATCGAGGATCAGTGCCAATGGGCGTTCAAACGATTGCGGTGGACGCTCGTCATGTTTAACTTGCTGCTCCACGCCCCAGCGTGGAATCAATAAATGGATGCCGTCATCGGCCGTTTCCACTTGCGCCTGAATCGCCAAAGGTATTGGCGCGGCCACCACGTGCCTTCCATAGACCGCTGCATGTTCGCCGAACAATATGGCTTTGCCATAACCGGACGGCAGTTCTACTCGTTGTGGGTTGCCGTTTTGTTTATCGGGGTTCGATTCCGCTATAACATCGGCCACAATTTCCCGTGCTTTCCAAATCTTTACTTCTCCACATCCCACCAATCGGTCCACCACCGTATCGAAGATTTCCGGGGTAGCACCCGCCGCGGTCGCGACGCTGCGGGCATGTAGCGTCATATGTCCTTCTTGGATGCCTTCAGTAACAAGAGCCCGCAACGCGGCAAAGTTTTGTGCCAAACCCACCGCCCCCATCAGTTCAGCGAGACGGCGGGCGTTCGGGTTGCCGAGTATGCGGTGATTCAACGCCACCGTCGGGTTCGATTGCAGCAACCCGCCTACCGTGCCGACTTTCATTGGAATCTCAATATGCCCTACGAGATCGCCGTCGTCATTCTTGCTCCAACGCGTCAACGAGGTGTAATACTTGCCGCGTGCCGCGTAGGCGTGAGCCGCCGCCTCGATGGCGCGCCAGTCGTTACCGGTGGCGATCGCCACCGCATCGACCCCGTTCATGATGCCCTTGTTATGGGTGGTGGCTCGATACGGATCGATCGATGCGAACTCACCCGCCAGAATGATGCCGTCGCGAACTTGTTCACCGTCGAATCCCTTTTTCTGTAAGTGCTCAACCGGTATGGTCGCCTCCGATGAGACCAATGCGCGATCGGTGAGGTTCGATAAGATGCGCAGGAATACTTTGCCTTCGGAAATGGACTCGATTAACGACGCCACACCTTCGCACATCGTATTGACGAGATTCGCACCCATCGCGTCACAGGTATCTACTAGCAGATGGGCAACCAGCATATCGCCGTGATTGGACGGGTACACGTGCACTTCGACATCCCGCGCGCCGCCACCACGCGCTACCATATTGGGGTGTAGGCCGTTGGCCAGGTTGAGAATTTCCTGCTTGCGCTGGAGCAAGGATTGTCGCGCCTTGGTGGCGTTGGATAAATCGACAACTTGGATCTGGCCGATCAGCAGTGGCTCGGTACTTTGTGCCTTAAAGCCGCCAGCTTGGCGAACGGTTTTAGCGGCGGAACTCAACGCAGCGACGATCGACGGCTCTTCCACCACCAGCGGCACTGCGTAGGGGTTGCCATTGACCAGAAAATTTAGCGCCAGACCAATTGGCATACCCATTACGCCGATGACGTTTTCAATCATCTTGTCGGCGTTGTTGACATTGAGTGTGTGGCGGCCCGTTGCCAAGGATAAGTAGTCGTCGTGTGACAGCAGGCCACGTTGGTGCACGGCGAGGACGCGCTCTGGCACCGACAGCTTGTAAAACGCCGGAGTTCGGGAAGTATCCTTCAAATCGTCACTCCACATTAGTGCTGGCCCCGCGCAGATCAACTTGCAATTGTAACGGTACGAATCCCGCGGCCGCTGTTGCCGCACGGACCCGGTCAATGATCTCGGGGTTATCGCTTAACGCGACTCCAAAGTCGCCGCCGCCGGCACCGCACGGCTTATAAACGGCTCCCGCTGAATGGACGATCCTCGCCAGTTGTTGATGCTTTAACGAGTAGATGTCGAGACCGCTAAACGCGCCAAGCGTATTCAGCGCATCCCCGTAGGCGCTCGCAGCGGTGCACAGTTCGGCAGTGTTGCGAGCGTGAAGCGCGGCGATGCCGGATCGCGATATTTCGCTCATATCAGTGAGTAATTGGCGGGCATCGTCGGCATGTTTGCGGCGCCACGTCTTGAAGTCGCGCAGAAAATCCCGGGTCGAGGCGCTGTGTCCGGTCCAAAGAAATACATAGTGAAGCGACTCGGGCAGTTGTACGGCGTCAATTTCCGGTGTGCGGCGCAGAGTTGGAATGCGGTAGCTCAGCACACCGCCATATAAACTCGCGGCCACGTCAATGCCGCTTCCTTCATTGCCCTGCATGCGTCGGTGAGCTGCCAACAATGATCGGAACCAACGGCTACGGCCGAGCGCATCGGGCGATAATCCGACGAAGGTAAGCAGCGCTGAACCGAGCGCGACAACAAGGGCGGCGCTGGACCCCAGCCCCAACTTAACTTGTGAGCCGGGTTGATAAAACCGCGGCGTCATCAAAGTGGCACTGAATGCAGGCCAGGTTCGCCGGTCCAACATCTTCAATCGCGCCAATGACCGCAGTACCTGCGCGACCGGCCGCAACCGATCGATGAATCCGGTGCTCACTTCCGACCAATCCAGGGTACCGTCACCGAGAATTCTGAAGTGAGCGGGCCTATCGATAATTCCCGGCGCGTTGATCGTAAATAACTCGTCTGTGTCGGTTTGCAGTCGGACTTCAGCTCGGCGGTCCACTGCCATCGCGATTGCCGGCCCACCCTCTAACACCGCGTATTCGCCAAGCAGCACAATTTTCCCAGGCGCGCTGGCAGCGACGATCATTGCATGCTCTCCATAATACGGACACCCGGCCCGAGGTTGCTGGTGTACAGTTGAGTGACGCCGCTCACCTTCCGCAGCGCGGCACGAACGACATCGGCGCACTCTGGCAGACACACGGCTTTTACCTGGGGACCGGCATCGATGGTAAAAAATGTCGGTATGCCGTCATCCCGTAGCCGTCGGATAGTGTGAACGCAGTCAACGGTTGCGCCGTTCCAATATACCAGTGGTGGATTCGACGACATCATGACGGCGTGCATTTTCATACAACTGTGCTCGCTTACTTCCGCCAAAGTCGCAAAGTCGCGCTTAATCACCGCGTCGCGCGCGGTCGTGAAATCGCGACCCGCGCTGTCAACCCAGGCATCGTAGTAATCCGAGGTCTCAGCGCTGTGGCGCATGCCGTCGCTGGAGCCCGTCGGCTTCGGTTGCTCGCTGGTCAGTGCGATGATTACCTGGAGCGGCCAGTCCGATGCCGATAACAGCGGTTGCGCGGTTACAGTGCCGCTGACGGTATCGGGCATTTCGACAAACCCGCCAAATATCGAGCGTGCCGCCGAACCGGATGCGCGGCGCGCAAGCGCGGATAGTTCATTCGCATCGATTTCAATTTCCAACGCACGTACGGCTGCTGCGGCCAACGCCGCGAATCCCGATGCCGACGACGCCAAGCCGGCACCGATCGGAAAATTGCTTTTGCTATCCACGTGTGCGTGCAGCTTGACACGGGCCCGGTCCCGGCAAGTGTCCAGCAGCGCGCTGACCCGTGCGGATTGGCTGGCGTCGCGCCGGCCATTAATCGATACGTCGTCGGCCCCGAGTTTGGGGTCGAACGCGACCTGGGTCCGAGTCCATAGCGAATCCAACGTAATGGATAGCGATGGAACCGCGGGGATATTTCGATCGACCTCGCGTTTCCCCCAATATTTGACGAGGGCGATATTGGGCTGCGCCTGGGCTATTGCTTCCATTGTGACGTGCGTAATCCGCGGTTGGTGGCGTAGAGTTTCAAATCGCAGAGTTATGTATGTGCCGGCATGCTCCGCGAACCGGCCAAGTGCCGCCGCAGAATTATGCTCAAAAATAACTCCCCATTCTGCCTGTATTCGACCGGTTGCGTAAAGCGGCGGTCGTCGTTTCGAGCAGAATTTATAGCTTTTGGGTCAAGCCGTAGGGATGGGGCCATGTCGCCAAGCCGGATACGAGGATCGATTTTTCCAGAAACTAAGCCGGACAGACGATAAAGGGACTCGTGCCGCCGGCGTAGGGCGGAGGCCGGGGGATTACGGCCCGATTGTGTGCTTGCTACGAAATGTGCCGGTCAGTGCGTCCGCGAGTGGCAGATCGGCGGCAATCTTGTCGAATAATGACCTCAAGATCACGTTGCTACGGGATACCGCGCTGGTAATGAGCACGGTAGCGGTGACCGATTTGCGCGAGACTTTCACCTGCTGCCCGGAGGTGAACCGCGGATTAAGGTGAATTCGGCGCAACGTTAATACGGCGATACCGATACTCCATAGACAAAAGCGGCGAATCCCAGCGTGCCGGCGTGGTATCAGTAACGAGTAGCTCAGTGCGTTGCGCAGGTGAGCATGGGCGATTCCGATCAATTGTGAGATGCCACGCGTAAAGGTGCCGCGGTCGTAGCCCGGCGACAGCTGGGCGAGGTCGTAGCCGACCGCCGAAAACACATCTTTGGGTAGCCAACAGGTACCGTTGCGATTATCGTCCCAGACGTCTTTTAGAATATTGGTCATTTGCAATCCTTGCCCGAATGATGCCGCTAATTCCATGAGTTCACGGTCGTGTTTGGCAATATCCTGCGACGTGTTGCAGAACAGCTCGGTGAGCATTTCTCCGACCACGCCGGCGACGTAGTAACAATATTGATTCAGGGTCTCGAGGTTCTGCAGCCCGTGTCCTTTGAGGTCGTGCTGGAATGTAGGCATGCCGAGGCACATCGTGGTGATATGCCGGCGTAGAATATCGGCGTTGGTGGCGTCGAACGATAGGGTGATGTCTACAATTTTAGCCGCATTTTGAATAAGCTCACGTTCGGCGGCCAAGGTTTGTTCGGACAGTAGCGGCAATACCGAGTCGACAAAATCGCAACACGGCGCTTGCCCCTGCAACACGTCGACAAACAACTTGTGAAATTCCCTCTTGCGTGAGGTGTCGATCCCAACGTCGTCTTCGATGGTGTCAGCAATTCGGCACAACAGATAGGCATTGGTGACAATGTGTCGCAACGATTCCGGCAGTTGCGGGATCGTCAGTGCGAACGTACGGGAGACGCCGGGAAGGAGCTGCGCCTGAAAAGTGGCTGCATCGCCGTCGATTTGATTCGGTCCCAAAGTCGTTATCTGTGCGTTATTAATCGTTGCTACGCCGCTTCCTGCATGAACGGATAATTTCTATCGTTCCAGATCGAATCGCGGCGCCGCGACCAGCCCTAGTCTACCGTACCCTATAGCCGACCCGGGGAAAATGGACAACGATTTCGCCGACCGAGGACTCCTCACGGCGAATTGCAATCTCCTCGTTATTGAGTGTCACCAACTCGCCGCTGACCTCCGGGTCGCCACCATCCCCGTCGGGGTCGACCGTCACGCGTTGCCCCGCCGCCAGGGCCTGTGGGTCTGCCGGGTCGATGCCGGTGCCGTCGGCCGGTGACGACGCGGCTGCTATGTTTAGTGCTTCGCTGGCCGTCATGTCCGTCGGCGAGCCATGGCCGATATCGGCTACCCGAGCATACCATTGAAGAAGGCGCGGGAACTGACTGAGAAATGCCTCGGCCTCGTTGTAGCGTCCCTGCACGAACCACGTCAAGTAAAAACACAAGGCATCCGGCAATCCTGGATCACTGCCGAGCAAGAACGGCCAACCGCCCCGCAGCCGTTCTTCGATCCAGCCGAGCTGGGCTCGCAGTTGTGCAAGGGCGTGGGGGACCGCACGCTGAATCTCATCGAGATCGTAATTCGGCCCAAAATACAATCGACCGCGATCCGCGGCGAAGTCCGCCGGCAACAGTTCGGCCTGGTGCCCCAACACCACGGTGATCGCTGCATCGAACAACGGTCCGTCAATCCATTGCGCGACACCCCAAGGTATACCAGCGCTGCCGCCCGGAAACAGTGTTGGTAGCGGATAGCGGTGTTCGATCTCACGAATGATGCACTGGCTGTCGCAGTACACATCGGCGCCGATTTGCATGACCGGGGTACGGCGGTAACCGCCTGTCAACGGCATGAGTTCCGGTTTCGGCGGAATGCGTGGAATCTGTACCGATCGCCACGCGAGATTCTTTAGGCCATATACGACTCGAACTTTCTCGCTTATGGGGGATTGCGGGTAATGGTGGAGGATGATGTCCATCAGTGGTTGTTCAGCAGTTGGGTTAGTAACTTGGCGGCTTTTTCAGGCCCATTCTGTGATTGCATATGTTTGCTGGTTTGCGCGAGACGTGCGTGCATGTCGACATCCGTGAGCGATGTTTCTATGGCCTTCGCTAATTCATCGTCGGTCCAGTTTGAGCGGTGCATCTTCAGGCCGTGGCCGGTTTCCTGCACACGCGTGGCGTTATCGTGGCCGTCCCATACGTAGGGCATGATCAGTGCCGGTTTTCCAAAATACAAACATTCGGTAAAACTATTATTGCCGCCGTGATGTACAACGACGTCGGCTTGGCTGATGACGGACGGCTGCGGATACCAGCTTGCAAGATGTACGTTAGCGGGTGCCGACTGATAACTGTCCCGGTAATCGCCGACATTGACCAACAATCGCAACGGTAGTTTACCTAACACGTCGATGAGTCGTTTTAACAAATCGGTGTCGCCGGAGCCGAGACTGCCGAAACTGAGATAGACTAACGGCTTGTCGTTGTATTGCTCGAATGTCGGGACCACGTAGTCTTTTTCCTGGCGCACGCATCCCTCGAGATATTGAAATCGCTCCGGGTCAAGCGCATGGCGGCGCTCGAATTTCATCGCTTGCGGATATAACAGCAAATTTAAGTACGGTGAGGCCTCGAAAAACTCGCCGGCCGGATAGGCGGGTTCACCACAGGATGCGAGAAAGTCGTTGAAATCGTCGTGAATAGGGCGAATTACCTCGAGAAAATGCTCAGTATAATGTTCGAAGGATTGTTTATCGGTGGCGCTGCAGCCCGACAGATGCGGCGGAATGTCCGGGTCCGGTATCTCGTTCTCGCTGCAGGAGATGATGCGCACCCATGGCACGCCATGGCGTTTGACCGCCGGAAACAAAATCACGTTGTCGACGCAGATCAGATCCGGACGCAGTTCACTGAGCACTGCCGGCAGACTCTTCTCGGCCCATTTCGCGGTATCGACAATCGCCTCCCAACATTCCTTAACGTAGTTATCGATTTGCTCGTAGGGAGGTTTGCCGAAATTCGAAATATGGCCGTTAATGAAGTCGGACCAATACTTCGCCATTTCGTCCGGGGCCATGGGTTCGGATAGGTTCACAGTACGTTCTTCGAAACCGTAACCTTCAAATACGCCACCGAACCCGGGGTCGGTCAAAAACACCGCGCGGTGACCGAGCGCTTCGCAGGCCTGGGCGACGCCCACCGAATTCAATGCCGGGCCGAACGCCCCTTCTGGGAAAAAGGCGATGGTTTTTCGTTTTGCCATAATTGTCTCCACCTTGCCGATTGGGCGCCGACGGGCCGTCTCGATTGCGCTGTAGACGGTAAGGCATGTGAGTATAATCGGCGCATGCATAACCCGCCAATCGTTATACACGGCTATACTGCGCCCATGCGGTTACGTGAATAATCCCAATAGTTATCCGAACGCGAGGGAGGTCGCACGCGCATTGCAACCGAGTTATCCGGTGTATTGCTTATCACCGGCGACGCTGGCGTGCACCGCGAAGCGATTTTTGACCACGTTCCCCGGGCGCGTGCTCTACGCGGTTAAGTGCAATCCGCACCCACGAGTGTTATCGACGTTATACGAAGCCGGCATCCGGCATTTCGACACGGCGTCTCTGCCGGAAATCGCGCAGGTGCGCGAGGCGCACCGCGATGCCGAGACGTATTTTATGCACCCCGTCAAGGCGCGAGCCGTAGTACGTACCGCGTACGAAGTATATGGAGTGCGGCAATTTGTGATCGACCATCCGACAGAATTAGACAAAGTGCTCGAAGTTACCGGCGGCGAAGGCATTGTGGTTCATGTTCGGGTCAAGACTCCCGAAGCCAAGGCGTTTTACGATCTGGCCTCTAAGTTTGGTGCACCGCCGAAGCAAGCCGGGGAACTGCTAAAAGCGGTTCGCAGTGCGGGCTTGCGTTGTGGCTTGGCATTTCACGTTGGCTCGCAATGCATGACTACCGACGCTTATCGGCAGGCGCTGACTATTGTCGGCGACGTGGTGAAACAAGCCGGTTCTGACATCGATTTTCTGGATGTGGGTGGTGGATTTCCGGCGCACTATCCGGGCGATCAATCGCCGCCGCTGGAAGACTATTTTTCAGTATTGAGTGACGGGGTCAAAGATCTCGGGCTACGCAACGATTGTGTGCTGATGTGCGAGCCCGGTCGAGCGATGGTGGCAGACGCGTGTTCGTTACTGGTGCAGGTGTTATTGCGTAAGGAGTCGGAAATCTACATTAACGATGGAATTTACGGCAGCCTTGCAGAAATTGCGATCACCAAGATGCGTTTACCGGTACGCTTGATTCGACTTGATGGCGAGTCTTCCGACACCAACCAAGCGTTCACGGTTTACGGTCCGACCTGCGATTCGTTTGATGTGTTGCCGCATCAATTTGAGTTGCCGGACGACATTCGCGAGGGCGATTGGCTGGAAATCGGGCAGATCGGTGCCTATAGCAACGCGGCGGCGACCCGCTTCAACGGTTTTTATCCGGAGACCTTCGTCGATGTCGAGCAAACCTTTTCAATTAGTTAATCCGCCCCGAGTTCGACCGCATAACTATCGAGCACCGGAATTTCTTCCAGCAGTCCTTGTTGCTGCAGAAAGACCGCGAAACGATGGTAGCGACCGCGATCCAGTGCCGCGGGACGTAATGCGAATCGCGGCAGCGTATCGCGCCACGCGCGCCGATTCAATTCGTCGTCGAGTGCCGGGTCGCTGGCGATGAACGCTTCCCAGCTTTGTTGCGGGTGGTTGACGATGAATTGCACGCTTTGTTCTATCGCGCTTATGAATGCGTGCAGGCGGGTGTCGTCGAGCCGTTCTCGGTTTGCGACAAATATCAATTCATCGTAAGCCGGCACGCCGTGTTCTTCGACATAGAACGCGAGCCCAGGGCGCCCGACGATGTCCATTTGATTCAGTTCGAAGTTGCGAAATGCGCCGATCACTGCGTCGACCTGACCGGAAACAATCGATGGTGACAGCGAAAAGTTAACGTTAACTAAGGAAACATCGTCCAGGCTGAGGCCATAGCGCCTCAGCATTGCGCTCAATAGCGCGTCTTCGAAGCCCCCCACGGAGAAGCCGATTTTGCGTCCGCGTAGATCGGCGATCGAATGCACCGGGCCATCCGCCAGCACCACCAGTGAATTGAGTGGTGTGGCCACCAGTGTGCCGATTCGGGTCAACGGCAAGCCTGCGGCCACTTGTACGACCAATTGCGGTTGATACGATACCGCGATGTCGACTTTGCCGGCGGCGACGAGTTTTGGCGGGTCGTTGGGGTTGGCTGGCGCGATCAATTCCACATCGAGGCCGGCGTCTTCAAAAAAGCCTTTTTGTTGTGCCACTATCAGCGGCCCGTGGTCCGGGTTTACGAACCAATCCAACATGACGGTCAACTTTTCTGCGGCGAGTACTGTGCTGGGTGCAATGGCAAGAATCAAGACAAATGTCAAAACTATGTGTCGGTGTGTTATCGATTTCAAATCTCTAATCCTCGGAAGTTGGTGAAGTCGTATCAGGTTGCCAATACAGTAGCCGCTTCAGGAAGGCATCCATAGCGAAATAAAGCGCGACCGCAAATGCCGCCAGCGTAATTAAAGCCGCAAACATCAAATCCACTTGCATGCGAGCGTTCGCGTGCAGCATGAGGTAGCCGAGCCCCGCGCTGGATCCGATCCACTCGCCGACCACCGCGCCAATCGGGGCCACCGCAGTCGCCACCCGCACCCCGGAGGCCAGTGCCGGTAACGCGCCCGGCAGGCGGATATGCCGTAACACGGCGAATGCAGACGCATCCATCGTTGCGGCCAAATCGAGCCAGCGTTGCGGCGTATGCCGCAGTCCATCGTAACAGGCCGTGGTTACCGGAAAGTAAATGATCAGCACCGCCATCGCGATTTTCGATGCAAGTCCGTAACCGAGCCACAGCACCAGCAACGGAGCCAGCGCGAACACCGGCAGCGCTTGGCTGACGACGAGTACGGGTAGCATCCAACGCCGCAGCGGCCGAAAATAAGTCAGCGTCAATGCACTCGCAATACCCAGCATCAGCCCCAATATGAGACCGACGACGATCTCAACGATCGTTACTAGGGCATGCTCCAACAACAATCCTGCGTTCGTCCACCACGCGCCGAGGACGTCCCATGGCGCGGGTAGGATGTAGTAGGGGACCGCGCTGACCCAGACCACGAGTTGCCATACCAGCAACAGTCCCGCGGTGGTGATTGCACCGGTGATGGCACGCGAGCGTTCGAATATGACCACTAGGCGGCTAGCCGGTCCCAAAGTTCGGCATGCAGGCGCATGAGCTGCGGGTCGTCGTGCGGCCGTGGGGGAGTCTGGTTCGGTTCAAGCGGTGCACCCAGCTGCGCCGGTAGGCCGCTCAATACATAGATCCGGTGACCGAGCCGTAATGCTTCCATAGGATCGTGGGTCACGAGCAGTACGGTCCTGTCCCGCAAACGATGCGCCGCGAGTTCTTGCAATTGATAGCGCGTGATGGCATCCAGCGCCGAGAACGGTTCGTCCATAACGACGACGGGTTTGGCTTCGAATAGCGTGCGCGCGAGCGCGACCCGTTGCCGCATGCCACCCGACAACGTTGCCGGATAATCGTCTTCATGTCCGCCGAGACCCAAATCGGCCAGCAATTCTTTGCCGCGTTCGCGATCGGTCACGCCCAGTTTCCGCCGCAGGCGCGCTCCGATGGTGACGTTATCGACCGCGCTGTGCCACGGCAGCAACAAATCCTCCTGCGCCATATAAGCGATTCGACCTTTCAGCGGTAGGCCATCGTCACAGTGGGTTTCGGCCGTCGCGCATGCGCCGGCGAGCCCGGCCAATACACGCAGTACGCTCGTCTTTCCGACGCCGCTTTGTCCGAGTAGACAAGTCCATTTGCCGCCTTGCAGCACTAACCCAAAGTCGTCGAACAGGTAACGCGGGCCATAGCGAAGACTTGCATTACTCAGTGTGACGGTCAGTGGTGGCACAACGGCGCTTATCTTAGCTCAGTGTATCGCGGGCATTCAGGAAGGCTGCGGTCGAGATGCGTGACCAGTCCATTGCGCGGCGTCGTGCGTCGCGGTACGAGGCATGGATTTTACGACTCATGTCGTCCTTCGTTGCGAATTCGTCCAATACCTCGTCGGAGATCTCGCGTGCCGCCGTTAAAATCTCATCATCAAATCGTCTGATCTTAACGCCGTGTTCTGCGGCCAAGGTTTCTAACGCTTGTGCATTGCGCCATCTGGTTTCCGCGAGCGAAAAAGAATTCTCGGCCTGGCAAGCATTGATGACCACCGCTTGCAAGGTCGCGTCGAGGGTCGCGAACTTACGCGCGTTAATAAGACATTCGGCGCTTCCGTTCGGTTCGTGAAACCCCGGCCAATAGTAGTACGGTGCAACCTTGTAAAATCCGAACGCGGTATCGCTCCATGGCCCGACGAACTCGGCGCCGTCCACCACGCCGCTCTGCAACGCCGAAAAAATATCGCCGGGCGCGAGGGTTACAGGCACCGCTCCGAGGCGCCGCAAAATTTCACCGCCCAACCCTGGAATGCGGTATTTGAGCCCCTTCAAACTGTCGATACCGTGGAGTTCTTGTTTGAACCACCCACCCATGCCCATGCCGGTATTGCCGGCCATCTGCGGGATCAAACCAAAATCGGCATACAGCGATTCCCACAACTGCTGGCCGCCGCCGTGGTAAATCCACGCGGCGTGTTCGTCCGCGGTGAGGCCGAAAGGCACAGCGGTGAAAAACACACTGGCCGGCGCTTTGCCTTGCCAGAAAAACGATGCGGTATGGCCCAATTCGGCGACATCGCTGCCGACGGCGTCAAGAACTTCCAGGGCTGGAACAATCTCGCCTGCGCCATATAATTTCACCGTTAAACGCCCGCCGCTCATGGTGGTGATGCGATCGGCAAGTCGCTGCGCGGTAACTCCGGGTCCCGGTAGGTCGCGCGGCCACGATGTAATCATTCGCCATGCGTGCGTATCGGAACTCGCCCCGATTGCGATCTGCGGCGTGGCGGCCGCGGCCCCGGCGGCGATCAAGAACTGTCGGCGTATTAAGGTCATTTTGGCGGGCCCTCGGTCCAGAATTCGTGGAAATGATGAACCGGACCATGGCCGTGACCGACGTGCAATCGATCTGCCGCGCCAATGGCGGTCGCGATATAACGTTTGGCGCGCCGCACCGCGTCAGGCAGTACGACGCCATGCGCTAAATACGCGGCGATGGCGGATGACAGCGTGCAACCGGTTCCGTGGGTGTTATGGGTCTCGATTCGTGGCGCGTAAAGACGCGTCGTGGCATTACCGTCGTAGAAAATGTCGGTACTGTCGTGTCCGCCAAGGTGTCCGCCTTTAATAAGTACATTGCGCGCGCCGAGCCGGTGTAAGTGCTGCGCGGCATCGATCATCTCTGCTTCGGTCTGTGGTGGCGATGCGTCCAGCAACGCCCCCGCCTCGGGGAGATTGGGGGTAATGAGTAGTGCGCGTGGTATCAGTAAACGTCGTAGCGCCGCGCTCGCATCGGGTTGTAGTAGCTTATCCCCGCTTTTTGCCACCATCACCGGGTCCAGTACCACCATGCTAAGCCCGTGGCGGTCGAGTGCTTCAGCGACCGTTTCAATGACGCCGCTTTGGCTTAGCATTCCGATCTTGACCGCATTAACGACGAGGTCGCTGCACACAGTGTCGATCTGTGCCGCGATAAAGCTCGGATCGATATCGACGATGGCCGTGACACCGCGAGTGTTCTGAGCGGTCAACGCCGTAATAACCGAGGCGCCGTACGTGCCCAGCGCCGAGAAGGTTTTTAGGTCGGCTTGGATGCCCGCACCGCCGCTACTGTCCGAGCCCGCGATGCTGAGTGCGATGGGGGTAGTGGTCATGGATGCCGTGTCAAGCAGTGGCGTCGTCGATGCCGGCCCGTAACCGGATCGCGGCTTGCTGCGGATCGCGGTCACCGCAAATCGACGAGATAACGGCAATGCCGTTGGCGCCTGCCGCCAAGAGTTGTGGCGCCGTCGCGGCGGTAATACCGCTGATGGCGACAAGCGCCAAATCGGGCCGCCGCCGCCGGATTCGCGCCGCCACATCAGTAAAGCCAGCCACGCCGATCGGTGCATTTAATTGTTGTTTGCTAGCAGTCGGAAATACACCACCTATCCCTACATAATCGACGAACTCGAGCGGCGTGGATTCGGCCTCCGCTAGCGAACGTATCGTAGCGCCAATCACGGCGTTCGCTCCGAGCAATCGGCGCGCGATATCGACGGGCATGTCGTGTTGCCCCAGATGCACGCCCTGTGCGTCGCCCGCGAGCGCTACATCGACCCGATTGTTGACCAGTACCGGTACGCCGCTACCGCGAACCGCGGCCTGCACGAGTTTTAGGCCGGCAATGAGGTCACGCGTAGCGGCTTGTTTATTACGATATTGAATCAGTGTGACTCCGCCTTTAACCGCGGCCGCTGCGACCGCAGCGGGGTCGTGATGTGTACACTGCGTCGGATCGACAATCAGGTATAAGCGCGGATCGATCATGGCTCCACCGCCGGTTGTGACAATGCGCTTGGGTCCAGCGAATGCAGTTCGTCCAGGAAATGCACCGCGAGACTTCCGGGGCCTGCGGCCTGGGGCCGTGCACGCGTTGCGGCGGTCGTTATGATTAGTAACGCACTCGCCGCAGCGATTTCCGCATCGGATTGCACTGCCACACAGGCCGCCACGACCGCACTCGTGGCGCAGCCGATACCGGTAATTTTCGTCAACATCGGTTCGTCGTGGCCGATGTGCCAGCAACCCGTCGTGCTCGTCACCACGTCGTTCGCACCGGTCTGCGCGATGACGGCCCCGCTGTCGTTTGCCAGCACGGCGGCGCCGCCCACCGACAGCGCGGCTATTTCCACTGCATTGCCGCGGATAACGGCCGGCGCCCGATTGCATAATTCGAGCGCATAATCGCGCCGTTCGGGGGAGACTTCCACCATTACCGGGTCTAGCACCCACGGTCGTGTGTGTTCCATCGCGGTCTGCAACGCGACGTCGATCGCGACACGGCGTTCGGCATCCATCGTTCCGAGATTGATACACAAAGCATCGGCCGCCGCGACAAAGTCACCGACGTCGCTCGGTGCGGCCGACATCGTCGGCGTGGCGCCGAGCGCGAGCAGCACGTTTGCCGTCAGGTTCATCGCTACGGGATTGGTGATGCAGTGTACTCGGGGCGCGCAGCGCCGTACCGCCGCTAATGTCTCGGCGGCGTCGCGCCATGCGGTGGTGTGAATCTGAGTCGTGAGGCGTATTGGCGCTATCTCAATTCCCTACGCCGGCATTATCCGGATCAGGTGCTACGGGACTGCGCGATGCGCGTCTCAGCCTTGCGGCGCCCCGTCAAGATGTAAATGGGATTCCGAATTTATAACGTAACGGCACGACGCGTCAATTTGCGTCAGTGGATTCATGCTTGTGTTGCAGTTTCACTGCGTACAGCTCAGTGTCTGCTGTTTCCAGGATGTCCTGCATGGTTTGCGCGGTACGCCACGTTCCGGTGCCGGCCGAGAACTCAATGATGCCAGCGAGTTCTTCACCGATGCGTCCGACAATACGGCGCGCCTCGTGCCGGTCGCACTTCAGCAGCAATAACGCAAATTCATCGCCGCCCCAGCGTGCCGCGACATCGCCTTTACGGGTGACTCGTTGTAGAGCACGAGCGACCTGTTGCAATAGCCGATCCCCAGCGATGTGGCCGCGAGAGTCGTTGATTTGTTTGAAGTTATCGAGATCCAGCAACACGATTGAAAATGGGCCAAGATTGCGCGGCGCATTCAACACTGCGTGCCGCAATAACGCTTCCCAGGCGCGGCGGTTAGTCAAACCCGTTAGCGCGTCCTCGGCGGCCAGGCGGCTAATTCGTTGTACTAGCAGATTGGTCATGACTCCGGCGGTTAATCCGCTGCCGGCCATAAGTGCGACTGCTGGGAGCCAATTCTCGACGCCAACATGTTGCAGCGCCAGCGCATAACCGGCGGCACCCAACACGACGAAGGCAGTGGCGATGGGAACGGTGAGAAAGTGGAAGCAATACACAGCAATCACGACATAGAAAACGGCGATCGATGCGTAAGATTCACCGGCGCTTATCGCGACGCCGGCCGACACCAAAATCGAACCAAAAATGCATTGCAGGACGAGAATCCAGATCGGAATCTGGCGATGCGCCGAAC
>CAXMMZ010000089.1:0-2178 GCA_964194565.1 Arenicellales bacterium
GTGTGACTGCAGCAGTACACCGGCTAAGGTTCCGCCAAATGCGAGTCAAATCATTGGAATCCAACGACGCCGAGCACAAGACACGGTGTCAGCGTTTTCTGCATGACCGTGCGTGGTCGCCGGAGTGACCCGAGGTCAGCGGCAATCATCCCACAACTTCGACCGCGGTCCAACCTGCAACGTTGCGCCTATCACGCAGGCTTTTTTAGCGAGGTGCCGTCGGGTGCCGCCGCGATACCCTCTACCTCAATCGTCACATGTACAATGCGTGGGCATATTTTACGTACTTGCGCTTCAATTTGATCGACGAGCTCTTCTGTACGTTCAAGTGTCGCTTCCACAACGGCGCGGTTATCAATGTATTGTTGAAGCCGTGGGTCGTCGCGGCGTTCGGCAGGCAGGTCCGCCCGCAAACCGCGACGTCGACGATCGATCTTGTCGGCCAAACCCGACAGCACGACCTCTTCGCGTAATTCGACTTCGGCCACGACGATGGTGTTGGATTCGTCCACCACGATGGAACGCAAGTCGTGAAAACGTTCCACCTCATGCAGGCCGTTGGCGACGTCGAGAAATGCTTGCTCGGCACCAGGATCGCGAATGTCAGTCAGATAACGCATATTGACTGCGCCGAGGAAGAAAGCAATCGCACCAAGCATCAACGCGATAAGGACGGAAACACCGATATCCCACAGCGGATTGCCAGTCCATACCGTTAGGGCGATTCCTGCCGCAGCCAACAGAACTCCTAACACAGCCACCACGTCTTCGAGCACGACAGCGGTTATCGTGGGGTCATCGGAACGCGCGAGGTAGCGCAGCCAACCACGGGTTCCGGCGGCGCGCATACGCGCATTGACTTCGCGGCTCGCCACCGACAAGACATAGCCATCAACACCTAATGCGAACGCCAACACCACCGCGGAAATCCAGTATGGGCTGAATTCGTAACCGAATGCTTGCATGTTCGTAAGCGGCGTAAAACTATCGATATCCGTATACGAACTCCAGGCGTGCGCAAGCCCCAGCCCCGCCCCGATTGAAAACAGCCCGATTGCGCTCCACAAATTCCACAGATACTTTTTCTGCCCATGCCCGAACGCATAACGGCTATCGGCGGGCCGCTCGCCATAGCGTAACCCCAATAACAAAAACAACTGATTAACGGTGTCCATCAGACTGTGCACCGCTTCGTTCATCATCGACGCGGAGTGCGTCAATAGTGCAGCGCCAAACTTGAGTACGGTAATAACCGCGTTACCGAACAGTGCCGCCACAACCGCTTTCTTGGAGCTATGTGCCATGCCTCAAACCGCGGCGACCAAGCCCGGACTTCTATTTACACACATCGGACGAATTCTGCTGTCTTCCATTTCAATATCAACACACAAAAATTAGTCGTGCATTGTCAGACAAGGTGCAACTTCGTTCAAGCCCGAACACCGAGACGCCCGATTCGGCTGTGCTAAAATCGCGAATAGCCCCCGCACACTAAAATAATGATCCACCTAACACGACGCCTAAATTAGCAGTCGCCATGAACAGCGTTTTCTACGGCATCGTCGTAATAGCGTTTGTGTTTACGGGTTATCGGCAGCTGACCTGGCATCCCGACTCGGCTGCGAGTGTCGCACCGATGCAGGCACTGGCGACCGGCATGATCGAATCGGCCAAGAGTTCGGTAACGCTCGCGCTCGGCTTGATCGGAGTCATGGCGTTGTTTTTAGGGTTGATGAAAATTGCCGAAGCCGGCGGCTTATTGCATATCATTGCCCGCCTCGTACGCCCACTTATGGTGCGGTTGTTTCCGGACGTGCCCGCGGACCACCCCGCAATGGGCGCGATGATCATGAATATGTCGGCCAATGCACTCGGGCTCGGCAATGCTGCAACACCGTTTGGAATTCGCGCCATGCAGGCGCTCGACACCCTAAATCCAAATAAAGGCACCGCCACCAACGCGATGGCCTTATTTCTCGCCATCAACACCTCCAGCGTCACGCTACTCCCGACCGGAGTTATCGCGTTACGGGCCTCAGTGGGTTCGATCGACCCGGCGGGAATCGTGCCCACAACGCTGTTCGCCACATTTTGTTCGACTACCGTCGCCATTATCGCCGCCAAGAGTTATCAGCGACTATCGCGAAACGTTCCGATTACGGGCGATTCCAATACCGA
>CAXMMZ010000090.1:0-9919 GCA_964194565.1 Arenicellales bacterium
GCTCCCGGCAATACACCGCCACTCCACTATAGCCTTTCTTTTCCGCGCCGTGGATGTACCGGTAGTAGCCATGCGGATGAAATTCGGGCGCCGTGAGCTGCTCCTCCCATGCCTTGATCTCTTGGATGCAAACCACATCGGGCTGGTGGCGTCGCATCCAATCGAAAAATCCCTTGCTCGCAGCCGAACGAATGCCGTTGGCGTTGAATGAAACGATTTTCATATTTTTTGGTTTGACTGATTTTGCTGCTGCTACCCGTCACCACCGGTACGGCGCTCCGCGCAGCCGGGAATCTCACGATCAACGCTATTATATCTTCGGAGTTTCCTTTGTTCTCGACGCTGTTAAAATCCCTACCAATGCAATCCTACCAACATGAATTCCTATCGTTCGCCATCGACGTCGGGGTGTTACGATTTGGCGAGTTCACCCTCAAATCAGGCCGGGTCAGTCCGTATTTTTTCAACGCCGGGTTATTCAACACCGGCAACGCACTGCAACAGTTGGGCCGCTACTATGCGCACACCGCGCAGCATCGATTCGACGGTGAGTTTATGTTGTTTGGCCCGGCTTACAAAGGCATCCCTCTGGCTGCGGCCACCGCAATCGGGTTTGCAACCGAGTTCGGTCGCGATCTTGCGTTCGCGTTCGACCGCAAAGAGAGCAAGGACCATGGCGAAGGCGGCCGCATCGTCGGCGCGCCTTTGGCAGGGCGCGTACTGGTCGTCGACGACGTGATTACGGCGGGACTATCCATAGATCATTCTATGTCACTGATCCGTAGCGCCGGCGCGGAGCCGCGCGGCGTGGTCATTGCTCTCGACCGGCAGGAACAAGCCCAGAACAGCGCGCAATCTGCGGTGCAGTCCGTCGTGCAACGCTATAATGTCGATGTCGAGGCGATCGCCACGCTCGACACGTTGGTCGAGTTCCTCGCCGCGTCACCTCAACACAATACGCACCTTGACGCCATCGTTGACTATCGGCAACGTTACGGTGCGATACCGACAGCGTAAAACGGATATTTTACGAAGGCGGGCCATGGACGAAGAATCTTCTCTATTTTTGAACGGATTATCCGGGGTTTCAGGGTACAGGACCGCCACACAGTTTGTGGGGTTCGAATTCAACCGATCGGCGGTTGTCGGCTTCGCCTCTAACCTCCCTACCCCTGGTTTCCCCTGATAGCCGAAGCCTTCATGAATTATCTGGGCTAATGAGACACCGATTCGCTTACAGCGTTTGTGGATTTCTGTTGCTCGCGACTGCCACCGTCGCCAGCCACGCCGAAATCGCGTCGCCACAAACCGACTACCTCGATGGCAAGCGAGCGGTACAAGCTCGCCAATTTTCATTGTTTCAACAACACCTGGACCGGCTCGCCAACCACCCGCTGTATGCGTTTCTCGAGTATGAATTTCTTAAAGATCGTTTAACGGAAACCTCCGACCTGGTCATCACTGGATTCTTGCAGCGCAATTCCGACGCCGTGGTAACGCAATTGCTGCGCGAGCGATGGTTACGGCAGTTGGCAAAACGGCGACAATGGGGTGCGTTTCTCGATGCGTACCAACCGCTGGACAGCGACGAGCTCGAATGCCACCGCCTCAATGCCCTACTGCACGATGGCCAGACGGTGACCGACTTCAATGGCGATATCGAACGGTTGTGGATGACGGGCGCGAGCCGGCCGGATGCGTGCGATCCCGTATTTGCAGCGTGGAATTCCGCCGGCGAACTCAACACCGAACGCGTCTGGGGACGAATCAAACTTGCGCTTGAACGCGGCCGACTCGGGCTCGTTCGACACCTATCCCACACTTATCTGAACACCGCCGGTCAGCGTGACGCGAAACATTGGGTCGCGCTACACAAAGCGCCCGAGACAGAACTGTTGCGACCGGCGCTACCCGATTCGAACTGGATTATCCACCACGCATTGAACCGGCTCGCGAATCGCGACATTGATCGAGCGGCCGCGATTTGGGCAAAACTCAAGCCCCAGCAACGTTTCGATGACGCCGACCGAGGCCGCGCTTACCGTACGATCGGTTTGAGCGCCGCCTACAACCACGATCCGCGGGCGCTGCGATGGTTGAGTCGCGCCTCCGCAGGGTCGGACGACGCGACACTACGGCAATGGCGTGTACGTGCGGCACTGCGCAGCGGGCGATGGGACGCCGTGCTCGATTTCCTCGACCGGCTTACCGCCGAAGAACAACTCGATCCAAAGTGGCGCTATTGGCGTGCCCGAGCGCTTGAAGCCAATGCCGACCGAGACGGGGCGCAGCGACTTTATCGATCGCTGGCAGAATCGCGGAACTACCACGGCTTTCTCGCAGCCGATACTCTAAATGCGCCGTACGCGATGCAGGATGTACCGCTGCGGGTCACGGCCGCGGCCATCGATACCGCGACTAAACACAACGGACTGGCTATGGCGTTCGCGTTGTACGCCGCCGGCGACACGCGCATGGCCAGACGCCAGTGGCAGTGGGCAACGCGCAATTTCGACAAACATTCACTCCGCGCGGCGGCAGCTTTGGCGGCACAACAAGGCTGGTACGATCGCAGCATTGTAAGTGCCGGCCGTGGGGATTTCTTGAACGATTTGGAGCTGCGCTTTCCGACCCGGCATCGTAAACTCATCCATAGTAACGCCCACCGGTATGGCATTGACCCGAGTTGGGTGTACGGCGTGGTGCGTCAAGAGAGCGCCTTCATGGCGGACGCACGTTCAGCGGTAGGCGCGCTCGGACTGATGCAGCTGATGCCGTCCACCGGACGACGCGTGGCGCGGGAACTCAATATTAAAATCACTGGAAACAGTTCGATTCTTGAGATAGATAACAACATCCGGTTGGGCACCGCCTATTTGCGCAAAATCCTCGATGGCTATGACGGCAACTCGGTATTAGCAACAGCCGCGTATAATGCGGGCCCGCATCGGGTACGTGAATGGCTTCCGAAACGAGACGATTTGGCCGCCGATATCTGGGTTGAAACAATACCTTTTAAGGAAACCCGCAATTTTGTAAAGAATGTGCTCGCGTTCGCCGTGGTGTACGATTACCGCTTGGGCGCGACCCAGCAGCGATTGCAACAACGCATGCCGGACGTGACAGCGTCGCAACCCGGAACCGCGCGCGGAACGTAACAATAGTGGCAGAATCCAACTTCAGGAACCTGTGATTCAGACACACCCATGACACAACAAATTTGCATCTTGGGCGGAACCGGATTTATCGGTCGACACCTGACCAGGCGCCTGGCCGCATTGGGCCATTGCGTCACGGTCCTCACTCGGCGCCGCGAATGGCATCGGGCTCTTCTCGTCGTACCGTCCGTGCAACTGGTGCAAGGCGATGTATACGATCCGGAGTTTTTGGGTAGCCAATTCGACGATGTCGATACCGTAGTCAACCTGGTCGGTATCCTTAACGCCCGAGATCGAAATGGCGATGAATTTTATCGGGCGCATGCGCAACTTCCTGATATTATCGCCGCGGCCTGTCAGCGCTCAGGAGTGGGTCGTTTGCTGCACATGAGTGCACTGAACGCAGACCCGGACCACGGACCTAGCCACTACCTACGCAGTAAAGGCACTGGCGAAGCCGCGGTACATCATGCCCACAGCGAACACCTGCGTGTCACGAGTTTCCGGCCTTCGGTCGTATTCGGCGCTGACGATAGTTTTACGTTGCGATTTGCCGAACTGCTGCGTGCGATTCCCGCGTTGTTTCCGTTAGCTTGCTCCGATGCCCGGTTTCAGCCGATTCATGTCGACGACGTGGTGACTGCGTTTGTCAATACATTGACGGATCGCCGCAGCTACGGGCAACGCTACGCCCTGTGTGGACCGACCCAATACTCGCTGCACGAGATCGTGCAACTGATCGCCGCACTCACGCAGACCGAACGCCACATTATCCGGCTCACGGCGCGACAATCGCGATGGCAAGCGGTGCTACTGGAGTTCGTGCCCGGCAAGCCTTTTTCCCGGGATAACTTCGATTCGATGGCAGTGGACAGTGTTTGCGACGCGATGCCGGCCGCCGAACTCAGTATCGTGCCGCGATCGCTCGAGGAGATCGCACCGGGCTATCTGCGCCCGCGGGTCGACACGTTATCTGAAATGCGGCGCCATGCGCGGCGTTAACCAGATGATCCGCAGGGTCTGCATCAGCCCTCGCCGGCGTGCGGTTATGGCATTCGCATAATAAGCAATTGGGCCCGGCGTTCGACGGGATCCAAGTCGGCGAAACGACGCATGCCGGAATAAAATTTCTGCAGATCGCCGCCAGCGGCGGCGAGTTCGGCTTGCATCGGCCCCACTAATTCATGATACGCACCAATCGATACTAAATGCGCATTGTTTAATTCTTGAGCAAACCAACGCTCGTAGCCTGCGTGCGCAAACCGTTCCGGCAATTGTTGGTACGCGGCCCGTAGCGCCGCAAAAATTTCGCGTTTGCGCTCGCGTTTCTGGGCGTCTAAGCCGTCGGCCGCGTACACCGTTTGTAGCCGATCACGGTACTCGAGCACCAGATTCGCGATGCGTTCTTCAAGCTCTTTGGCCTCGACATAGGACACCGCATTACCACCGCCACGCGCCAACCAACGCGTCATACCTTCGAGTTCGACAACCGTGGCGAAAGATTCATTAAAAACCGTATCGTCCTTAACGTAGATCACCTGATGTGCCAATTCGTGGAAGATCAGTCCGGCCAGCTGCGCGTCATCATAGTTCAGCATGGTGCTTAAGACCGGATCGTTGAACCAACCGAGCGTCGAATATGCGGATATACCGGCGACATAAACGTCATCACCTTGAACATGTAATTGATCTGCGAATCGCTGCGCCGCCTCTTGAGTGAAATAACCCCGATAGACGACGCAACCCGCAATCGGAAAACACCACTGTCGCGGCACCACCGACAATTCCGGTGCGGCAAACACGTTCCAAACGACATAGGGCCGGCCGACATCAGCGTAGCGCGTATAGCTCTTGTTATCGGGCAACGCGAGGTGCTCGGTCGCGAAGGCCCTGATTTCGAGCACTCGACGCAACCGCGCTTTCAGGGCCGAATCGACATCGGCGTCATCTATGATCGATTCGATGGAGCGACTTTGCATTATTAGTGCAAATTGGCCGCGGACGGATTGCGCGTAGTAATCCATTGACGAGCAGCCCGTCAACAATATCGCCGCCAGGAGAATGAGAAAGCGCCTTGATGAGTACCGCATTTGCTATGATTCGAGAGCTATGGCGCCCATTCCAATGCCGTTCACCAAGCGCGGCAAACGACTATGACGTGCCCGCATATTGCACGAGAGTACGGAATTTTGGCCGAGAGTTCGCTTATGTTGCGCCGCTCTGGAGGGGAAGTCATAGCCGTAGCTATGGCTTGACCGAAGAGCAAGTCAATTGATGTGAAATCCAGCCACAAACCGGACAGTGTGCATAATCCAAAGCGTTCCTTAAGAGAATTTTAATCGTTATCCTAGTCAATCGCTTAATACAACTTTGAACGTTCTCGTGCAATATGCGGGCTGACCCCGAACATAGCCTCGACTACTACCTCGTCGGCGGCGCCGTACGCGACCGATTGTTGGGCCTCGACGTCAACGACCGCGATTGGGTAGTGGTGGGCGCAACCCCGGAATTGATGGTGGCACGCGGCTTCAAGCCCGTGGGTAAAGACTTCCCGGTATTTTTGCATCCCGTAACCCATGATGAATACGCGTTGGCCCGCACCGAGCGCAAGACAGGGCCTGGATATAAGGGTTTTAGTGTCTACGCGTCAACCGACGTGCGTTTAGAGGACGACCTACGCCGCCGTGACCTCACGATTAATGCCATGGCCCAAACTCGTGATGGCGAGTTGATCGACCCGTTCGGCGGCGCAAGCGATCTTGACAATCGCATATTACGGCACGTGTCGCCGGCGTTTGCCGAGGACCCGGTGCGCATCTTGCGGGTCGCCCGGTTTGCTGCGCGTTACGCAGACCTGGGGTTTACCGTCGCCGACAATACTAACGCACTGATGAGCGCCATGATTAGAGACGGTGAAGTCGATGCGTTGGTGGCGGAGCGTGTTTGGACCGAACTTCAGTCCGCGCTTGGCGAATCGCGACCATCGCAGTTTATCGTGACGTTACGGGAGTGCGGCGCACTGGCGCGTATATTTCCCGAAATTGACCGGCTATTTGGCATACCGCAGTCGGCACGCCGTCATCCGGAGATTGATACCGGCGCGCATACACTACTGACCGTAGACCAGGCTGCGGCGGCCACCGCCACGATACGCGCACGATACGCCGCGCTTGTACACGACTTGGGCAAGGGACTGACACCACCGCAACGCTGGCCAAACCACCGCGGCCATGACCGATCAGGCCTGGAGCCAATCCGCAGGCTTAACTCCCGACTGCGGGTGCCCAACGCGTTCGCGCGCTTGGCGCTGCTGGTGTGTGCGCAGCACCTAAAAATGCACCGCCTTGATACCCTCAAAGCCCACGCCGTATTAGCGCTGCTCGAGTCGCTGGACGCACTACGTCGACCGGAAATCATCGTCGACTTTAGCGCCGCATGCCGTGCCGATGCACGGGGCCGTAGCGGCCACGGCACCCGGCCCTATCCACAGGCAGAATTGTTGCAACGCTGTTGCGAAGTGGCACGCGGTGTCGACAGCAATACCCTCGGCTTGCAAGGTCATGCCATCGGTGCAGAGATTAGGCGCCGGCGTGTGGTCGCGATCGACGAATTATTGCGAGGTTGACGTTTCAGCCGAACTTGCCTGGACGCTGCTGTGTACAATCGCGGCCTCCACAAGGGCCGCAAATTCGTTGCGCCAGCGACGCCCTGCTATATCCTGCCCACCACGACGCAACGCTGCAAATCGCTGCTCGAAGCGCTTGCGCATCGGACCCGGCAACCCCCCGGCTGCACTCGCGGCTGCGGCATCTTTCACATCGAGGTGCTCGCGGTGTGCATGGGTACGGCCAGTGACGACACGATGATGAAACAATGCCCGCCCCAATAACACATACGGAAAATTTCGATCCGACATCGGCCCGACCCGTAATTCGGTGCCGCCCAACGGTAGCCCCAGTACTCGCGCATCAGACAAGCGCTGCTGCGAATACCACGCGGTGACACCACCCACCAATGCGCCGATGCCGGCGCCTAGCATCAGCGATGCACCGCCGAGCGCTATATCCAACCCGCTCCCGATCGCCCCGCCCCCCGCTGCACCGGTAACCAGGAGTTGCGTTTTCGACAAACCGAACATGAGCCAAGTCTTTTGCGAAAACAATTCACCGCCCATTACATCGAGATCGGCCTCGTGGCGAACCAATCCGTGATAGTCGTAGCAGCGCTCCACGGCATCCCGACAACGTCGCTCACGCTTTTGCAACGAATCTCGGTAGCTGGCTTCGATACGCGGGCGGTGCTTCTCAGGCGCCGTGTTCACAGCAATTTTTTTTGTAACGCTTGAAGTCAACACATCGATAATCATTTCGCCGACCTCGTACGCGCTCAGCTGTCGGCGATGATGGCGTTCTCGTTCAAGGCTCGCGATCGCGCGCGATAAGGCTTCCCGCCAGTCTTCGTTCAATTCGCCGAATGCCCGTAACAATCCCAACTGCTTTTCGAAACGCGCGGTAAACGCGTTGAAACGCCGTACGATTCGAAAATATTGTGCGAGCGCACCCGACCATTGTTCGGTATAGTCGGCCGCGCCAATCATATTGATCAAGGCCATGCTGGGTTGGCCGGTCCAACGCAGTATTTCCATCTCCGCTTGATATTCGCTGCCGAACGGCCGCGAACCATCGATGACGTAAAGAATGCCGGCGCCGTCCAGCAATGGGCTTAGTAACTCACATTCGTCGGCGTACAGATCGCCATTGCGGTGTGCATCGACAAATTCACGCACGATTCGTGGCCGCTCGGCGGCCGTCGTCTCACGCTCCCGCATCCACGCCAGCACCTGCCGAGCACGCTGAAATCCGGGAGTATCGATTAACTTATACAACACCTCGCCGTCTACCCGCATTGGAAACTCGCGACAGGCCACGGTGGTGCCGGGAACCGCGGATATTCGCACGCTGTCATCCTGGGCAAGAGCCGCAACGATGCTGCTCTTACCCTTATTGGGATGACCAACGACGGCAAAGGTCGGGATCATGACGCGGCCGGCCCAGGAGTGGGCGGGATGTCTGCTTCGTTTCCATGACGATGCGGAAACACGCGATGCGCATCTTCAACTCGCAGTTGCGCACCCAGCTTGTCACGCAATACCGTCGTCCAAATTTCGATATCAGCAGGGTCGTTCGGCGCCGAAAGATCCTGTGATGAACCTACCAACAGCACTACCAATGTGCGTTGCTCGCCGGCCGTATCGCGCAGCTCGAGGAGGAAATCGGTGAACTCCAGTAGCGGCGGCTCCCAACCGCGCACCAACAATGTGATCGTTGGACCCGGCGTGGTCAGGCCCGCGATGACCTCCGAGTCGCGCTGTAGGGATTGTGCACCACCCGCCTCATGGTAGGTATTTAGTGAGACGCCGTTTCGGTGCAACCACGACCCAACACGATCTGCGTCACCGCTGGCTTGCGCCCAATCCACAACATCAACCGTCGTACCCAACGCGTGGCTCGTTGTGCTAGCGGGCACTGAGGCAGCCCCCGTGACCGGATCAAGGTCAACCGCTGACGCACCGGTTTCTACCAGCGGCGCATTCATCCGGTCCAACAATGCAACGGCGTCCGGCGTCGTAAGCAACACATCTCGTAGCGCGCGACTGAAACCCCAATTCGCCAGCAACAAAGCGATGAGGCGTGGCAACAACCCATAGCACAGCATCGCCGCAACGAGAAACGGCCACCACTGCCCAAGTTGCGCGACGTCGACCGCGGCCGGTGCACCCGGTAATAAACCCTGATTCAACCGGTAGTAACGCGTCGCATCGATCAGTTCCAACGACGGCACTGCACCGGGCCACCACCATCGCCATGGTGCCGCCAGTCTATCGATCCAAACCGACGCATCGGTCGTACTTATCGTCAGCGTCGTACTCCAGCCGAAGGCTAAATCTGAAAACACGATTAAATACACGGCCGCGGCCAACGCGCCGACGTTGAACAAAACGGCAAACCATTGCGACCAGCCGAGCACCTGCCACTGCACCACCTTGCTCCAGCCGTGTGTGCGACGGCCACCCGTATCCAGCAGCGCCGCGACATCGCCGCGCATCCTGGCAGGCAATAAACGCGACAGCACCGCGGCCATCCGCCCGACACTAAATGAACCCAATATGCGTTGCAGTGCCGCCAACATTGGTATCCGGTTAAGCGGCAACATCGCGACCACCAGCATCACCAATAACACAAGCTGCAGACCAACGAATACGCCTAAAATAGAAACGGTGTTTACCGGGTGTCGGCCGTCGTAATGAAACAGCGCCGTCGCTACGCCCCAACCCACTAGTAATCCACATAACGCTACGATCAAACTCATTCCACGGCGCACCGCAACCGCGCGTGCACCACCCATCGATTCGGCGTCGCTGCGACTATGTCGCAACCATTCACGCAATTGCACCAGCGGCTGACTGCTTCGCACCGCCGAGCGGCGTCCGATCTCACGGTCCCGCTGCGCACGATCAGGCGGCGGCGTGTCGCGCTCGGCATGCAATCGATCGATGATATCGACGACGTCGCCAAATAGCGTTTTAGTATCAAAAATTGAAATGACCGTGTTCCTCGTAGCCGAGCGTTCTATTTGCGCCATTATAATTCGCTCACTATCGCGTTCGGAGCGTTGTATTGCTCAAAAATTTGACGCAGGCGGACCATGGATCCGGAATCTTGTCGATATTCGAACCGGTTATCCCGAATTTTCAGGTACCG
>CAXMMZ010000091.1:0-7826 GCA_964194565.1 Arenicellales bacterium
ACTGATATAGTATCAGTTGGGTAACCCGATTTGGGTTTTGTGCTTCGATGGTCACGATATAATTTAATGCCGATACATTGTGATGAGTTTAAATTGTGAATAACGCCCCACGAACCCGCATCGCTATGGTTTCAGCTCTGCGCCAATTTATCGAGGAGCATCCGCGATTGTTTGTGCTGACCGGTGCTGGTTGTAGCACCGATTCGGGTATTCCGGACTACCGCGACCGTAGTGGCGAGTGGAAGCGACGCCAACCTGTTTACTTCCGAGATTTTGCCGATAGTGCCGCAATCCGGCGACGATACTGGGCGCGTAGTATGCTGGGTTGGCCGCGGATCTGGCAAGCCGCGCCCAATGCTGCGCATTATGTGCTGGCGCAGTGGCAGCGAAGTGGACGCATAGGGAAATTGGTCACTCAGAATGTGGACGGACTTCACCAACGTGCCGGTAGTCATAACGTCGTCGATTTACATGGCCGGCTTGATACGGTGCAATGTATGGACTGTGATCAGCGGCTCGATCGCAATAGTTACCAGCTCCAACTTGAGCGCCGCAATGACGCGTCACAATGGAGCGCAACGATCGCCCCAGACGGTGATGCCGACCTCGACGGCGTTGATCTGTCGACTTTCGAAGTGCCGGCGTGTCGTCACTGCGGCGGTGTGGTAAAGCCAAGTGTGGTCTTCTTCGGTGAAGCCGTGCCGCGCAAACGAGTGGCTACGGCTTGCGGCGCGCTGCGTGAGTGCGATGCCGTGCTGGTGGTCGGATCGTCGTTGATGGTGTTTTCCGGCTATCGCTTCTGTCGTACAGCGGCGCAGCACAACAAACCCATCGCTGCGTTAAATATTGGCCGCACGCGAGCCGATTCGATGCTGGCGCTGAAGATTGACGCCGCGTGTGCGGCAATACTCCCTGCCGTTTCTAGCCGCTTGCCGGGTCTGGAATTTAGGCCACCGACAGCAGGCCCGAATTGACGTTATATTCGGAGTCGTCAATAGATCGAATCGGCTGGTTTCAGTCGCGGGTTTTCTTCAATATCGACCACGTAGCAGGCAATAATGCTGTCGCTAACGCGATTTTGACCGCCTCGCCCCATAGGAACGGCGTAACTCCCGCGGCGATGGCTTTATCGATACCTATCAAGTGCGCGAGCCAGGCCACCCCCAACCCAAAGATAATAAGCTCCCCGATCAGCATTGCCGCAACCGTCGTAACGGGAGAACGGTCCCAGCCGCGCTGGGCGAGCCAACCTACCACTATCGCCGCGAACAAAAACCCAACCAGATAGCCACCGGTGGGGCCGAGCAAATACGCGAAGCCACCACCCTTGGCAAAAACCGGTAGGCCGACCGCACCCTCGGCCAGATACAGCAACACGGCCGCGCCACCCAGGCGCCAACCATAAGCGGCCCCGAGCAGTAATACCGCGAAGGTTTGCATCGTCATCGGTACCGGCCAAAACGGGATCTGCGCCTTAGCCGTCGCCGATAACAACAACGAGCCGCCGATCACCAACACGCTGTTTCGTACCCATCGATTGGTGTCTGTGCTCGGCCAAAGTTCTGCGGCCAGGGTGGGTAAGCCTAAGGTTGCACTTTTCATGACGGTCCTCGGTGTAGGCTGGAGTCTGTTGTAGCGGATCAGTCAGGCAATTATACAGAATTCGCCGGCGTCGGATATTCTAAGCGAGGGGATATCCAGTGAAAAGCACAAGCGTGCGCACAATCCCAAGCGCTCCTTCCGCGATTCGTTATATCATCAACTCCATCAATCGCTTATTGGGATTTTTGAACGGTCTTGTGCAATATTCGAGCTAGAGGACAATGTCGACCTCGCATAGTTTAAGATTCGATAAAGACTACTACTCGCGGTATTACCACGCGCCTGAATCCCGTATCGAGACCGCGCGCGAGACCGAGGCACGAATGGATTTCGTCTGCATGTACCTTGCGTATCTCGGTCAAAATATCAAAACAGTATTGGACCTAGGTTGCGGCGTCGGGCATTGGCAGGCCGCTATCGGCCGTTCGTTCCCCGGCGCACAATATACCGGCGTGGAGTACAGCGAGTATCTGTGCCATCAATACGGGTGGGAACACGGTAGTGCCGCGACATTCGAAGCGCGGCATCGTTTCGACTTCGTTATTTGTTATGACGTGTTGCAATATTTGGACGATCCGCGGGCCGAGCAAGCGATTGAAAATCTTTGCCGGTTGTGCCGCGGAGTATTGTATTTTGGTGTACTCACCAAGCGCGATTGGAACGAAAATTGTGATCAACAGCGCACCGACGGCGATGTGTATCTGCGCAAAGGCAAATGGTATCGGCGTCGACTGCGTCCCGTGTTTGATAATCTCGGTGGCGGGTTGTTTCTACACGAGAAGTCCCGTGCAGTGGTCTACGACATGGAATCGTTGCGCTGACTTGATGGCGATGCTGTAGTACAGCATTCGGTCGCAAGCCCGCCGGTTGAGTCCGCGGGCGCTATGTTTTATAGCTGGGATCTTGCTCGTCGAGCAGGCGAATCAATGCCGGCCATTCGTATTTACCCGGCGGGAAATGTTTGAATTGTTGCGCGGCGTGCTCGCAAACATCGGCCGCCGGAATGCGCACCGCTTGGCCCGTGCCAAAAGATTCGATTTGAGCCCGGCAAGCGCGCTCCAGGTAATACATGCGTATGAACGCGTTTCCCACCGCAGCGCCCGCCGTCAGCAAACCGTGATTGCGCAGAATCATCGCATTATTCGACCCCAATTCGGTTGCCAGCTGCTCGCTTTCGGAGACGTCCGTGGATAATCCACGATAGTCGTGATAGGCAATGCGGTTGTAGAACATCATCGCATCCTGGATCACCGGCTGCAGGCCGCCTTCAAGGGCCGATACTGCCAGCCCGTATGGGGTATGGGTATGCATTACGCAGGCTATATCGTGCCGCGCTGTATAAATGCCGCGGTGGATTATGTAACCCGTAACGTTTATGTCATCCGGGCGATCGATTACGTTGCCGCTCTGATCGAGAGTGACCAGATTGGATGCCGTGATTTCATCAAAACGCAGCCCGAAGCGGCAAATGAGAAAATGGTTGTCGGCTCCGGGCACCCGGGCGGTAATATGATTCCAGACGATATCGCTGTATCCGAAGCGGTCCGCGAGTCGGTAACAGGCGGCGAGGTCAACTCGCATTTGCCATTCTTCATCGCTATACGGTCTATCGCCTGGGGTCGGTGTGGCTAGCTTGACGGTCATCGTAATTCTCCTTAGTACTGGCTCGCGGCGACAGCCCGTTCGTTTGCAAACGAACGGCCGCGTACCGCTTGTTGGTCATCAAATATTGAGTCGCTTTGCTCGACTCTGGGTAATGGAATTCGAACCGGCAACGCCTCTTGTCGCGGCGTCAGCGTCGGTTCTCCACGGATCACCCGGCTGTCGAATTCTTTAAGGTCATCGGCGTCCAGCAGTGGCCACGCATCGACAGCCGCATAGGAAAACAGCAATAGTGGTCGTGCCCGCAAGCTTAGATTTTCGGTCGAGCCGTGCACCATACGCACATGATGAATCGTAATTGACCCCGCCGGGGCAATAAGCGCCACAGCGCCAGCGATGATCGGTGCCAAATCCTCGGGCACGATCGCGCCGACAAAATAGCCACCGTGGTGGTGGTCAAAAACCGGCCCGGTATGGGTGCCGGGAATCACATGCAGAGGGCCATTCTCCAGGTCGCAATCTTCCAGCATGATGCCGACTGCGAGAATATCGTCATTAGTGTGGGGGTAGAATGCCCAGTCTTGATGCCACTCGACGGTTGCATCGCCGCCGATGGATTTAAAATTCAGTTTGGAGTGGTCGAAGCGCACGTCATTGCCCAGCAAAGGTGTGATGCAATCGACGATCGCAGGGCTTCGCATTAACGCATCGTAAACCGAATGATGGAAGGTAGGATTTTTGAGCCGCCGCACCACCGGCTGTCGCGGGTTATGGCCAGGTCCGAGATCGAATATTGCGTTACTGCACTCGATGCGGCGCGACTGTTCTACGAACTCATCGGTCACGCGGCGTACTGCCGTCAATGTCCCGGTGTCGACGACATTTTCGACGACGAGATAGCCGTCGGTTCGGTACCTTTTAACCTGCTCCGGGGTCACCATCATTCACCGCCCATCGGCGAATTGTGAAGCGTGTGCGGGGTTTATACAAGGTCCCGGCGCAGCTGCCGATCCCAGCATCGCGTAAACACTTTTGTATCGCCTTCAAACGCTTCAAGCTCGGCGTGTATATAGAAATTCTCGCGGTCTGACCACATCGTGGTGCACGATTCGACACGCACTTGCCACTCGCCGCGTTCCAGCTGCTCGGTCCAATGAATTTCGGAGCGGCAACTTAGCGGATCGGCGGGGTCGATACGATACGTTTCCCGCGCCACTTCGTCGGTCACGAGGCCGTGTGCATCGTTTCTGTAGCGCCCAAAGTCGTCAAGGATGGTGACTTCTGTCAAGCCCGTGGCGGCGTCTTGCGTCGTGCAACGGCGGTGCTCGGATTCTCGCAAAACAGTGCGGCTCATTGGTGTCGAACATTCCGGCGCTGCGAACGGCGCGGGTGCATGGCCAGCGGTTCCGCGCACGGGTAAATCGAGGCGACTCGTACCGCCATACAGCGTGACCGTTGCCGCTTCTGGCGACGGCCAGATCATCGGCCAATACGCGGTGGAGATCGCGATTCGTAGCCGGTGCCCGGCCGGTACCCCGTAGGCGATGTCGTCGAGAGTGATACGGATGCGATAGCGCTTGCCGGGCTGTAAGGGCGACGGGTTGGCATGGCTGTCGCGGTGGGCGAGGTTGAGAATGCCGTAGCTGATGCGGGTCGATGCGCCGTCCGGCCAGATGTCGCACAGCCGTACCGTTAAGTTGGCCTGCGGACGGTCGCAATTGACTTCCAGTTCCACCGCCGGTGCGCCAACGATGTCAATCGAGTCCAGCAGCGGCGGCGTATCAAACGTCAATGAATACGCATCGTCGAGGCGTTGGTCAATGGGCCACTCCGGGCCCAGCCACATAGCGCAGTATTTGCCACAGGCTGTACCCGTGTGCTGCGGCGAACTGATGATCAGCGCTGTTTCGGGTTTTGGGTCGTGTCCCAAACCATCACGGTTCAAGGCCCAAGATTCGATATCAATGGTGGCCGGCGGCCAAGCGGATTCGCCGATCCAACGGCCACTGCGTTCTTCATACGCACCTTGCGGCCGTGCTGCGTCCATGACGTAGGCGCGAATCGTGGGTTCGTCCACGACGTCATTGGGCTCGCCTTTCAGCCAGTGGTCCCACCAGCGCAACGATTCCTGTAAGAAGCCAATTGCGGGTCGGGGCACCGCGAAGTGCGGGTATTTGTGTACCCACGGGCCGATCAAACCCTTTACCGGTGCCCGGATGCCGTTGACGAGCCGCGGGATCGCGTTCGAATAAGCGTCACCCCAACCGCCGACCGCAAACACCGCGGCATCAATGGCGGTGAAATCTTCGCACACCGACCCGTGTCGCCAATAGTCGTCACGGTACGGATGGTTGAGCCAGATTTCCGCCAACAGCGGTGTGTTATCCAGGCGATGCATCCACATCTCACGCCAGCGATCGCCCACCAGGGCGGGATCAGGCGGCCGCGACGAGTATGCAAACATCGTTGAGGCCCACCCCAAATTCTCCATCAATAATGCGCCGCCTTTGTAATGGATATCGTCGGCGTAGCGGTCGTCCGTAGAGCATAATGTGATCACGGCCTTTAACGCCGCCGGCTTTCGCGCCGCGACCTGCAAGCCGTTAAAACCGCCCCAGGAAATACCGATCATGCCGACCTTGCCGTTGCACCACCGCTGCTCGGCTAGCCAACCGATAATCTCCAGTGCATCGTCTTGTTCCTGTCGGGCGTACTCGTCATGCATCAGTCCGTCCGAGTCGCCGTTTCCACGCATGTCGACCCGGACGCAGGCGTAGCCGTGCCCCGCGAAGTAGGGGTGGGTCAATTCGTCCCGTGGAGCCGTGCCATCGCGTTTGCGATACGGCAGATACTCGAGAATAGCGGGTACCGGCGCGGGGTCGGTCGGCCGCCATATTCGCGCCGCCAATCGGCAGCCGTCCGCCAATTCGATCCATTCATTTTCGTACTCCTCCACGCCATGCGGGAAAGACGTCACGATACGAATTTCATTACTGATCATGGTTGGTTTTCCGCGATGACAACCGGATATTTCTGAGCGAATGGATTCGGAAGCCAATCGTGCTCGCGCTCCGAGAGTCGGTTGCCCGTAATACGACCACGTCCTGCACCCGCTTATCAATATAGGATCGTGTACGCAACGGCCGGTCGGCGATGAACGGCTGTAGAGAGCCGATCACACGGCATAATTGCGGCCCAACCCGTCACGGGTGTAAAGTTCCAATCCTATATAGTTTATTATGACGTTTGTAGCGTTTAGTAATTACTGAGAATGGGGTAGAACTGGCAGCATGATAACGATGGACTCCAATGACGTAAGACACGATTGCCGCTATACAACCGACATTCCTGTAATGCTTCGGCCGACGGTTGACGACGATGAAATCTATTGTTTGCGAAATATTAGCCAAGGGGGACTCTGCTTTCAAACAGCGAGACGCATCGAGCCGGGTACATCGATTTGTCTTTGCGTGCCGGTATGTCGGCCTGCTATGAAAGTCGACGGCGAAGTCGTTTGGTCCCGGCCCGCGGGTGGAATATATGAAACGGGAGTGCATTTTGATGAGGTTGAATTGCTATCCAAAGCCTGGATGGTAGAACAGGTGCGTAGTATCGAAACACACAAGATTAAACAGACACATAATCAAGGCCGCGCCCTCAATGGTGAGCAGGCCGCTAAGGAGTGGTTGGCGATTCACCCGAGTCTGACTCCTCCCACGTCGTCATAAATTCAAATTCTTGATAATCGGGCGTCGTATTCGGCACGATCCCCCTTGATTCATAGCTACGGCTATGCATCGGCGGACGATCACACCGACTACTTAGCCCGATTTCGCTTAAGATCCGAACCCTTCATGAATTATCCGGGCTAGCCCAGCACAAGTGGTGATCAATCGCAAAGTCGGAAAGGTGGAATTGAATCGGGAACTAATTCAGCTACGCAGGGAGCTTTCCAGACTAAAGCGACAAGTGCGCGATAACGAGGGAATTTGGGCGGAATTCCGGCAACTCGAAATCGATGCAATCGGTGCGGAATCGTTGCCGTCGCTGATCCATGGTATTACTCGCGGTATCCGTCGCGCCTTCCCCCGCGTCGACGCCGCCTCGGTGGCGTGTATCAACATCGACTATGAAGTGGCTAATATCGTCGTCGAGAGAGATAAGCGTTATGACATCGGCGCGTGTTTTGAGCTTATATCCCCGGATGAATTGCGGGAAATAATTCGTGCTGAGACTAAGCCTTGGCTCGGGGCGTTTGATGATGCGCGCCACACCCGGTTGTTTCCAATGCAATCGATGGCGCTGAAGTCCGTCGCGCTGGCGCCGCTGAATGTGGCGGGGGCATGCATCGGCTGTCTTTGCCAAGGTAGCCGAGAGGATGGCCATTTTAGTGAAGATGCTTCCACCGAATTGCTCGAACATCTAGCGTCTACGCTGGCTCTGTGTATTCAAAACTCGGTGAATAAAGCGCGCTTGCAGCGCCATGGGCTGACCGATCCGCTGACCGGTGTCGCAAATCGTCGCCTTCTCATGCGCCGATTGGGTGAGGAAATGGATCGTTGCCGACGCTATGATCATCCGGTCAGTTGCATCATGGTGGACCTTGATCATTTTAAGCAGAT
>CAXMMZ010000092.1:0-3873 GCA_964194565.1 Arenicellales bacterium
GCCGTGATGATTTTCGCGGCCGCGATGGTGGTGACGATTCGCAATCCGGTCAAGGCGGCGTTGTTCCTGGTGTTGGCGTTTTTCAGTGCGGCCTGTGTGTGGGTCACGCTGGAAGCGGAGTTTTTGGCGATCGTGCTGGTGTTGGTGTACGTCGGCGCGGTCATGGTGTTGTTCCTGTTCGTGGTGATGATGCTTGATATCAACCTCGCGAGATTACGCGAAGGGTTTGGGGATTATCTGCCGATCGGCGGATTGGTGGCGGTATTGCTGGTGGTGGAAATGGCGGTGGTTCTGCATGCGCCGGAATTCGGTGCGGACAATATGCCGCGACCCGAACCCCATGGCGTGGAGTACAGCAATACCCGCGAATTGGGTGGGCTGATCTACGGCGCTTATGTTTATCCGTTCGAGATTGCGGGCATTATCCTGTTGGTCGCGATCGTCGCCGCGATATCCTTGACGCTGCGGCGACGTCCGGATACGAAATATCAGAACCCGGCCAAACAAGTTGCGGTACGGCGTGAAGACCGGGTCCGGCTCGTGAAAATGCCAAGCGAACCCCGGCCTGATGCCGATCAGGAGACGTCGACATGATCTCGCTATCGTATTACCTCACACTCGGTGCCATTTTGTTTGCATTGAGCGTGGTTGGAATTTTCCTGAACCGCAAGAACGTGGTTATTTTGCTCATGGCTATCGAACTTATGCTGCTGGCGGTAAACATTAATTTTGTCGCGTTTTCGCACTACCTCGGGGATTCGGCGGGGCAAGTATTCGTGTTTTTTATTCTGACGGTGGCGGCGGCGGAGGCCGCGATCGGGCTCGCGATCTTGATCGTTTTGTTCCGCAATCGCGGCACCATTAATGTTGAAGACCTGGATAGCTTAAAGGGTTGACAGGGCGGCGCAGGATATGAAGTTCATCTATACGGCAATCCCTATGGTGTGCTTGCTGGCAGCCATCGTCGCGGGATTGCTGGGGCGAGTCATCGGTCGCCGTGGCGCCCACGGCGTGACGATCGCAGCCGTTGCAATCGCATTCCTGCTGTCGCTCGTGGTGTACGCCGATGTGCGGGCCGGCAATCTGTTCAATGGTGCGCTATACACCTGGGGTTCCAGCGGTGGTGTGGTGTTTCAGATCGGTTTCTTGATCGACGAATTGAGCACCATGATGATGGTGGTCGTCAGCTTCGTGTCACTAATGGTGCATATTTATACGATCGGGTATATGCACGACGATCCGGGATACCAACGTTTCTTCAGTTATATCTCGCTGTTTACGTTCTCGATGCTGATGCTGGTGATGTCCAACAACTTCTTGCAGCTGTTTTTCGGCTGGGAGGCGGTTGGGGTGATCTCTTATTTTTTGATCGGCTTTTGGTTCGATCGAGAATCCGCTGTGTTTGCAAGCCTAAAAGCGTTTCTCGTGAACCGTGTCGGTGATTTCGGTTTTATTCTCGGCATCGCTGCGATTATGTTGGTATTCGGGTCGTTGGATTATGCTGAGGTGTTTGCCGGTGCGATTGCGGCCAAAGATTTGACCGTGCAGCCGTTCTCAGACGTGCAGTGGCATTGGCTCACGGTAATCTGTTTGCTGTTGTTTGTGGGCGCGATGGGCAAATCGGCACAGGTTCCGTTGCACGTCTGGTTGCCGGATTCGATGGAAGGCCCGACCCCGATTTCGGCGTTGATCCATGCCGCCACCATGGTGACCGCGGGTATATTTATGGTGGCGCGGATGTCGCCGTTGTTCGAGTTTTCGGAAACCGCGTTGTCGGTGGTCATGGTGATCGGCGCATTGACTGCAATACTCATGGCGCTGGTAGGCATCGTACAGAATGACATCAAACGCGTTGTGGCGTATTCAACCTTGTCGCAGCTCGGCTATATGACCGTGGCGTTGGGTGCGTCGGCGTACGCCGCCGGGATTTTTCATCTTGGCACCCACGCGTTTTTTAAGGCGCTTCTATTCCTCGCCGCCGGTTCGGTCATTATCGCGCTGCACCACCAACAGGATATGCGAAAAATGGGCGGCCTCAGGCGCGCGATGCCGTATACCTATATTACCGCTGTGGTGGGCTCATTGGCGCTGGCCGGAATCCCTCCATTCGCAGGATTTTTCTCCAAGGATGCGATTATCGAAGCCGTACATGCGTCGCACTTGCCCGGATCGGGTTTCGCGCTCTTTGCTGTCACCGCTGGCGTCGTTGTTACCGCTTTCTATTCGTTCCGACTGATATTTTTGGTTTTTCATGGTGAACCGAGGATGGACCGTGAGACCTATAGTCACGTCAAGGAGTCGCCGTGGGTCGTTACCGTACCGCTAATTCTATTGGCCGTGCCGTCGGTCATTATCGGTGCGATTTTTGCGGAGTCGATGTTGTTTGGCGGTTACTTCGGAAACTCGATTCAAGTGGCGGGGGTGCACGATACCTTGGGCCACGTCGGTAAAACTTACGAAGGGATCTCTGGATTCGGATTCGTGGCGGCGTTTATTGGGCACGGTATTTTTGGACTGCCATTCTGGCTCGCGCTGGCGGGCATTGGGCTTGCATGGTGGATGTATATCCGTAATCCCGAATTGCCTGGAAAGATCCAAGGCCGTGTGCAATGGGTCCACACGATACTCGATCGCAAGTACGGATTCGATGAATTCAATCAAGCGCTGTTCGCCACAGGCGCACGGCGTATCGGTGATCTGCTCTGGCGTATTGGTGATGTGCGAATTATCGACGGCTATATGGTGAACGGTTCGGCCAGGGTGGTGGGTTGGTTTTCGGGCGTGATCCGAAAATACCAATCGGGATACGTCTATCACTATGCATTTGCCATGATTTTTGGTCTGTTTCTACTCATGACATGGTTTATCCGCAGTTAGCTTCGAGTAGTTAGGCCCGTGTACGAATCTCATCTTCTCAGCGTGGTGATTTGGCTGCCCATATTGGGCGGCATACTCGTGTTGGGCACGGGTGGCGACCATAATGCGCCGATTGCACGCAAACTCTCGCTCGGTATTGCCGTAGCGAGTTTCCTGTTCAGCCTGCCGTTGTACCGTGGATTCGACGTCGGTACTGCCAAAATGCAGTTTGTGGAGCGCGCGGATTGGGTCCCGGCATTCAATATCGAGTACTACCTCGGCATTGATGGAATTTCCATGCCGTTCATTTTGCTCACGACCTTTCTTACCGTCATTGTGATTATCGCTGGGTGGTGTGTGATTCAGAACAAGGTCGCTCAGTATATGGCCTCGTTTCTCATCCTAGAGGGTTTTATGATCGGCGTGTTCTGCGCGCTCGATGCGATTCTATTCTATGTTTTTTGGGAGGCGATGTTGATCCCGATGTTTCTCATCATCGGCATATGGGGTGGTGACAATCGAATATACGCGACGATCAAATTCTTTTTATATACACTGCTGGGCTCGTTGCTGATGCTGGTCGCGTTGTTGTATCTGTATCATCGTAGCGGCGGGTCGTTCGATATCCTCGATTTTCACGGGATCAAACTCGGGTTGACCGCGCAAATTCTCATCTTCATCGCTTTTTTTACGGCGTTTGCCGTCAAAGTCCCGATGTTCCCGGTGCATACGTGGCTACCTGATGCCCATGTGGAGGCGCCGACGGGCGGTTCGGTAATCCTGGCCGCCATCTTGTTAAAAATGGGCGCCTATGGCTTTTTGCGTTTCGTTTTGCCGGTGGTACCGGATGCGAGCCGGGAGCTGGCGGGGATCGTCATCACGTTGTCGTTGATCGCGGTGGTGTATATCGCCTTGGTAGCGTTAGTCCAAAACGACATGAAGAAACTAATCGCGTATTCCTCAATTTCTCATATGGGATTCGTGACGCTGGGATTTTTCATTTTCAATGCGCAGGGG
>CAXMMZ010000093.1:0-2973 GCA_964194565.1 Arenicellales bacterium
ACGGCGTTTGATCAGCAGGCGGCGCAATCGCTCGGTATCTCCATCAAGCTCGTGTTCGCGGTGTCGTGGGCGATTTCCGCGATGGTGTCGGCGTTGGCGGGGGTGACGGTCGGAGTTGTCAACGGCGTATCATCGGAGTTGTCGTTTTTTGGTATTAAAGTATTTCCGGCGGTGATCTTGGGTGGGTTGGATTCTATTATCGGTGCAGTAGTCGGCGGCCTGGTAATCGGAGTGCTGGAGAATGTTGCCGAGTTCGTCGATGGCCAATGGTTGCATTGGGGCAATCTGTACACCGTCGCCCCATTCTATGTGTTGATCATTATTCTTATGGTAAAGCCGTACGGATTTTTCGGCACTAAAGATATCGAGCGGGTGTGAGGCAGTAAGCGATGGCAAAAATGCATCCGTGTGGTGATTTTCGGACCAGTTATCGCACCGACGCCACATTATTTCCGACCCGCATATCGCTATACTTCTGTATCGCGAGCATCATCGCCGCGTGTTTCGCGCCGTTATTTCTTGATATCTACCTATTAAATCTCGCAATTCAAATAGCGTATCTTGGTATTGCCGCCCTGGGATTGAATATCCTCGTGGGTTTTACGGGTCAAATTTCACTGGGCCATAGCGCATTTTTCGGCTTCGGTGCATTTGCCTCGGCATGGATCAACAACACGACGGGCATTCCGGTGTTTTTGTGTATACCTCTTGCGGGTCTGTTCACCACCGCAGTGGGCATGATTTTTGGAATTCCGGCGGCGCGCATTAAGGGCTTGTATCTCGCCATTGCCACGCTGGCCTCGCAATTCATTTTGCAAGATTTCTTTAACCGTGCTGAATGGTTTACCGGGGGAGCGTCGGGTGCATCGGCCAGCCCATTCTCACTGTTCGGATTCGATTTCGATACCGACGAACGCTTTTATTTTGTTGCATTAGCCTACTTCGTCATAATGTATGTGTTGGCGGCGAACCTATTGCGCACCCGAGACGGACGTGCGTTCGTGGCGGTGCGGGATCATTATCTTTCCGCTGAGATTATGGGAATCAATCTCACCAAGTATCGAATTTTGTCGTTTGGCGTATCGAGTTTTTATGCGGGTGTCGGTGGTGCCTTGTTCGGCCACTATTTGGGATTTGTCTCGGTAGAAGGATTCGATATCTTGTTGTCGATCCAGTTTCTCGGCATGATCATTATTGGCGGGTTAGGCTCGGTGATGGGGTCGGTGCTGGGAGCGGCGTTCCTGGTGTTATTGCCCGAGATTATGGAGTATCTCGTGGGATTAGTGGGATCGACGAGTTGGGGAAATATTCCGGCCATTACCAGCGGTTTGGCGTACTTTAAGGAAATGGCGATCGGTCTTGCGATCGTCCTATTCCTAATTTTTGAACCCGACGGATTGGCGCACCGCTGGAAACAGATCAAAGCGTATTGGAAACTATACCCGTTCTCGTATTGAGCGCAGTGTTAGGTTTGGGATATGCGACTATGGGCAGCGTAATTGACGATTCGTTCAGGGGTTTGGGCTCATCCAACGGGCCGACACAGCCCGCTGATGCATTTTGTGGACAGCATGGTTTATTATTGCTGCAAGGGTTTTGGGGCGCGTCCAACGAGGGCGCCGCTTTGAAGCGTGGGACGCGGCTCCCCATTCCGGGCCGTATAGCTTTAGAAGTTTCATAGGAGGGTGGTTATGTCACGAATATCAATTTCAGTAGCAACCGGTGCGATACTGGCACTGTCCAGCTACGCAGCACTGGCTCAGGAGTACATACCGGTTGGCAATCTGGTGGATTTCACCGGGCGTACGGCTGTGGTTGGCCAAGAGTATGGCCAGGCAAAGGTCGACTCGATGAACTATATCAATGAAAACGGTGGGATTAACGGCAAACTGCTCGACTTCGATACGATCGATTATTCTTACATCGTACCGCGTTCGATTGCCGCTTATAAGAAGTGGAAGGCCCGTAATAAAGTTGTCGCGATTCAAGGATGGGGTACGGGCGACACCGAGGCATTGATCGATTTTGTCACCAAGGATGAAATTCCGTATTTCTCGGCATCGTATTCGGCGCACTTGACGGATCCGACCGGCAAGGGCCCCGAGACAAAAAAGGCCGCCCCCTATAACTTTTTTTACGGGCCGTCGTATTCGGATGGCGTGCGTGGTTTGATTCAATGGGCAGCCGAAGACGCGAAAGCGAATGGCATCGCCGCACCGAAATACGTACATATGGGCGACAATCACCCGTATCCGAACGCGCCGAAGAAAGCGGGTGAGGAATATGCCAAGGAGTTGGGTTTCGGGATCGTGCCAGCTATTCAATACAGCCTCGCGCCCGGTGATTTTAAAGCGCAGTGCTTGAGCCTGAAGGAATCCGGTGCGAACTACGCGTTTCTGGCCAATACCTCAGGCGCCAATATTTCGTTGCTAAATTCCTGCAGGACGGTCGGTGTGGACGTGCAATTCATGGCCAATATCTGGGGTTATGATGAAAACGTCATGAAGGCCGCGCAGGCGTCGGCGGACGGCGTGGTGTGGGTAATGGGTGCCGCGAAGTGGGGCGATGATGTTCCCGGCATGGAGCTCGTTAAAGCCGTATCAAAAATGTCCGATCCCAAGGAAAAAGCGTATCGCGCCGTACATTACGTGCGTGGCGTCTGCTCGGTGTTTTTCATGAAGGAAGCGATGGAGGCCGCGGATGGGATGGATGGCGGTATTACCGGCTCGAATATCAAGTCCGCTATGGAATCGATGCAGGATCATGTGCCGGCAGGTTTAGAGGGTGTATGTTTACCCGCGACTTGGACCAAAGAAGATCACCGTGGTATCAACAAGGTATTTGTCTATAAAGGCAAGACCGCAGACGGCGGGCAGGGCATGGAGCAAATTTTCGTCTCCGAAATTCCGCGCAAGCCGGAGTGGATCGGCTGGTAGCCGCTCCCATTTCATTATGTTACGAAGGGACGCCGGT
>CAXMMZ010000094.1:0-9076 GCA_964194565.1 Arenicellales bacterium
TTTGTCTTGCGTCGTTTCCGAAAAGCGTCATTTTTGGTTGTCGGCAAGGCACCCGAGAAGCCGAAGCGGAGTTTACATGGCGGTAAATGAGCATCGGACGTCGCAGGGCAACGCTACCGCGTCCCTGCTCTCGCTCATTACCTACATCCCTGTAGGCAACGCTACCGCGTCCCTGCTCTCGCTCATTACCTACATCCCTGTAGGCAACGCCGCCGACGGACCGCGTTGTTCAGGGACGACGAGCTAGCCCGGATAATTCATGAAGGGTTCGGACTTCAGGGGAAATTGGGCTAAGTAGTCGTGACGAATACGACGCCCGATTTTTCCTGAATCCGAACAGGACAAACTGTACGCAGGCCCCGTACCCTAAAACACAGGGTAACCGGTTCAAATCTCGAGAGAAATCTTGCCCCATGGTCCGCCTTCGTGAAATATCCGGGCTAGTCCTGAATAAATCGGTCGCTTATGCCGACCGTATTGAACCCGGCATCCACATAAGTCACTTCGCCGGTGATGCCCGACGCGAGGTCGGAACACAAAAACGCGCCGACATTACCCACCTCGTCGATCGTGACCCCTCGGCCCAGTGGCACCACTTTTTCGTAAAAATCCATCATGCGCTTAAAGCCGCGGATGCCGGCGGCTGCGAGGGTACGAATTGGGCCCGCTGACACGGCGTTAACGCGGATGCCGTCCGGCCCAAGGGATTGCGCGAGATAGCGGACATTCGCCTCCAGGCTGGCTTTGGCGAGCCCCATTACGTTGTAGCCGGGCATCGATCGAATCGAACCGATGTAGGATAGCGTCAGCAGTGCGCCGTTGCGGCCCGCCATCATCCCGCGTCCGGCTTTGGCGAGGGCGGCGAAACTATAGGAGCTGATTTCGTGGGCGGTCAGAAAGCCTTCGCGGGTGACTGCGTCGAGATACATCCCTTCCAGTTCATTACGCGGTGCGAAGGCGATAGAGTGGACCAGAATATCGAACCCATCCCAGTAGTTGTCCAGCTCCGAGAATACCGATTCGATTTCGTCGTCGCTGCCGACGTCGCACGGTAATAAAATGTCCGAGCCGAGTTCGGCCGCGTATTTCTCCACCCGCGGACGAAGTTTCTCGGTTTGATAGGTAAAGGCGATCTCTGCGCCCTCTCGATGCATGGCCTTGGCAATTCCCCAGGCAATGGATCGTTCGCTGGCAACTCCAAATATCAGTGCGCGTTTACCGGTAAGGAAACCCATATCTCTCCCCGTTTATCAGTGGTTAGAAACCGATCTGTTATTCTATATCGTGGTATACCGTGATATATCGTAGCAAAACTCCGCTGCTGTAATCCTCGGTGTATAAATCGAATTAGCCTGCCACCGATGAGAGTGTAGCGCGGTCCGGCGGTGGCCGTGAAGTATCGACAACTCTAATGATGGCGCAATACGATGGATAGCCGAAAAATTAATGGGCGACACGGCATAATACGATGAATATTAAACGTATCTTGTTGATTGTTCCGCTTATTCTCGGCGCGGTATTGATCCAGTCGTATTTCTGGGTGCCGACTTATGAGACCCAGACGCGCGGTAATCCGCAACGCCTGTTGAAATTTATCGAGGCGTCGATTGGCGACGCTAAGATTCTAAATCCGATCCTGCACGCCGATACCGCCAGTGGGCGCATCGTCGATTTAGTGTTCGATGGCTTATTAGATTACGACGAGGACTTGAACCTGCGACCGGCATTGGCGGTCTCGTGGGCAGTTTCGGAGCGCGTGTACTTGTTGCCCAATCCGGATGCGCGGTTGCCGGACGGGGCTGCCGCCGACGCCGCAAACATTGCCGCCGCAATCAGTGCGGCGCTCGCGACGGCGCAGTGGTCCGATCTTGGCGATTCGCTGTCGGGCCTCGAAGTGCTCGAGTCGGTGCGCCATGTCGAACGTATCGTTGACACCTCCGACGACGAGGGACGTATCGATAACGTCGTGTTACAAATGCCCGCGCGGGCACGCTTGACTTTCGACCGCGTGCAGCCGGAAATCGGTGCGCGATTGCGTAGCGTGCTGGGAGATGATTACTTTACCACACCGCAATACCCGCAATGGGTAGTGGAGGCTAACGGCGTCGACCGGCAGCGATTGCAATCGCATTTCTCAGAAACATTGCCGCTGATCGAACATAATCCTGTGATCGTATTTCAATTGCGCCACGGGGTACGCTTTCATGACGGCCACGAATTCGATGCCGGTGATGTAAAGTTTACCTACGATGCGATTATGGAACCAAAGAACTTGTCTCCCCGCACCTCGGATTTTGAGCCCGTTAAGGCGGTAAATATCATTGACCGTTACACCGTTGAAGTCGTGTATAAGCGTTTGTTCTCGCCGGCCGTTAACGCCTGGACGATGGGCATTCTCCCCGAGCATCTGTTGGATGCGAGCGCCCAACAAAAGGAGATCGAGCGACGCCGATTGTCGGCGGCCACGCGGGACGCATTCGGGTTGCGCGACAGCGAGTTTAACCGGGCACCCGTCGGCACCGGGTCGTTTGCATTTGTGGAGTGGCAAAGTGACGAAGTGATTCAGCTGCGAGCTAATGAGCGTTATTGGGACGGCGCCCCGCAGTTTGAAAACTATTACTTTCGAATATTGCCGGACCCGTTGACCCAGGAAGTCGAGTTTCGTACCGGCGCAATCGATGTCTATCAGCCGCAGCCGCATCAGATTGCGCGATATAAACAAGACTCGGCATACCGGGCGTTCTCGGGGCTGAGCAGAAACTACACCTATATCGGTTATAACAATCGTAGGCCGTTATTTTCCGATCCACGGGTACGCAAAGCGTTGTCGATGGCCATCAACATCGACGATATTATCGACTATGTGCTGTACGGCGAGGGTGAGGCGACCACCGGTCCGTATCCGAAAACCACGCCGTGGTACGACCACGAAATCGCGGCGCTTGACTACGATCCGGAGGCCGCATTGCGACTGCTGCAGGAAGCGGGATGGCGGCGTAATGCCGACGGTTGGCTGGAGAAGGACGGGCAGGAATTTGAATTTAATCTGATCACCAACAACGGTAATTTAGTGCGCAAGGCGGTGTTGACGATCGCCCAAGATGCGTGGCGCAAAATTGGCATAAAGTGCACGACCCAAGTATTCGAGTGGGCCGTATTTCTTAAAGATTTTATCAATCCAGGCGCGTTTGATGCCGTCATCCTCGGTTGGAGCATGGGTGCTGACGCCGACTTGTACCAGCTTTGGCATTCCAGTGAGTCCGGATTCGGCCAGCTTAATTTTGTCGGCTATAACAACGCCGATGCGGATCACCTCATCGAACGTATTCGTCGCGAGTACGATACCGACGAGCAACGCCGGCTCGCGCATCGATTGCATCGGCGAATTGCGGAGGATCAACCGTATACATTTCTCTATGCAAAATTGGCGACTACGGTATTGGATAAAAAAATTGCAATGCGCAATTCGGCTGGCCAATACATACCCATTCCGCCCACCAAAAGCGGGGATACGTTTTATTACTTTAATCGGTGGCGAAAGCTCGAGCATGCGTTGCATTAGAAATCGTAATGTCGAAAGCTCGGTCGGATGTTTTTCGATGTCGCGATCGGGCCGGTAGCCATGGGCAATTACTTACTACGCAACCTCTTGCAGCGCTGCGTGTTGTTGATTGTGGTATCGATGATTTCGCACGCCGTGATCCTGTTGGCGCCCGGCGAGCCGAGCGAAGTCGACCCATCCAACCCGCGCATGAAACCCGAGGACATCGCCAAGATCCGTGCCGCGTTCCACCTCGACGATCCTCTGCATGTGCAGTATGTATATTGGATGCGAGATCTGGCATCTGGTGAACTGAAATCCTTCAAGGACGGTCAGCCGGTGTTGCCGAAGATATGGAGCCGATTTCTCAATTCGTTGCCGCTGTTTGTTTGCGCGACATTGATCGTCTGGACGTTGTCGTTTCCGGCTGGAATTCGAGCCGCGGTGACACGCGGCTCGCTATACGACCGCAGCACGACCTTTATCGCTTACGGATTGATTTCGATACCGGGTTTTTTCCTATCTTATCTGTTTATTTTGTGGATTGTTGAGGGATTCAACGTGCCGGTGATCGGCATGGCAACGTTTGGTATGCAAGACGCGCACTGGTTATACCGAGGCATGGATCAACTTTGGCATTTGGTGATCCCGTCGGTAATGTCGGCGCTCGCTGGAGTCGCGATTTTATCCCGTTACGTGCGATCACAGATGTTGGAAGTGATTAGCCAAGACTATATTCGTACCGCACGCGCGAAAGGCCTCGATCAGGATTCGGTCATTTACCGACACGCACTGCGTAATGCGTTGTTGCCATTCGTGACGATGTTCGGTTTGATGCTGCCGGGTCTGATTGGCGGCTCGGTCATTATCGAGCAGATCTTCGCTTGGCCCGGTATCGGCCGGCTCGGCTACGACGCCATACTGGCGCGGGATTTCCCGGTCATACTCACGATAAACTTTATCGCGGCGGCATTGACATTGGCCGGTACATTTCTTTCCGACATATTGTACGCCGTCGTCGACCCACGGATTCGGTTGCGGTGAAAGCCATGTCGGAGCGCGGCGCAGAATCTGTGTCACCAGTTCTCGAATACAGCGCCTGGAGGGCGTTTCTCGGCGACCGATTAGCGCTCGCGGGGGTGATAGTTCTGGTGTTATTGGCGTTCGCGGCAGTGGTCGGGAAGGTTCTGACCGACTGGTTCGTCGTATTCAATCCGAGTGTGGTGCGATTGGCGGATAAGTTCCTGCCGCCATTGTCGGCACCGTCGGAGTTTGTCGCGCAGGCCGATATCCCGTTGTTCGGAATGTACTTGTTGGGCACCGATGAGTTAGGCAGAGATGTGTTTGCACGTATGTTGCAGGGCTCGATGGTGTCGTTGTCCATCGGTATCGTGGCGGTGGCGCTGGCGGTTTCGATTGGCGTCACGCTTGGCGGCATCGCCGGCTATTTCGGCGAACGACGGTTGGGCTTTATCTCGGTCGATACGCTGATTATGCGTTTTACCGATGTGATGTTGTGTTTTCCGACCTTTTTTCTGATTCTTACCGTAATCGCATTGCTGCCGTCGAGTATCTACAACATTATGATCGTGATCGGTGTGACGGGATGGATGGGTACCGCGCGGTTCGTGCGTGCCGAGTTCTTGTCGTTACGGGAGCAGGATTTTATCGTTTCCGCAACGGCATTGGGGTTGCCGAACTGGCGTATTATTCTGCTGCATATGTTACCCAATGCGATGGTACCGGTATTGGTGTCGGCAACGATCAGCGTCGCCACGGCGATCCTGACCGAGTCGGCTTTGAGTTTCCTCGGGTTCGGCGTGCAACCGCCGGCCGCGACGTGGGGCAATATTCTAGCGGACGGTAAAGGTTTTATTTTCGATGCGCCGTGGCTGTTTTTCATTCCCGGTCTCGCGATTCTGCTCGTGGTGCTTGCGTTTAACTTAGTAGGCGAGGGCATGCGTGAGGCGATGAACCCCCGCCTGCGGCAGCGTTGAGCATGGCCGTCGTTACCTCGACTGATCGCTCGGATAGCAGTGAGCCATTGTTAGAGATTGATGGTCTAACGGTTTCGTTCCCGTATGCCGGTACTCGGAGTAGCGTGATCCGTAACGTCGGATTCCATATCGACCGCGGTGAGACCGTCGCGGTGGTAGGCGAATCGGGATGCGGCAAGTCGTTGACCGCGCTATCCATCATGGGATTGATCGATGCGCCGGGGCGTATCGATTCCGGCTCTATCCGTTTCGACGGAGCAAACCTGCTGCAGTTGGCGGAACCGGAGCGGCGCCGAATTCGCGGCCGGCAGATTGGGATGGTGTTTCAGGAACCGATGACCTCGTTGAATCCGGTATTTACCGTCGGCCGACAGGTGGCCGAGGTACTGGAATGGCATTTTGCAATGGCACAAACCGACGCGCACACCGAGGCGGTCTCGTTGCTTGAAAAAGTGGGAATTCCGTCGCCGCAGCGGCGCGCGCAACAGTATCCGCACGAATTATCCGGAGGTATGAAGCAGCGGGTCATGATCGCGATGGCGCTTGCCTGTCGGCCGAGGTTGCTGATCGCTGATGAGCCCACAACGGCATTAGATGTGACGGTGCAAGCGCAGATTCTACGTTTGCTGCGGCAACTCCAGGACGAAATGGGGCTGGCGATATTATTGATTACGCACAACCTCGGAATCGTTGCCCATTTCGCGCAGCGGGTAATCGTCATGTATGCAGGTGACGTCGTGGAAAACGTCAGCGTCAAAGAATTGTTTGCCAGACCGTTACACCCCTATAGCCAAATGCTATTGCAATCGCTGCCGCGCGCGGACCGTAAATGCGAAGTAGTGCACACCGCCGGTTCCGTGCCGCCGCCGTTGGAATTTCCGGCCGGTTGCCGGTTTAGTACCCGGTGCGCCGTATCGATGTCGCGTTGTAGCGCTGAAATTCCGCGGTTTAGCGCGCCCAACGAAGACCACCGTGTGGCGTGTTGGCGTTATGAATAGTTCGAATGGCGATCCCTTGGTGGCGGTGCGCGGCCTTAAAAAACATTTTGCGGTGCGTAGCGGCTTGTTTGCGCGAGTGCACGGCTGGATCAAAGCGGTGGATGATATTTCATTCCATATCGGCGCAGGCGAGACACTCGCGTTGGTGGGTGAGTCGGGGTGCGGCAAGACCACGCTCGGGCGCGCCGTGTTGCGGCTCATCGAACCTAGCGCGGGTGCGGTAACGGTATGCGGGCGGGATATCGGAACGTTAAATACCAAGCAGCTGCGTGAGTTCCGGCGCAAGCTGCAAATAATATTCCAGGACCCATACAGCTCGTTGAATCCGCGTATCAGTGTCGGAGGAATTATCGGTGAGTCGATGCGCGTGCACGAAGGCGCGTCGCAGACCGAGGCGCACCGCCGCGTCGACCGATTATTGGAGCGAGTGGGACTCGATACGAGTTTCCAACGCCGCTTTCCCCATGAACTGTCGGGCGGACAACGGCAACGCGTGGGCATCGCGCGCGCATTGGCGTTGGGGCCGGAGTTTGTGGTTTGCGACGAGGCGGTGTCGGCTTTGGACGTGTCGGTGCAGGCACAGATTCTGAATTTACTGAGCGAACTGCAACGCGATGCGGGACTCGCATATTTGTTTATCAGCCACGACCTGAACGTGGTTCGGCAAATTGCGGACCGCGTCGCCGTCATGTACCTCGGAAAATTGGTCGAATGCGCGGATGTGGAGCGGATTTTTACGACTCCGATGCACCCGTATACACAATCGCTTATCGATGCGAATCCGATCCCCGACCCGAACTGCCCGCCCACTACTACGATCTTGGAAGGCGAGGTGCCCTCCGCGTTGGATCCGCCGACCGGTTGCCCGTTCCACACCCGTTGCCCGCAAGTGCTCGATCGGTGCCGCACGACGCCACCGGTTACGACCATTACAGATACCGGCCATACGGTCGCTTGCCATTTGTATGCGCAGTCATGACGGTAGCATTGGATAACGGCGTGCCTGGCGGCGAAGCCACAATGGATACGGCCTACGAACGCGGTGCCAACAGCGAGCCCGGTGAGCGGCGGATTGCGGTGCGGGCCGACGCTTCCGGTAGTGAGTCGAGTGATCGAAGCGCCGCACTTGCACAGCGCTTACAGGTTCCGGTGCTGGACGCTGCGGCGCAGGAGCGTGACTACGATTTTGTTTTGCAGCATACGGTGCGCGGCCTGGAGCTTCGCGCGGTACACACTCCGGACATGGGTGTGTTGCTCGTGAACATTAATCGAAAGAGTGGGCGAATCACGCGCCGCGATCCGTTAGCACGTGCCGTCGGGCGCCGTGCTCGGCGCGTTGTGGATGCCACCGCGGGGTTTGGCGGTGACACTTTGTTATTCGCGCGAATGGGGTTTCACGTCGTCGCGATCGAGCGCTCACCGGTGGCGGCGGCGTTGTTGCGTGACGCGCTGTCGCGTGCGGGATACCCTGACCTGGCAACTTACGAACGCGATAGTTGTGATGCGTTGTGGTCCTTGCAACCGCGGCCTGATGTCGTGTATCTGGACCCGATGTACCCCCGTAAACGGCACGGCTCCGCGTTGCCGGGAAAGGACTTGCAATTTCTGCGGGCGTTAGTCGGTGACGACGATGATAGTGAGCAGTTATTTAGCGCGGCCGTTCAAATCGCGCTGCAACGCGTGGTGGTGAAACGACCGTTGCATGCTCCGCCTCTCGTAGCGAACCCCACTTTGAGTTTTGCCGGTAAGCTCGCGCGCTACGACGCGTATCTACTGAATCGTTGTGGAAGGCTATGAGCGCGCCGCCACGCTTTTATGTAGACGAATTGCCTGTCGCCGGTGAACATCTGTCGTTGGATCCGAGCGAAACACGTCATGCCGTCGGCGTACGGCGTTTGCAGTCGGGCGACGGGGTAGAGTTGATGGATGGGCGCGGTGGTATCGCGCAGGCCCAGATCGCGGAAGCCGGGTCGCGCACGCGCGGTTGCGTCGTGCGTATCGAACACTGTGCGACCGTAGCGGCACCGCCGCTTAGCGTGCATCTCGCCGCAGCGGTTCCGAAAGGCGATCGCCAGACCGTGCTGTTGGATATGGCGACGCAATTGGGGATGTCGATGTACACGCCATTGCGCTGCGAACGCAGTGTGACCCCAGTCAGCGCGGCGGCGTTACAGCGATGGCGCCGTGTCGTGACCCAAGCCTGTAAACAATCCGGCCGTGCGTACCTGCCGGTTATCAATGCGGTGTCCGATCCGGCCGCCGTGGCAGCCAATATGGCGTCGGGTGAATGGCTCTGGGTGGCGGATCCGCATGGCACCCCGGTCGCGGAGTTGGACCCGCAATTGAGGCCCACGAGTGGTCGGATCAGCGCGCTGGTGGGCCCCGAAGGAGGCTTCACCGCGGCCGAACTCGGAACGTTCGATGATTATGGCGCTATTAGGGTCCGGTTGAGTCCCGCCATCCTGCGGGTAGAGGCCGCGGCCGTCGCACTGCTCGCTCAATTGGATGGTATTCGATCAGAAATCGCAATGTAATCTGTG
>CAXMMZ010000095.1:0-3092 GCA_964194565.1 Arenicellales bacterium
CGCATTGGACAGCAGATTCAGGAACACTTGCTTTAGCCGAATCTCATCCGCCCATACTGATGGGCAACCGGCTTGTGCAAGGTGATTGTCGATCGTCACAGTAGAGGGCACGGCGGCACTCTGACTAAGTTCGATACACTCTCTCATCAATTCCGGTACGCTCACGACTCCCATGCGCACATCGACGCCGCCGCGTTCGATCTTTTCCAAATCCAACACGTCGTTAATCAGCCCCAATAAATGACGGCCGGCATCGAGGATGCGGTCCATCATTGCGGCGTGACGATCGTCGAGTGGTGTCTCTCGATCGGAGTCGATTAGTTGACCAAATCCCAAAATGGAATTCATCGGGGTGCGTAGTTCATGACTCATCTGCGCCAAGAAGTCCGATTTGGCATGACTAGCGCGTTCGGCCTCCTGCAAGGCGAAGTGCAACTCTTGCTCGGTCTGCACCAACTTGGTAATGTCTTGTGCGTTCCCCAAAACATGCGGCGGTTGATTGGTGGGGTTATAGACCGTGTTTCTGTACGCCCACACCCGCTCCTCCCCGTCGGCAGTTTGAACTCGCAGCAACCCTGAATCACTACCCTGTACCGCGACGCGTTGAAGGTATTCGTCGAAATCACTTCGCGCCGATGGTGCTACAAATTCGATAAGACGACGGCCAATCATTGCGTTCTGTTCGAATCCAAGCGCCTGCGCAACGGCCGAGTTTACCAACGTAATTGTGCCGCCCATATCGTGGATACATATTAATCCCTGGCTATGTTCGATCATGTGCCGGTATCGTTCTTCGCTCTCCCGCAAGGCTTCCTCAGCACGGTGCGAATCGGTGATATCCTGCAATGTCCCGGACGAGCGGATGAGCCGACCGCCATTATCGAAAAAATACTCGGCGATCTCCCGGACGTGCCGTACTCGACCCGCCGCGGTTAGAATTCGATAGGCGATGCTAACGCGGCCGCTTTCGGGAGACGCTGACGCGAGTATTTGCCGAACGTTCGCACAATCATCTACATGGACGGCGCTAAAGCGATCTTTACAGTTCGTTTGTCGCGCCAGAAGCGCTTCGGTGGTGGAATAGCCGAATATCGCCGCGCACTCCTGCGACACATTCAGGTAGGTATTCGCCACATGGTCCCAACTCCAATAACCAAGGTGCGCCATCTGCGCCGCATCCCGCAATTGTGCATCGCGCTCCTGCAACGTGCCTTCCGCCCGCCTGCGATTCCGCACTTCCCGCTGCAACTTACGACGCCCAACGACGAGCCCCAGCCCAATTACACCGGCACTGATCAATGCAGCGACGAAAAACCACGCAACATCACGAAGAATATCGAGCGTACTTGCGATTCGCGCTGACCTCGCAATTCCGTCAGATTGCACTACGTCGATTGACAACGCATGCAGGGGTGCCCTAAGCGTCTCCAATTGCGCACGCATCTGCTGCGCCACCGCTACCGCATCGATTGCTCCCTCCTCGAGCTGCGGCAGTAATCTGTCGACGTTATCGAGTGTGTCTCGCAATGCTTGGAGCGTACCCGAGTGCCCGGGTAGGACAGCGATGGAACGACCGATGTCGCCGCTTTCCAGCAAACGGGCTTGGCTCCAAAAAATATCGACCCGCAGAGCGATCGTCTCGGCATCGGTTTCGCCCTGCATAAACGACGACAGCGCCGCTGATAAGTGCAGTAGTTCGATTTCGGTTTGCGTAGCCGCCCATAAGGATTCACCCGGGAGCCGTTGACCTAACGACTGTTGGGATTCGCTTAGTCGGTGCACGCCGAAAAAAGCGGCCGCAGCAAATGCCAACAACACGACCGACAGCGTGCCATAAAGAACATGCTCACGAATGCGTTGAATCATTGCACGACAATTCGATTGAGTTGCCAGATCATGTTCCACAGTTTTCCCATATGCTCGATTTCTGGATAATCGTCTAACGGATAGATAACCCACAGCGGGCCTTTGTCGCGGCGCGTGAGCGGCTTTCCGTCGGCACTCATGGCAATGATAACGGGGTATTTTTGCAAATCCGCAACATCGATCTTTACTTTGTAATCGTTCAGGGCGGTGGCTTCCAGTGCCGTGCCCTGAGCATCGACCGCGGCCAATACATCCGAAATCAATACGCCTTCGAAATCGATCACACCATCGGTCCATGGCGTACTGGTGAATATATGGTGCGACCCCAGCATCCCCAACATCGCACGGTCAAACTGCGCGCGCCCGGCGCCATTAGTAGACCGAATATTCCCTTCAACGATCAGAATCACATCGCCGCTCGATTCCGGCAAATCACTCGCCGCAGCGGATAGCAGTGGCAAACCGAAAGCCCATACAACTACGAACGCAGCGGTAATGCGCCGAATATTGTCCGCACTAGATGCAAATACCATAGATCGAATCACCATTTCGCCAAATCATCCTCGACGCTGAGTCGTTAAACCCACGCTCTGCGCCATATTAACCGATATTCCGCCCGCACTAGGGACCGTACGCGGCGCTGATCTTAACGAGTGCGGCAAAATAGTCAGTCTTCACGCCCAAAAGCGAGCAGGTTGCGACTAACCCGGATTATTCATGAAGGATTCGGATTTCAGGGGATATTGGGCTAAGTAGTCGGTGCGATCGTCCTCGGATGCATAGCCATAGCTATGGATCAAGGAGGATCGTGCCGGATACGACGCCAAATTTGTCCTGAATCCGAACAGGACAGGCTGCGCGCAGGTTCCGTACCCTAAAAAATGGGGTAATGTTTCAAATATTGCGCAGATTTCTGGTACATGGTCCACCTTCGTGAAATTTCCGGGCTAAGGAACTATTCGGTCGGCGGCGACCATAACCCCTCGCGCCGAACATCCTCCATCGTATTGACAATCCCTTGGCGAAGAATGCCCACTAATTCGTCTATTTGTGGTCTCGATATGATCAACGGCGGCGACATCACACACATATTGATGAGTGGTCGTACAATCAGCCCCAGCCGCTGGCAGTGGCGGTCGATGCGATCGCCGATCTCGTAATCCAACGACAATGGGTCCTTACTGTCCTGACTGATTACGCACTCAACGCACGCCATCAGGCCCACG
>CAXMMZ010000096.1:0-10373 GCA_964194565.1 Arenicellales bacterium
TTGGCGAAACCTTGCAGGAATGGGCCAATAGCGCGGGCATTAGCCATGTATTGGGTTAGCTTGTAGGCGATATTACCCGATTCCAGCGATGGAAAAATCAATACGTTGGCCTGACCTGCGACGGAACTATCGCGATTGACCTTGTGCTCCGCGACCCGCGGGATTAATGCGCTGTCGGCTTGAAACTCTCCGTCTATCGCGATTCCCGGCGCGCGTTGGTTGGCGATCGCGACGGCTTCAGTCACCTTGTCGATGTTGCTGTGCTGGGCACTACCAGTCGTCGAGAACGATAACATCGCGACGCGGATGGGTTCATCTAGGAGCTTGCTCGCGCTGGCGGCGGACGCGATTGCGATGTCGGCCAGTTGCTCGGCATCGGGTTCGATGTTGACCGCGCAATCGGCGTATACGAATGTGCGCTCAGATCGCCCGTCAAAATTGGGCACGACCATCAAGAAATAACTCGAAGGCGTATGAATATCGGCGGCGAGACCGATTGTCATCTGCCCGGCTTCGATCACCCTCGATGTCGGATTGACGGCACCTGCCACCATGCAATCGGCAATGTGTTGACTGACTGCCATACCGCCGAAAAACAACGGGCGGCGCAACAGGCGGCGTGCAATCTTAATATCGGTGCGCCGCGGACCATTGGCGTACGCCATTGCGAACGGTTCCAGATAATCGCTATGTGCTGGGTCAAGTATCGTGAAGCCGTCGAGTGAAATACCCGCTCGTTGCGCGGCGCTGCCCACATCGGCGGCTGCCCCGATCAATACGATTTCGGCGATACCGTCCCGGCGTAATCGATCGGCGGCTTCGAGTACGCGCGGCTCGGTACTCTCGGGTAACGCCACGCGGCGCGAGCGATTACGCGCCAGTGCTTGGCAACGCGCGATGACGTTGGTCATTGCCGGTTAGTTGATTAGCGGCGGAAACAATTGATGGATCGGTGCGATCTGTGGCAACACACGGTCACCGAGTCCATACGGTGACCGCGGTGCCGTAACCGGCGGGCGGAGTTACGATCCGGTTCCGGCAACAGCTCTATACGTAGTCCTTGTACTTTGCCAGATGACGAACCGGCTTAGACAGTGCGTCGCGTCGGAACGGATCGCCCAATTCACGGGTACACATGACCTCGACAATCGTGGTCTTGCCATCTTTTTGATCGTCACAGGCTTTCTGCAGGGCCGGTCCGACGTCTTCCAGGCGCTCCACCGTCACGCCCTGTGCCCCCATGGAACGCGCCACGTCGGCCCAGCTCGGGTTTTCCAGATTCACGCCTTCGAAACGCGTCGCGTAGAAATCCACCTGATTTTTCTTTTCTGCACCCCATTGCTTGTTATTGAATACCACCGGAGTCACGGCGATGCGTTCGCGCACACAGGTCAGAATCTCGCCCATGCTCATCGCCCAAGCGCCGTCGCCGACGTAGGCCACGGCCGGGCGGTCTGGTGCGGCGACCTTGGCACCCATGATGGTGGGAAATGCGTAACCGCAGTTACCGAAACTCATCGCCGCGAAAAAACTATTGGGTTGATTGAATCGCAAATAGCTGTTCGATACCGAACAGATATTACCGATATCGGTAGCGATCATCGCGTTATCGGGCATCGCTTTTTCAAGTTCCCGCAGCACCTGCCGCGGATGCAGCAAACCGGGATCTTGCTTCACCATTTCCTGGCTCCACGGGTCCTGCTCTTCGGCCCAGCCGTCCAATTCGGATTCCCACGTTTCTTTTTGGCGCTTAATTTCCGCGCTGCGATCATCGCGATTGCGGTGGCACGCGAGTTCTTTATTCTGCAGCCGGTACAGCAACGCTTTGGCCGCGGCACTGGCGTCGCCGCATACTCCTACCGAGATCGGTTTGACCAGACCAAGCATGCGATGATCGGAATCTACTTGGATGACTTTGGCGTCTTTCGGCCAGTAATCGATGCCATGTTGTGGCAATGTGCCGAACGGGCCTAAACGGGTGCCTAGTGCCAGCACGACGTCCGCCTGGCGGATCAGATTCATACCGGCTTTGGAGCCCTGATAGCCGAGCGGCCCGCACCACAACGGATGGTTGGCCGGAAACGAGTCGTTATGCAAATAGCTGTTTACGACGGGTGCGTTAAGGTGTTCCGCGAGTTCGACGCAATCCTGCACGCCGCCTGCCATCACCACGCCACCGCCGGAGACGATAACCGGAAACTTTGCATCGGCCAACATCGCGGCCGCGTCGTCCAGGCTTTGCTCACCGCCGGCGCCGCGCTCGACACGTCGCGGCGGCGCGATATCGACATCGACGTCCCCGTAAAAGTGATCGCGCGGAATATTGAGCTGGGTCGGGCCGCGTTCCGCCATCGCCATATCGAATGCACGCGCCGTGAGTTCTGCCATCCGGCCGGGGCCGTTCACGTGGGCTTGATACTTGGTAATTTTTGAAAATATCGGCAGCTGTTCGGTTTCCTGGAATCCGCCAAGTCCGATCGTGCCGCTACCGGTTTCCGGTGTAATCGCGACGACCGGCGAATGCGCCCAGTAAGCGGCGGCGATCGCCGTCACAAAGTTGGTAATGCCGGGACCGTTTTGTCCGATGCACACGCCGTGTCGGTCGCTGACCCGTGAGTAACCGTCGGCCATATGTGCCGAACCTTGCTCATGAACGGTGGGAATGAAGCGAATGCCAGCGGCGGGGAAGATATCCAACGCGTCCATATAGGCCGAACCGACGATTCCGAATACGTCAGTAACGCCATTGGAGACGAGCGTTTCGACGAACGCTTCGCTCGATGTCATACGGGTCATAGCGAAATCCTCAGTGAATTTTTGATAGCGTAACTTTGGTTCGTTCGAACCTGTTGGATATTGTCACTGCACTACTTAAGGAACCTCTGCGAAAGTCATGAACGATAAACTTGGGTTCAAAATGTTCAATCTCTGCGTCGCCTACATGGACGCAGGTGAGGGGCGTGAGCAGGGATGCGGTAGCGTTACTGGCGATTCACGCCTTGATCTTGACCATTTTGATTCCCAATTTGATTCGCCCAGACCTATGCAGAGCTTCCCTAAGACAATGCATCCATCGGGTCTTGATACTCGTATCCCAATGCGTCCGCCACTTCTTTGCAGGTGATTCGCCCAGCGTGCACGTTCAAGCCGGCCCGTAAATGCGAATCGTCCAATAATGCTTGTTTATAACCTTTGTCGGCCAACGCAAGCACATGGGGCAACGTAACGTTGTTCAACGCGAACGTGGAGGTGCGCGGTACCGCACCGGGCATATTGGTGACGCAGTAATGCACCACTTCATCGACCACATAGGTCGGTTCGGCGTGGGTCGTCGGGCGGGAGGTTTCCGAACACCCACCTTGATCGATTGCAACATCGACGAATACCGCACCGGGTTTCATGCGCCGCACCATATCGGCGGTGATTAGCTTGGGCGCGGCGGCACCGGGGATCAGCACCCCGCCGATCACCAGGTCGGCTGATAGTACGTGATGCTCGATAGATTCGCGGGTCGAAAACACGCTGTTGGTGGTGCGGCCGAATTGCTTCCAATGTGCGTCCAAAACATCCGGGTTGCGATCGATAACCCAGACGTCGGCACCCATGCCCACCGCGATATGGGTCGCATGAACGCCCACTACACCGCCACCCAGCACCACGACTTTGGCGGGGTCGACGCCCGGTACGCCACCCAGCAACATCCCCAGTCCACCATGAGGATGCTCGAGGCAATAGGCGCCTGCCTGGATCGACATACGGCCCGCGACTTTGGACATCGGCGCCAGCAATGGTAATCCTCCGAGTTTCGAGGTGACCGTTTCGTACGCGATGCAGATGGCCCCACTTTCGACGAGGTCCCGCGTTTGTTCTGGATCGGGTGCGAGATGCAAATAAGTAAACAGCACCTGGCCGGCCCGCAGCATCTTGCGTTCGTCCGCCAGCGGCTCTTTGACCTTTACGATCATGTCCGCTTGGCTGAAGATGTCGGCGGCCGACGTGGCGATTTCTGCGCCGGCTGCTTGGTACTCGGCATCGGTCGATCCGATGCCCTTGCCGGCGTTGCTCTGGACCAGAACGCGGTGGCCCTGGCCGACGGCTTCGCGGACGCTGCCGGGCGCGAGCCCAATTCGGTACTCGTGGTTTTTAGTCTCCTTGGGGACGCCGATTAACATTGGGAGTGCACCTCAAACTGATTGCTAGCCCGGATAATTCATGAAGGGTTCGGAGTTCAGGGGAAATTGGGCCAAGTAGTCGGTGCGATCGCTTGTCCGATGCATAGCCGTAGCTATGGATCAAGGGGGATCGTGCCGAATACGACGGCCGATTTTTCTGGGAACTCCGAACAGGACGAACTGCACTGCGGCTAAGTTGCTCATTATGCGACTTAACCAGCTCAAATATTGCGAAAATTCTTGGCCCATGGTCCGCCTTCGTGAAATATCGGGGCTAGATGTGGATAGGCGGCTAGGCGCGAGCCTAGCCGAGCCGGGCAAGGGTAGAGGTTGGTTCAAAACCCCGGTAGGGCCAGTCGTGGGATTTGCGCTGCGCCAGCGGAGTCGCATGGGGGTGGCTAGCCCGGATAATTCATCAACGGTCCGCCTTGGTGAAATGTCCGGGCTAGCTAAGGGTGTCGATAAGTTGGGCCAACTGGGCGATGCCGGGCGCGATACGATTTACTGCAATCGACGAAAAGCCAAGCCGGAAAAAGTGGCGGGGCGGCGCATTTCCCATAAAAAATATGTCGCCCGGCTCCAGCACGATTCCGTGCGGCAAGGCGTCGTTTTGCAATTGCCGCGCGTCGAGACTATCCGGCCCGCTCACCCAAAATGAGGTGCCGCCAAAGGTCGGAATCTGTGACGCGTTGGGGAGATAGCGGGTCAGGCTTTCACCCATGACCTGCCATCGATCGCGATAGGCATGACTTAAACGCCGTACCAGCGAGTCGTGGTGGCCGCGTTTCAAAAAATGCGCGACGATATGCTGGTTGTTGCTAGGTGGGTGACGCAACATGAGTCGCCGCAGTGCGCGCGCTTCGTGAATGAGCACCCGCGGCGCCACCATGTAACCCATCCGCAGGCCGGGCGCCAAGGTTTTCGACAGACTGCCGATGTAGACGACTCGGCCGCCGCTATCCATGCTCTTTAGCGCTGGTGTAGGATCGTCTACATAGTTCGTTTCGCTTTCGTAATCGTCCTCTATGATGACAAAATCGGCCCGATTGGCGTGGGCCAGCAACGCTTCACGGCGCGCCAGCGGCATCGTGACCGTGGTCGGCGATTGGTGGCTTGGAGTCACGTACAAACAGTCGCAGTGGTCGAGATGTGGCCCCACAATCAAGCCGTTGTCGTCGATGGCCAGAGCGTGCACATTGGCCGAACTGATGGAGAGAATATTGCGCGCGTCGACATAGCCGGGGTCCTCGATGCCGACTACGGAATGTCGATTGAGCAGCAACTCCGCCAAGATGTACAGAGCGTGTTGTGCGCCCAAAGTAATTAGGATCTCGTCGGAATCGGCCCACACGCCGCGGCGCGGTAACACCCGGGTGCGAATCTGCTCGATGAGTAGTGGGTCGTCGCTGTCAGCGCGGTCCTGAGACCAATCGCGAATGGCCTGCACACTGACCGCCTCCCGGCAGCACTCGCGCCAGTCGGCGATAGGAAACAGTGTGGGATCGATCTGGCCGTACACGAACGGATAGCGGAATCGGTGCCAGTCGCGCGGTTTGACGATATTGCGCTGAGCACTCGGGTGGATCCGCAAGCGTCGGGTCCAATCACGGGTGTTGGCCGCGTCGGCCGATGGTTGTACTGGGTGCCGCAAGGCGTGGCCGTTAAGGATATCCTCACTGACGTAATAACCGCTGCGCTCGCGGGACACGAGATAGCCGGCGTCCACGAGTTGTTGATAAGCCAGCACGACAGTATTGCGCGCCACATCGAGTTGGCGCGCGAGCTTGCGCCCGGATGGTACCGCGCTGCCGGCTGGTAAATGGCCGTCGAGAATCGCACCGACCAGCATTTCGCGAATTCGGCACTGCAGACTGGTATGAGAATCGGCGGGTAGGCGGAATAGCTGATCGGGCATGGTCTGGCCTAAAGCGGCAGGCTTATCTGGTCCTATTCGCGTATAGGCTGCGAGTCTATTGTTTGATTCAGGCGGAAACAAGCAACTGCAGGTGGTATTGTGCCGCTGCGTCATTCACAGACCCGTCATTTTCATAGACAATTATCGAGCCGATTCCACGCTCAAAGGGCCGAAACCGATGAAACCAAACGTTGCGCTTGATTATCAATGGATGCCGTTCACTTCGAATCGGGATTTCAAAGCGGACCCACGCATAGTGGAGCGAAGCGAAGGGGTGTACATGTGGAACCATCTTGGCGAGAAGTTGCTGGATGGGTCGTCGGGTCTGTTTTGCTGTGCTGCCGGTCACAGTCGTACAGAAATTGCCGATGCGGTCTATGCGCAACTCAAGGAACTCGCCTATGCACCGCCATTCCAAACGGGTCAGTCGCTGGCATTTGAATTGGCGCAACGTGTTGCATCACTCACGCCAGACGGTATCGATCACGTGTTCTTTGTGAACTCGGGATCGGAGGCGATCGACACCGCAATGAAGATTTCGCTGGCGTATTACTATGCCCGCGGTGAAGGCCAGCGACAACGGTTCGTGTCCCGCGAGCGCGCCTATCACGGCGTGAATTTCGGCGGTACCGCACTGAGCGGCATGGTAAAGAACCGTCAGGTATTTGGGTTGGGGATTCCCGGTATCGCCCATATGCGTCATACCTGGTTGCCGGAAAATCGATTCGTCAAGGGTCAGCCTGAGACCGGTGCCGAGCTTGCGGACGATCTCGAGCGCATCGTGCAGAACTTTGGCGCCGATACGATAGCGGCCTGCTTCGTTGAGCCGATTGCGGGATCGACCGGCTGTTTGGTGCCACCGGTGGGCTATTTACAGCGTTTGCGCGAGATTTGCGACCAACATGGTATTTTGCTCGTGTTCGACGAAGTGATCTGCGGTTTTGGACGCACCGGCAAGGCATTCGCCGCGCAGAGTTTTGGCGTCACACCGGACATCATGACGATGGCGAAAGCGCTGACCAATGCGGCGCAACCCATGGGAGCCGTGGCGGTCCACGACCGTGTCCACGATGCCGTGATGAGTGCCTCACCCGACAAAGCCATCGAGCTGTTCCACGGCTACACTTATTCGGGTCATCCCGCAGCCTGCGCCGCCGGACTCGCGACCATGGACATCTATGACCGCGAGGGGTTGTTCGACAAAGCCGCTGAATTGTCGCCGTATTTTCTTGAATCGGTGTTCGCGCTTAGCGACATTCCTACGATTACCGATATTCGTGGCTATGGGCTCCTGGCGGGTATCGATGTCGATCCGGGCGGCAACCCGCCGGGCTCGAGGGGGCTGGACGTGCAAAAACGTCTATGGAAGGCCGGATTGCACGTAAAAATGACTGGCGATTCGGCTGTTGTTGCGCCGCCGCTAATCAGCGAACGGGCTCACGTCGACGAGCTTTGCGGCATTTTACGGGACGTCTTAAGTTCTCTCTAGAATCCGGCGACATGGAATTATTGACAACTTGTATCGGCGCCTATCCGAAGCCTCATTACGTCACGCTACCGGATTGGTTCAATATTCCTTCGGGTCCAGATACCGCCGATCCAACATTGGCTTGGGAATCCGCGACCGCGGCGCTTGGCGCCGATCTTGAATCAATATTAAGTCGCGGAGTTGCCGAAGTGATTGGCGATCAAGTACAGGCGGGCATCGATATACCCACCGATGGAGAAGTGAGTCGGGAAAACTATATTCATTACCACTGCCGGCATATCGATGGTATCGACTTCGAGAACTTGACCGAAACACCGGTGCGTAATGGTGCGTATTCGGCGCGTTTGCCGACGATCGTGGCACGGGTTCGTGCCCGCGATCACTTTTTGGCAGCGGACTACCGTCGAGCTCAATCGTGCACGGATCGGCCGGTTAAAATTACTTTGCCCGGGCCTATGACCATCGCGGATACGACTGCGAATACGTACTACCAAGCACCTCATAAGCTCGGCGCCGACCTCGCCGCGGCGCTCAACCAGGAGGTGTTATCCTTGGCCGACGCCGGTTGCCGTCATATTCAAATCGACGAACCGGTATTCGCGCGCCGGCCCGACGCGGCGTTGGAATATGGGGTAGAGAACCTAGAACGCGCGTTTCACGGTTGTCCCCCGGAGGTCGTACGTACGGTGCATATATGTTGCGGCTACCCCGACCGTTTAGACCGTCCGAACTATCCCAAGGCCGATCCCGATTCGTACTCCCGCCTCGCAGCCGATATCGACGCCTCCAGTGTGGATGCCGTGTCGCTCGAGGACGCGCATCGACATAACGATTTGACGTTGCTGGAGAAGTTTTCAAAGACCACAATTATCTTAGGCGTTGTCGCTATCGCCAAAAGCCACGTCGAGAGCGTGGAGGAAATCCGCGCGCGGTTGAGTTTGGCGCTCGAACATATCGATGCAAAACGACTCATTGCGGCGCCGGATTGCGGATTGGGATTGCTCGGTCGCGAGCGTGCTGTGGCTAAACTCAAAAACCTAAGCGTGGCGGCGCGGTCGATAGGCTGACGGGGTGATTCAACCGCAACAGACGTCGTGATGTTACGGCGATAATGCGACGAATCGGTGCGCGGCGGCTTGTCCCTCGGTGCGGCACCAATTCCTGAAGCCACCCAAGCCGCGGTTCTGCCACTCCAAATATGCTGTTTTGCACGCGAGCATGCGGACTGACTCGATCCCGGCTTGATCGATATCGTCTCGCTCGTATGAGGCGCTGCGATTCTTGTACAAACTCGGCTTGTACCTCGTTGCTAACGAGCCCGCAGTAACTCCCCACTTCGAGGTCGTAGTATGCGTAGGTTAATGGATTGGTTGGAGGTTTTGCGGCAAATGCATTATTAACCGCGAATACGACGCCGCTCCACTACAGCGCCGTACGTTTCGCGTTCGGTTTAATCGGCCCTGCGTCGATCGGTGCCAGTGCGCCGATCGCGGCCGCTTCGACGGTCAGGATAACGATAACTCAAGTCGTTGGGATCGCGCCGATTCTTGTAACCCCGTCGGTTTCTTTCGGAACGACGCTCAACGGGCGTCATCGTGTGTGCTTCCTAACCGTAGTTAATGCGTTGCCGCCATCACAATATCACTCTATCCGGATGGCGGTCGGCGATCTTTCCAGGTCCGGCGTACCTTTCGCCTACGGCGTTCAGGCATGTCGGTTTGTTTTTTGGATTCTTTGCGGCGTTCTCTCGATTGCCGTCGTTCAAATCCCGTTCGGCGTTCGTCTGCTCCCATCTATTGGTTCCCCGCCGTATTGTGTGATGTGCGCATGTCGATAGCCGGGTCGGTCCGCGCGTAGCGTGACATCGCGCTAATTTTGAGTCTTCCCAGATTGAGATTTCCCAATAATTATAGCAGGATTTGCCTTTGTAATTACTTCGAATAATGCCGCTATACGCAAGGATTTGGACCGCCCCGCGAGTTCTCGCAACACGCGATGACGCCAACTACTTAGCCCGATTTTTCCTGAATCTGAACAGGACAAACGGTACAGTGAGCGGGTTCCTCAAAACTGAACCTAACCGGTTCAAATATTGAGAAGATTTATCAGACATCGTCCGCTTTCGTGAAATATCCGGGCTAGGCCTACAAGCCCGACTCCACCGCGGCGAAGCGCCATGGAAGCAGGTCGGGCACAAGCGGACCATCAAAGAAAATCGAGACGAAATTGTGCCGGTAAAGGGCATTTGACAGCGAATAGGGTTCGCATTAGTCTGAGCGCGCTCTGCGACGAATTCTACGGTTCGCGGACGGCCGCCGTGTCATCACTAACCCGATGGCAGAGACGGAAGTCGCCCCTGTGTTAGCAAAGGCGTGCAAGCCGTGTACCGTAGTTTGGCGACGCAGTGGTTTTGACCTGATTTGGCAAACAACAAACTTAGGAGTATCGAGGGTAAACACATGAAATATATGAAATTTTGGCTCCTGGCGTACGCCGGAGTTGCGCTCATGATGCTGCAGGCCGGCATTGTCAGCGAAGCACTGGCCGCCGACTGTCCGGCCGTTACCGTAGCCAAGGACATGGGCATCAAAGGCAAGTACCCCCAGCAGTTCGATCTGGCGGAATTCGAGAAAGCAGCAGGTTGCAAACTGACATTCTCGGAAAACCCGGACATCGGTAAGATGAATGCCCGCATTCGCGGCAACCCAGATCTGCCGCCTCTCGCTGAGCGTTTGCCAGAGGAGCCACTGGTCGTGGCGCCTTACGATTCGATCGGTAAATACGGCGGTACCTTCGA